>JBFYLO010000014.1:0-14190 GCA_041305385.1 Microcaldota archaeon | reverse complement strand
CAGTAATGCTTTTGTGGATTTTTCTACTTCGTCCCAGAATTGAGGTGTAAGATGCACCAGTTCTTGAACCCATTACATATCCACCTCAAAAAACCCTAAAGCCCCCTTGTAGGACCTAGGGCTGAGTCGTTGTATCTCGGCCAGCACGAATCCGTATTTTGGCATTGAAAACCCTAAGAAGCCAGCAGCATGTCTTGAGTCGTCATCCCGGTACTGTTGAACTGAAACATACTCTTTTGAAGAAAGAAGTTTCGCTTTTCCGACGATTGCACCTGTAATCAACGAATGCGGTTCTATCTTGAAATGTTGACACGCTTCGATATCAACTTGTTTTGAAGTATGAATTAGAAAATCTCCCCTAAAATTTGTATCCCATGATCTCGTTTCAATATCTTTCTTACCTAGAAGAATCAACTCTGCCCAAGGTTGTCTTATTGATAAAGCATATTGATTCATTTCGGATATACCTCCCGTTTAATAAGCGCCATAAAGTGATAAAAAACCGTGCCCCGCCCCCCTATTCATAAATGCGCCTCAATTCCGCAGAAATGACGTGTTTCGACGGTAAAACTCTCGTCGATCAACATGGGCAGTCTATTTAAACCTTGCCGAGGAGAGCCAAGGACGCTACAAAAAAGGTGCCAACAATGCGCCAAGACAGGAACAAATACTCCCCTGTCGGGAGTCAAGTATCTGCCGAGACGCATGGCCGGGGCTGCCTCAAGACAAAAACAAAGCGCCCCGGCCGGGAATTTCGAGTCCCATCGTTTTCTTTTGGGACAGCTTCCGTTTTTTCTTTGGGAAGCCACGAGACCTTTCTTTTTCCCAAAAAGAAAGGGATTGTGTTCGAACCCGGGTCACCGACTAGCTGCAAAACAGAACCGGCTGTTGAGTTTCGGAAACCGCGCTGGTTTCTGATACGACAGGCCGATATGCTGGTCCACTACACTACCGGGGCACGTGGCTATTCATATGAAAGAATTGGCTTAAATTACTTTCCGTTCTTCGAATTCAGATCGTTTCAACGCACAAGTTGATTGGCCGCCTTCACTTCTTTTTCCATCTTTTGAGCTTGGGAAGGACGGTTTTTGCCATCTCACGACCCTGCTCCTCGGTCATGCCCATCTTGCCGGACATGGCGACAAGCCTCTCAATCATCTCCTCGAGCGTGCCCTGAAATGTGAATTTTCCGCCCTGGTAGCAGAACGTGCAGTATTCCTTGCTCTTGCTCCCGTCTGCGTTAGTCCCAAAAGCCTCCGGCTTGCTCATGGGCATTGAGCAGCTCTGGCAGATCGGCATATTTGAAGTCATTGTTCCACCCGTTGGAATTGGCAACGTTTGGGAATTTAAGGTTTCCTGCCCATCTGCGGCGAAAAAATTCCCAATACCTTTAAAAAGGGCCCCTTCGATACCTATTTCGGGGTGTATTTATGCCAGATTACGTTTTCGAGGTATCGTCAGAAGCAGGCAGGAAGATAGGCGGGATTTACACTGTTCTTCGCTCCAAGAGCGCCTACATGAAGGAGAAGTACGGCGAGAACTACATGCTTTTCGGTTATTACGACGAGGCTTGCGAGCAGAAGGGCGACTTTGTCCGCGAGGAGCCCCCGGCCGACATGGGGGAGCTGTTTGTCCGGCTCAGGGGGGAAGGCATATCGTGCAGGTATGGGCGATGGGTGAAGGGCTCGAATGCAAAGATTGTTCTCGTGGACGCCAAAAGGTTCAACGAGAAGCTCATTAACTACAACGACGGGAGCGGGGAAAAGCAGGACAAGCAGACGAATTACATAAAGTACCTTTTCTGGAAGAACTACGGGATTGACTCGATGTATTCGCAATGGGATTTCACGGAGTACGCCGGCTGGGGGTATGCGGTCGGGATTGTCATAAAGCAGATTATGCTGTTGAAGGACTTTGCGGGGAAGAAAACCGTTGTCGGGTGCCATGAATGGCTCGCAGGAGGGACGCTTCTGTATCTCAAGCTCAAGCAGGTGCCTGTGAAGACGATGTTCACCACCCATGCGACAACCCTGGGCCGCTCGATTGCCATGAGCGGGAGAAACCTGACGCTCGAAGCTTACAGGAACAGGGGCAGGATGCTCGACCAGAACGAGGCAGCCACATTCGGGGTGCAGGCAAAGCACGGGCTTGAGGTTGCTTGCGCAAAGAATGCCGATGTTTTCACTACAGTGAGCGAAACTGTCGGGGTTGAGTGCGAATATGTCCTGGGGAAGAAGCCGGATGTCATTACGCTCAATGGGTTCAACTTCGGCCATTTCGAGGCGAAGAAGAAGAAGGACAAGCTCGTTAAGTATGTGAAAAAAGAGCTGCATGAGTTCCTTGAGTCCTATTTCATGCCTTACTACCCCCAGAACTACAAGGATTCGATTGTCCTTTACATTACTGGAAGGTACGAATATGTGAACAAGGGATTCGACGTCTACTTATACGCACTTGGGAAGCTCAACAGGATGCTCAAGGCAGACAAGAAAAACGAGCGCAGGATATTTGCATTCGTGTTCGCACCAAGCGACGTGGTCGGCCCGAAGCCGCATGTTGTGAGCAACTACCTTCTCTATGATAAGATTTACGAAGTGATTGATGGGATAGACGCAACGAGGTCGCAAGTGAACCTCCAGACTTCCATAAAAGGGATAAAAGGCGAGATAGGCACGAACTTGAGGACTATGATAAAGAGCCTGAAGAAGATCGGGGACGCCCCGCCGATATCGTGCTTCGACCTCAAGTACCCTGAGGAGAACGATGTCGTGATAAAGGCGTGCAGGGACAACGGGCTCAACAACGGGCCGGATGATGTCGTGAAAGTGATATTCTACCCGACATATCTCGGCGCCGGGGACGGGCTGCTTTCAATGAGCTATTATGATGTCATGGGGGGGGCTGATGTCGGCATATTCCCGTCCAGGTACGAGCCTTATGGGCTGACCCCGGTAGAGGCTGGCGCCAAGTACAACATTGCAATCAGCTCGGACTCGACCGGATTCGGACAGTTCATAAAGGACAAGCTGAAGGAGGACTCCGGAGTCAAGATAATAAAAATGCTCGACGCGAATTTCGACCAGACTACCAGCGAGCTCGCGGGCTACTTGAAAGAGCTGTATGAGATGAAGCCGAAGCAGCTCGAGAAGCTGAAAAAGAACGCGTTCGGGTCGCTCAAGATTGTTGACTGGGCCGAGATGATGAAATACTACTACCAGGCTTACGAGTTCGCGGAATCGAAGAAATGACGTCTTTTTTAATATTTCATTGAGAAAACTTATCGATTCACATGAAAACCTACTCCATAGCGGTTTTGCCCGGGGACGGGGCCGGCCCGGAAGTCATGCGCGAGGGCCAGCGGGCAGTCGAGGCAGCTGCAACCAACTTTTCAGTTGAATGGGTTTCATATCCATACGGAGCTGCGCACTATTTGAGGACAGGCGAGACCATACCTGACCAGGCCCTTGCGGAAATCAGCTCGCTCGACGCAGTTTGCCTGGGGCCCATCGGACACCCGAAGGTTAGCCGGGCGATGATTGAGAAGTGCGTCCTGCAAAGGCTCCGAAACTGCCTTGACCAGTTCGTCGAGATAATGCCTGTCAAGCTGTATGAGAACATCGGAACTCCTTTCTCCAACGTGCGCCCCCAGGATGTCGATTTCCTTGTTGTCCGCGACAACTCCGAGGACTTCCAGGTCGGGATTGGTGGCAGCTTCTGGAAGGGAACCCCTGGCGAGATTGCCGTCCAGGCCGGCGTGATATCGAGGAAGGGCTCGCAAAGGGTCATCGAGTATGCCTTCGGGCTTGCAAAAAAGGGAAAACGCAAACTCGTGACCTCGTGCGACAAGGCCGACACGATGCCCCATGGATACGGGTTGTGGAGGAAGATTTTCGCAGAGGTCGCAAACAAGAACCGGAGGATAAACTCGGAATTCTCGCTCATTGATGAATTGATTCCGTCGCTTGCATCAGAGCCCTCGCGCTATGGGCTCATAGTCCTGCCAAGCCTTTTCGGGGACATACTGTTTGAGTTTTCCGCAATGCTCGAGGGCGGGAGGGGGATGGCCTTTTGCGCTGACATGGGCGAGCGGGGAGTTTGCACATTCAAGCCCCTGGTTCCCCCGAACTCGAGAAAGGGAAAAACAAACCCGACCGGGGCAGTTCTTTCCGGCGCGATGATGCTCGATAACCTGGGGGAGAAAAAGGCCGCCGACAGGATACGGAAGGCAGTCGGGGAATTGCTGAAGGAAGGGAAAACAAGGACCCCGGACCTGGGCGGCTCCTCGACCACGGGAGAAGTTGGAAGCGCAATGGAGAAGAAGTTGATTGCATGAGAGACTGGTTCTCGAGCGTGCCGTATTTCTTTTACACGCTCCTTCTGCTCGCGTTCGTCTCGACTCTATTCATAATCCCTTTTCTCGAGGGAAACTCCGGGACCTCGGAAACTGGAAGCACGCTATTCCGCCTTTACCGGCCCATGTGCCACCAGATGCCGAGCCGCTCGTTCTTTGTGCTTGGGGGGCAGATGCCGGTGTGCGCGAGGGACTTCGGGATTTACTTCGGGATGCTGATGGGGGCATTTGCGTTCCCATTCCTCTTTGGCATGAGAAGCACCAAAATGCTGCCCCTCTGGATTTTCATCGCTTCGATGGTTCCGATTGGGATAGATGGGGGAATGCAGCTGGTCTCGGCATACTTCCCGCTTCCTCTCATCGGTGTTTATGAGAGCACCAATCTCATGAGGCTCGCCACAGGCCTGCTCATCGGAATCGTGATGTCGTTCTATGCAATTCCGCTCCTGAATGCTGTCTGGAATGGGTACATGAGGGAGCGGAAGGACAGCAAGGAGGAAAGTGAAAAGAAACTATAGCACTCTGCTTACTCAAGATGTCGTCCAGAATCCTCCTGTAAACCAGCCCATCAGCATCCCTATCCCAAGGAAGAGAAGCAGGAGCCCTATGCCCAGGCGCATGTACCTCCGCTTCTCGAGGCGCATCTTTTCAAGCGTGTCCGTCGAGTAGCCCAGCGAGAACAGGAGCAGTATGATTATTAGCGGCAGAACGAAGAAGAAGTTGTAGATGGCGAGATATGTGAATGCCTTCCAGAATGGCGCCCACTGGAGCATGGCGAGTATGGCGAAATAAGCCCCTCCGGTGCAGGGAAGCTCGACTGCGGAGACAAGGATTCCAAGGGCTATGGCAGCTGGGAGCGTTGCCTGGTGGACGTACATTTCGACTATTCTGCTGTATTTTTTGGGTATTTCGAGCGAAATCCACTTGCCGTAGAAGAAATAGTCCTTGATGTTGATGATTCCTGCAACGAGCGCGATTACGGCAGCAACCTTGTAGATGATATCCGTGCTTTCGAGCGATTGGAAGCCTTTGAGAACCCCTAGGCCTGCAAGCGTGTAGGTTATGTAGACAACAGTTATGTAAACGAGGCCTACGTTTATCATGCGCCTCCTGCTCGCTATGCTGCCCACGTACTGGAGCATGAAAATGAGCACAGCGAAGGCGCATGGGTTTATGCTGTCCACCATGGCAGCGACAATTACCACCATGATAGGCGGCTCGGGGTGGAGCAACCCGATGGTCACGTTCCCAATCTTCTCAGCTGGGTCTTGGCAGCCAACGCGCAGGCACTCTTGCACGATGGGCGTTAAGCCCGTTTTTATGTATGTGTCTCCGAGGATATAGGTGTCATTTACAAAAAGTATGGGGGTCGGGACCCTGTCCGTGCATGGGGCGTCGAAAGCCTTGCAGAACTTCTTCACAAGAACCATGTTCTCCCCGCTGTAGGAAATTTCGTAGGTGCTGACATTGGCCTGCGGGTATTCACGCTCGAGGTTGATGAGATATCGGTCAACGGCAGCGCAGTGGATACACCCCTGCTGGTAGAACTCGTAGATTTTCACCTCTCTGGCCTGGGCGCTAACCAAAGAAAAGGAAAGAAGGAGCAGCACAAAAAATCTCAGAATAGCGGCATTAGAGGTCGTGCTTATCGCCCTCCAGCACTTCTTTTATTCTCTTTGGGCCGTCAATCTCGTCTATGAATTCCCCGACTTCCTTGGGCACCATGCCCCTCCATTTTTTGTCCTTCGGCAGGGAAGTTCGTATGAGCGTGGCGTCGTTCTTTTTTCTGTCGAAAAGCGGGATGTCGCAGACTTTCTTGCCTGCTTCCTTGAACAGGCGCTTGGTCAGCGGGTTGTTCGAAAAAACGGCATCGTAGCGCGGGACCAGGGAGTTTATGTGGGCAACCCAGAGGGCGTTGTTGTTGACATCGGGAACTGAGAGAATGAGGCATTTTTCGGAAAGCTTGCGGGCGCGGAGGGTTCTTGAAATCATCTCGACTCTCTCTCCAACAGTGAACGGGTTGTCACGCTGGTAGCACGCCTGGGACGAACCGATGAGAACAATGGCCTGGTCGCACTGCTCCAGAATCCACTCGATTGCTTCGAGATGGCCGTTGTGGAACGGCTGGAATCGGCCGATGAAAAGCCCTATCATGATATCACTCCTGCGGACAAATTTATAAATGCTGACGAAAGAAATAGATGGGGTGTGGTTATGAGAAAAATCCTCGTTTCAGTTGTTGTGTTGTTTGCGCTTCTTTTCGGGTGCCTTGGGGGCCCGGCGGGAGAGCCTTTCCTGGTTCCAGATAAAGCAGATGGGTATGTAATGCTAAAGCCTTCGTCCATTTTGTCAGACCAGGATTTCATCAACTCGATGAAGGAAGCCGGAACTGCTGATTTCGAGGATTCCTTGAAAAAAGCGAAGGAAGAGATGGGCTTTGACCCCTATTCCATAAAAGCGCTCACCATTTTCTTTAATACGGGGAGGGACAGCACTGATTCCTATGGCGCAGCCATAGCCGAAGGGCAGTTCGACAAGACCAATGTCGTGGGTAAATTACGGGAGCGAGGGGAGTTGCGGGAGGAGGAATATGGCGGGACGGCAGTATATTATGTAAAAGACAGCAGCTTCGCTGACTTGAGCGGGGATGAGGTGTTGAGCAAGCAGGAGACTGCTTTTTCGTTTGTCACTGATAAACAGGTTGTTTACGGAAGCCCTGAGGCAGTGAAGGATTGCATCGATGTCAAGAGCGGGAAACGAAATGCCCTCAAGGACGAGAAAATGGAGAAAGCCTTGAATGCCGTTGACACGGGGGCAGTGCTTTACGCTGTCATGAGGGTGCCTGAAAGCGTCACCCAACCCTATGCAGAGAGCGGGGGAATTATCGACACCAATTCTCTCAGCAAAGCCACCTATGCGGCCCTTTCGTACAACAAGGCCGGTTCGGACATGTCGCTCAAAATCTCGCTGGTCTACCCGAGCGCGCCTGACTCCGAGAAGGCGAAGAACGTGGTGGAGGGCCTTGTTTCCGTGGCCAGGGGATTTTCAAAAAGCGGAAGCGCAACAGGCAAGATGTTGGAGTCAGTGAAGGTTTCAGCAAGCGGGGAAGTCCTTAAGGTTTATTTGGATTTCAGCAAGGAGATTTTCGAAGAGGCGCAGAAGGAATGGGCGGAAATGGCTTCGGGCCAATTGGACCAACCCGTCGATTACAGCAGCGGAGGTTATGGCTCTGAGCCAGCAATTGGAAGCGCCAGTGGCGCCTACGGAGACATCATTGAGTTCTACGGCGAGGAGTGCCCGCACTGCCAGAACATGGTATCAGTAGTCTCGGAAGCGGAGAAGGAGACTGGAGTCAGCATAACCAAGCTTGAGACCTGGAACAACGCGGAAAACCAACGGGTCTTTGAGGCCTTTTCAGGAATCATAGAGCCGCAATGCGGGGGGCTTGGAGTCCCGACCTTTTACAACCAGCGGACAGGCGCGGCCATTTGCGGGGAAGTCGACAAGGCGACCCTTGTTGAGTTCATCAACTCGGAGTAACTATGCCTTCAGTGTTTTTTTATACGCGGCCTCGAGGCCCACCGAGAGCCTGGCCTCGCAGGCTTTCTCCCCTTTTTTCAAAACAAATAAGTGAGTGGCAATTGATTCGAGGTCAGCAAGCTGGTGGGTGGCTATCACGAGCGTTTTCTTCCTGGATGCCGATTTTATGAACAACAGGAGGTCTTGCGAACTCCTGCTGTCAAGGCCTGTTGTCGGCTCGTCCAGAAGAAGTATCTCCGGGTCTCCCAGAAGGGCTATGGCGAGTTCGGCCTTCTTTTTAGTCCCGGAGGAAAGCTCGGAAATCCTGCTCGAAAGCGCTTCCCTGAGGCCAAGGAGGGAAATTGCGTTCTTCGTGCTCTTCTGGTCCGCTGAAAGCATTTCGGAGAAGATGCCGAGGTTCTGGGAGAGAGTCAAATCGTTGAACAGGAGCGGATTCTGGTGGCAGTAGCCGAAGCTCCCGTTCACCTCGATTTTTCCGCTGTCCGGAGCCAGCGAACCGGAGATGATATTGAGAAGCGTGCTTTTCCCGGAGCCATTCGGGCCTGCGATGCAATAAACTGAACCCTTTGGAATTGAAAACGAGATTTCTCCCAGGGCAAAAGACTCGCCGAAACGCTTGGAAACCCGGGTGGCTGTTATGGCTGGGACGTCATCCATGCTTCCTCATCCTCGTTATGCTGTAAGTGAAAAGCCCTGTTGCGGCAACTGAGCATAGAACCGCAATGCCCAGGTAGTCCCAGAAAATCCCAGGGCCAAGGCCCCTGAGCCAGAACCCCCGAGCCAGCAATGTGAAGTAATAAGATGGGTTTGCCAGTGCCAGCGATTGGAATAGTTCGCCGAAAACCGGGAGCTTGGGAAAGAAGCCTACTGGGTAGATTGCCCCTGAAAGAACTACCGTCAAGCCAAAAAGGAATGCGTTGAGCTGCTTGCCGGCTTCTGCGAATCCTGTCAAAAACATTAACGAGAGCCCGAGGGAAGAAAAAAAGACTGTTGAAAGCCCGATTGTTAGAAATGTCCAGGGACCCATGTCCGAGCCTGCCCCGGGCACCCCTGCAAGATTTTGGGCCAGGATGAGAAGCGCGAGTTGGACGGCGACAATAATAAGCGCAAATGCGAGTTTTCCGGCGATGAATGAACTGGCGGGAACCATCGAGAGAACGCGCGGAAGCGCTTCCTTGTCTTGCGCAAGAGAAAACGGGATTATGATGAAGCCGACTGCAGCTGTGAGGAGTATCGCTATCCCGGGAGTGAAGAATTGGAACGGCAGCGCGGGCTTGCCCCGCTCAAGAATGTTTATTTCCGGTTCCAGCCCTTTCCACCTGGAGATTTCGTAAAGAATCATGTCCTTGATGTATGGGGAAAGCTCTGAAATCGGGGAAAATGAGGCGTCGATGTAGACGTTCACAGGACCGTTCAGAGGAAAGCCCTTCTGTGCCCCGACATAGAAATAACGCTCCTCGCGAAAGAGCTTTTTCTCTTCAAAAGAAGGCTCGGCAGTTGTCTTTGAGAACATTGAACAGATGCCGATGGCAGCCCTTATGTCTTCTTCCCCGGCCCCTGGCTCTGGAAAAACTGCCGAAGGCGCGCTTCTCGGAACCACTGTCTTGAAAGTCCCGAACATGAGGCCGAAGGCCATCGGGAACAGGATTATGGTGAGCAAAAGGAGAGTGTTCGCTTTAAGGCCCCAGTAATCGCGTTTTATAAGAGGAAGGACCTTTGGTAGAAACGGCATTTAATGCCCTCGCAGTTTCCTCGCGGATACCCGGGAATTGGCCATTATTTCTTTCCCTTTTTCGGCTTGGCCTTCTTCGCCTCGGGCACTTTTTCTTCCTGTGGGCCGGGGCTCTCTTCGGGTATAATCAGCCATGCCACCAGGTAGAACACGACAGCTGCTATGATGGAAGGCACTGCATTCAAGAGGGAGAGCAGGACAAAGAAGAGGCGCACTATGGTCGGATCCATGTTGAAATACTCGCCGATGCCCCCGCAAACTCCGAACAGATATTTGTTGTCGCGAGAACGATAAAGCTTTTTCATAACGGCACCCCGATGGAATTTTGGAACCACGAAGTATTTAAACTGAGCGATTCCGCCGGCTGCGTGCTGTCCTACGCATAAAAACTTATAAACCCCCAAATTAATACATAGAATTCGTCTATGTTTAGCTGAAAGAACCGAACGGGGAGATTGGAATGGCAACACCGACACCTTGCGAGGAAGCGACCTTCGTGAATGACAGGCGTGGCCGCGAGTACCTTTTGCGGAAAGTCGAAGTCTGGGCGAACGAGGCGAAAGAGAGAAACCCGCGCCTTGAGATTATAAAGCTCAACTTAGGGAATCTCTCTGGCCCTGTCTTCGGTGCGCCAAGGGAATTCACAAGTATACTCGCAAACCATATAAAAACTTGGGACGGAAGCTACTTCCCTTCGAGGGGCTATAACCCGCTCATTAAGGCAATAGCCGAAAAACAAGAAAGGGAAACCGGGAAGAGGCCTGAGGAGAATTTCGTACTTACGGGAGACGGGGGGAGCTGGTTTATTGAAAAAATCATGGGCCACACTATGGATTCCCGCTCGGGCATCCTTCTTCCGGATCCAGGCTACCCGCTTTACACGACTGAGGTCGTGAAAAACGGCGGGCACGCATTCATGTACAAGATGGACAAAGACGGGAATCCCGACGTCCAGCATGCCCGCGAGCTTGTGCGGGAAGCCAGAAGCGAGGGGATAAAGCTCAAATGCATGGTAGTGATAAACCCGAACAACCCAACCGGCGCGATATATTCGAAGAAATCGCTTCTCGAAATGCTGGATGTCGCCAGGGAGAACGGCCTGGTTGTGCTCGCGGATGAAGTGTATTACCTAACCAGATTCAGCGGCAACCAGCCTGTCCACATTTCAACGCTTGCGGACGACGTCCCGGTAATCCAGGTGGGGAGCCTCTCGAAGGAATACCAGCTTTGCGGCTCAAGGATTGGGTGGGGCATATGCGAAAACTTCAAGGAAGGAACCCCGGCCATGGAGATTTACAAGAGACTCGAAAACGACCAGATGGGGAGGCTTTCTCCAAACGGGCTCCAGCTCGGAGCTGCGGAGATAGTAAAAAAGGAAGACCACCTGCCGCACCTTAGGGAAAAAACCCGTCTCCGCCAGGAGGCGACGAAGAAGGCCTTCTCCAGGATAGACGGAATTATTCTCGGGCCAGACCCGGGCGCGGCGTTCTACCGCTGGGTTGGCCTCGATTTGGGAGACCCGAAAGTGACTGACATTGGATTCGTCAAGAGCCTCATTTACGACACCGGGGTCGTGTGCGCCCCGGGCATCGGGTTCACGCTCCACAGGAAGGACAAGACTTCCGAGTGTTTCATGCCAGGCAAGGTCTACTTCAGGGTGACCCCGCTCGTTGGCGAGGAAACGATAATGAAGGCAGGCCAAATCATCCAGGAGCACGTGGAGAACCTGAGGAAAGGAAAGGTCAGGATTCCGAAGTAAGCCGATTTCCGCCCTCTTCCTCCTGCATGTTTTTATGCTTTCTCGCAAAAAGGGAGTTGTGAAAGCAGTCATTCTTGCCGGAGGGCTCGGAACAAGGCTTCGGCCGCTCACTTACACTGTGCCAAAGCCCATGCTCCCAGTCGCGAACAGGCCCATTCTCAGGTATATAATCGAGAAGCTGGCCGGAGCCGGTATAGAAGGCGCAATCGTCACCACCAACTACCTTGCGAAGCAGATTGACGAGCACGTCAAGAAAGCCAACTACCCGATTCCAATCGAGGTGGTTGAGGAGAACGAGGCCCTCGGGACAGCGGGCGCGGTGAGGAATGTAAGGTGGAAGCTCGACGGCGATTTCCTTGTTACCCAGGGGGACACGATTTCATCCATAGACCTCAGGGAACACCTGAAGGCCCACCTGGGAACCGCGACAATTTCGCTCACGAAAGTCGACAACCCGAGCGCCTACGGGATTGCCGAGCTCGACAAGGAAGGGAGGATAAAAAGATTCCTGGAAAAGCCGGGGCCGGGGGAGTGCTTCTCGAACCTCGCGAACACCGGAACTTATTCCTTCTCGCACGAGATTTTCGACTTCATCCCCGAGGGGAAGAGCGACTTCTCCCTCGATGTCTTCCCCGTTCTTCTCGAGCAGAGGAAGCCTGTTTACGGAATCTCGCAGCAGGGCTATTGGAAGGATGTGGGCTCGATAGCGAATTATTTCGCAGGGAACAGGTATGTTCTAAGCGGCGAGCCTTCGGGCAAGGTCGGGGAGAAGGCGTTCGTCAGCAGGAATGCGAAGCTGGTCCCGCCATATCTCATAGGCGAAGGGGCGCAGATTGGAGCAGACGTATTCATAGGCCCGAACACGGTGATTGGGAAGAACTGCCAGATAGGGAGCGGGTCCGAAGTGGTCGGCGCAATTCTCCACGACTCGGTGAAGCTGGGGTCCGGGTGCAAGCTCGAAAGCTGCATCATCGGCGATAAGAGCGAGCTCAGCGACAACGTTCTCGTGGGCGGGAAGGCGGTGATTGGCTCGGGCTGCATTATCGAGAGGAAGGCGAGCGTTGCGGGCGGCTCGGTCCTCGGGCCGATCATAAAAGTTCAGGCATCGACCCAGGTTAGTGGGGTGCTTTCGCCCAACATTGAAAAGATCGAGAAAGTGAGCTCGATTCTCGACAAGATTCCCGTGTTCAAGAAGCTCGAGAGGAACGAGCTTCAGGTGTGCATGGCGCTCGTGGAGTTCGGGGAGCTGGGAGGGGAAGCGCTGGGGAAGGTGAGCAAGCTCCCGAAGGAGCAGCTCGACAAGTCGCTCACCAAGCTTGAAAAGATGGGGATAATCAGCAGCGGGGAGGGCAACTTCTCCATGCTTTACGAGGACCCGGAGAACATTTACGACTGGATTAAGAGGAGGGTGCTTTAGCTTCTGCTATTTTTTCCGTTTCAGCTGGTTTCTCGTCTTTCTCCTGAGTTTGTTGCTGCGCCTGCCCATGTGGCTGTTTTTGGGGCTGAGCGGGCTCTGCTTTCTGGGGCTCTGTTTTAGATTGTGCAGTTGGGAGGGAAGCCGGAACCAGGGGAACGGTTGACTTCTTCTTCATGGCCCTCGGTTGTTTTTTCCTAGTTGGAATTGTGAACGAGAATGTGCTGCCCTCCCCTGCCTTCGAGGCCACCCAAATCTTCCCGCCGTGGAGCTCGACTATCTGCTTGGTGATTGCGAGGCCCAGTCCTGTCCCTCCCTGCTTCTTCCCCCCACTCGCCTGGTAGAAGCGCTTGAATATTGAGGAAAGCTCGGCTTCGGAAATGCCTTCCCCTGTGTCGACCACATCGACCTGCACATAGTTTCTCCCTTTCCTGAATGCTCGAACTGTGACGCCGCCCTTCTCAGTGAATTTTATTGCGTTCGATATGAGGTTTATGAGAACCTGGGAGGTGCGAATCGGGTCTGCGTAGACGTTCGGGAGGTCTTCCTCGAACTCCCAGTTCACGTAGAGCCTTTTCTTCTCCGCGAGGTAGGTGCACGAGCACTTATCCTGGAGGCTGGGAAGCTCGAGCTCCCTCTGTTCGAGCTTGAACCGCATGGAGTCAAGGCGGGACATGTCGAGAACGTCATTTATGAGCCTCCTGAGGCGCTCGGTCTCGCTCGCAATGATGTCGATGTATTTCCTGTGCTCAGGACCCATTTTCCCGGAATCCTCCTGGACCAGGAGCGAGTAGCCGTGGATGTTCGTAAGCGGAGTTCTTATCTCGTGGGAGACATTTGAAACGAACGCAGCCTCGATGTCGTTCTTCTCGCGCAGGTCCTTGTTCTGCTGCTCGAGCTTCCTCCTTGTTTTCTCGGTCTCCCTCAGCCTGCTCTCCAAGTCAAGGTCCTTGAGGATTTCGATGTAGCCGATTGGCTTCCCTGCCTGGTCCTTAACCAATTTCGAGGTGACACGAAACTCCACAATCTCGCCGCCCTTCCTAGCTCTCTTCGAATCGAAGGACTTTGCAAAGCCCTTTCCTCCCAGGGCCCACGGAAGCTCCCACTCCTTTTCAGGTGGAAACAGGAGATGCGCATCCTTTCCAAGGACTTCCGCCTTCGGATAACCGAGAAGCTTCTCAGCTGCCTTGTTCCAGTACCTGATGTAGCCAGCCTCGTCTGCCCCCCAGACCGCATCAGAGAGGTCCTCGAGCATTTCGGAATAGAAACTCTCCTGTCCCCTGGCCATTTTCAAGGGCTCGATGTCCCTGAGGACCCCGTGAATCCTCATCAGGTTCCCGCCCGAGTCGAAGAACCCCCTAGCCCCGAGCAGGAAGGTGCGGGCCGCGCCTGAG
>JBFYLO010000013.1:0-6055 GCA_041305385.1 Microcaldota archaeon | reverse complement strand
ACGAAAATAGACGCGAGCGTGAGCATGTAGCTGAGCCCGTTGAACCTTTTAGTCAAGTAAAGCCAGATGATTCCCCCGACAAGCCCTATCATTATGCCGATGGAGAACGCACTAAGAATTATCCCTACGGGGTTGCTGGACTTTGCCTGCATTACGTCCAAGACAGCGATGACGGCTACGATGCACAGGACGTCGGTTACAATCGACTCGATACTCAATAAGTCTCGAGTTTCCTCGGAGATCTTAATCCTCTGGACAATCGGCATCACTATCGCGGAACTTGTCCCGCCGACTATCGCCCCGAGAATCGCGCCCATCTGGAAATCCCACCCGAGGGCGATTTTCATAAAAATTGCTCCAACGAACATCGCAAAAACAACGTTCAAAAGCCCGAAAAATCCTGCTTTCGGCGTGGCGTAGACCACTTTTCTTATGTTCATTTGGAGTCCGCCATCGAACAGGAGAATCATCAGAGCAATTGGCGCGAAAATTGGCGCATAAGCTGCCATAGAACTGGGGTCGGAAACGCGGAATACCGGGCTTATCAGGAACCCGAGCAGCATAAGGGCGAGTATGTCCGGAACCCCCGTTCTCCTGAAAGCCCATTCAGCGACAAAGCCGAGGATTATGACCGCCCCGATAAGGGCAAAAACATAAGTGTAGTCCACCATATGGCTCACTTTGACGCCAAAGTATTTATTAGTATAAGTGAATCTGCAACCTAAGATGACAGAAATTTTATTAAACAAAAGAATCTTAGGCTACCCATGAAAAAGATACGCGAACGGATTTCACCTTTACTTCTAATAATACTAGTAGGGCTATTCGCCCTTTTGTTTTTCTCAGTGATCAGGGCCAGCATTTTCGGCCACATGGAGGGCGAGAAGCACCTTTTCTTCGAAATCAGCTTCATCCTGCTCCTTGCGATGGTCGCTGAAATCGCAGTCTTATACTTAAAACAGCCTTCAGTGGTCCTGCTCCTTATACTCGGGGTTCTGCTCAGCAATAGCTTTCTCGAGGTTGCGTGGCCGCTCATCTCCAGTCTGGTTCCGCTCCTGCCAAAGGCGACCCCCGAATTTATAGCCGACGAGAAAATCATACAGGTTTTCGGGCAGCTCGGGGCTATCTTCATACTTTTGAAGGTCGGACTCCACGTGAAGTTTGGGAGGATTTTCAACCTAGAAAATGGGCTTGTAGCCCTGTTGGGAGTTGTAGTTCCGTTTTTGGCTGGTTACGGTTACGCAGTACTCACCGGAGAGAACTTGGCGTACGGGATGTTCCTCGGGGCAGCCCTCGTTGCGACTAGCGTTGGGATTACCGTCGCCCTGCTCAAGGACTACGGGCTCCTGAAGACGAGGTTTGCAGAAATCATACTTGGAGCGGCTATAATCGACGATATACTCGGCCTGCTTGTCCTCTCATTCGCCGCAGTATTCTCTACCGGCTCAATGGACCTCGGCCCAATTCTCCAAGTAGTAGCGAACACCCTCGTTTTCCTTATCGGAGGGGTGGTTGTTGGGCGGGAATTCGTGAAAAAAATCATTGACAAGGGCGAGTTCGACGCGAAAAACCTTCTCGTAGCCCTTTCCTTTGCCTTTGCTTACGCGTATATCGCCGAGTTCATAGGCCTTTCAAGCATCGTTGGCGCGTTTTTGGCGGGAATACTTCTTAACAACAGCAGGCATCTTCAAAAAATAGGGGAGAGGACGGAGGTTCTCGAACTGGTCTTTGCTCCCATATTCTTCATCTCTCTTGGGATGCTAGTTGATGTTGCTGCGCTGGGCGAGTTCCTGGTTCCAATTCTCGTGATAACGGCTATTGCGATTCTAAGCAAGCTAATCGGCTGTGGAATTGGCGGGCTGCTCATAAAGCTGAAACCATTCGAAACTGCGCTGGTTGGGCTGGGGATGTCACCAAGAGGAGAAGTCGCACTCATCGTCGGGCTCATAGGACTGTCAAAAGGCGCGCTGAACCAGGAGCAGTACACGATTATCGCTGCAATGGCGTTCCTAACTGCTTTCCTGACACCTTTCCTGATGCAGCCGCTCCTGAAAAAGGAACAGCTGCGTACTTCGTCATAGGTTGGGCTTCCCTTTTTTTCCTATTTGTTCCACGTAGACATGCCTCTTCGGGTAGGGTATTTCTATTCCCTCCTTCGCGTATCTCGCGTGCAGCGCCTTGATAAATTCGTGAGTCACTAGGAACTTGTCAGCGTATTCTCCGACCCGCAATATAACGTTGAAATTTATCCCAGAATCCGCGAATGCGGTGTAGCGTATGAACGGCTTGAAGTCCTTGACTGCGCCCGTTGTGCTTTTCAGCGTCTCGGCCGCGACTTCAACCGTCACTTTCTCCACCCTGGCGAGGTCCGACTCGTAGCTCACGGAAACCGGCACTGTTATGCCCATCTCCCTATCCGGGGAGTAATAGTTGACTATGATGCTCGAAGCCAGTTTCGAGTTCGGGACGATAATCGTGTTGTTTGCGAGCATTTTTATCTTGGTGCTCCTCCACCCGATTTTCGTTATGTAACCTTCCTGCCCGCTGTCCAGCAGGATGTAGTCGCCCTCCTTGAACGGCCTGTCAATCGAGATATAGACTCCGGCGAAGAAATTGCTGAGCGTATCCTGGAACGCCAGAGCTACTGCGAGCCCGGCTATGCCCAATGAGGCAACCAGAGGAGTAACCTCCACGCCTGCGGTATCGAGGGCCATTATCACGGCCACCGAGAATATGACGAAACCCGCAATACGCCCTGCCGTCTTCTCCATTCCGCCCATTGAGAGATTTTTTGTCGGCGCAACCTCGACAGCGTACCAGTGGAGCAGGGCGCCGATTATTTTGTAAAGCGTAAATGCGCCGAGGAGTATGACTGCTTCGCGCAAAGCAGTATCGAGGATCGGCTGATTCAAGCCGCTGAAGATTATTGCGGCATAGAAAACCGCAAGCGTGATGCCAATCGTGATTGGGAGGTCAAGCGCATCGAGCAGTAAGTCATCGAGGATTGTTTCCGTTTTCTGGACAAAATGCTTTGCGGTCTTTTTTATCCCGAAATTCGCGAATTTTGCAAAAATAAACCCGGCTGCCAGCGCCAATGCTAGTGAAACCGACCGAACCAGGATTCCATCACTTGGCACAAGCCCTTCAAACATGACGACACCTGTCAAAAATGGAGACTGAAATGATAATCATTATGTAATTTATATTTTCCTGTTTCACGATTGTCGTATCAGCCTCCTGGATTGCGGAACCGAAAACGTCATATGCTTTTCAATCTTAACAAACTCATGAAGGATTATCTCAGCATTTGCAGCGTCAGTCAGTCTTTCCTTCCTTACATGGGCGGGCTTACCAAGTACGTGAATGCCCTCGGGAGGCAGTTCGTAAAGGACGGCCACGAGTTTCGGGTCGTGCACTTCAAGACTTCAAACATAGGCGCAGTGGACTTCAGCAGCGGGATTCAGCTCGTGCGCGCTGACATTGAAAGGCTTGGCGAAGATGCTATTGCCGGATATATGGGTTTCAAGGAGTCGTTGCTTAACGCAACCCACACGTATGGCCAGGTTGTGGAACCAGAGAAAACCCCCGGTTTTGAGGGCTATTGCTCAATAAACTCGCGGATACACGAGTACATAGAGGACATATACGAATACAAGCCGTTTGACATACTGCACATACACGACTTCCAGCTTCTTCCGCTTTCAGGAATCGGCAAAGAGCTTGGCGTTCCCACTGTTTTCACCTGGCACATACCGTTCACGAGCAGCATGAACCCCGCGTGGAAGAACTTCATAATAAATTACATGAAAGGATACGACCGCGTAGTGCTATCGACGCAGGAGTACGTGGACACTGCAACTGCCTCTGGTCTTGAGGAAAAAAAAATAGCTCTCATCCATCCGTTCATCGACCCTATAGATTATGTTCTCCAGGGTGAGAATGACGCGAGGAAAAAGCTCGGGATAGCGGAAGACGAATTCCTGGTCCTGTGCGTCAGCCGCATGGACCCGAGGAAAGGGCAGGAGGTCCTCGTGAGGGCAATGAAGAAAGTGGCTGCGGAGGTGCCGAACGCTAAATGCGTTTTCGTTGGCAACGGCTCATTCTCCCAGGAACTGCTCAAAAAAGAGAGGGGCGGCATGCACAAAAAATTGCTCGACGCAGTGGACGAACTTGGTCTTGGCGAGAAAGTGAAGTTCACCGGGTACTTGCCTGATGGCGAAGTGAACAAGCTTTACGCAGCCTCTGACGTAGTCATCCAGCCATCTTTCCAGGAAGGTTTTGGCTTAACTGTTACGGAAGGAATGCTTTTTGAGAAGGCAGTAATCGGCTCCAGGGTCGGAGGGCTCATGGTCCAGATAAAAGAAGGGGAGAACGGCTTCCTCTTCACGGCAGGCGATAGCGACGGGCTTGCGGAAAAAATAATCGCAATCGCGCTCAACAAGCAGCTCAGGGAGAAGATGGGAAGCACTGGCAGGGAATACGTTGATTACCTAAAAAAAGAGGGGTATGAGAAGCACGTCAGGATGTATCGGGGGCTTTGCGAGGAACGCGAAAAACTGTGTAATGCCCCTTGAGGAGCTGGCCGTTGGGGACGTATGCAATTTCTTTTCCCACTTCAACTTCCGTGCTTACGAATCCGACTTTCTTGATGCCCCCTTTGACTTGCCCGAAAGAGAGTCTGTCGCCTGCAATCAGCCGTTTGGAACTGCGGATGTACATGCCGGCGAATATGTCTGGAAGCATCTCCTTAAGCCCGAAAATCACAAACAGCGCAAGCGTAGAGACCATTACGAGCCAAAGGATTGACAGGAGAATCATAAGTTCGAGAACCTGAAGGCCCAGCTGAGTCAGTGCGATTACCAGTATAACTGAGTAAAGGAAGTATCTCACGAAGGCGGACGCTGTATTTGATACCTTGAACTTTACGCCGGCTTCTTCTAAAAGGGCGTCTACGCCATTTGACTTGATGGAGAACTTTATTATGTCGGTAGCAAACTCGGTTATCACGCTGCCAAATATTATGATGGCTATCGCGGCAACAATGTTCGGGGTGAACATCAGCGCGCCGCGCAGGAATTCGGTGAATGTCTTTATGTCTAAAGTTTCGAATATGAAGAGGATAGCCGCCAAATAAACGATGTATTTCATTATCTTTCCGAAAAAGCCGACTACGTCCGCGTTTACACCGACTCTCTCAAACTGTTTCTCGAGGCCAAAGCGCATATGCCTTCTTAGTCCCATGCGTTCCGAAAACTTAATCGCGATGTATTCCACGAGATGGCCAACCACAAGGCCCCCCAAGGCAATCGCTATCACGGCCAGGATTTTCGAAATTTCGGGGCTAAGCCCAAAAAGAGATTCGACCATGAGTTGGCTATCGGCGCTATCTTATTTAAGTTTTTTGGAGCTAGTCAGTCTATTAGACTGGGTGCAGGAGAATGAAGCAAAAACCACTCGTAATTCTTGATTTCGATGGAACGCTAGCTCCAATCGTCTCGAACCCAGAAAAAGCCAGAATCAGGGTCAATGACCTGGAAAATCTGCGGAAACTATCGAAAAAAGCTGAAGTCGAAATCCTCACTGGGCGCCCGGCTTCTTTCGTGAAGAAGCGGATAGGGGGGTTGAAAATCCGTATCCTCGGGCTGCACGGAAACAAGGCCAACGCAACAAGCCCAGGCATTGTGGGTCTAAAGAAACGGGCAATTCAGCTTTTTGGAATGACGCGGGGCGTGGTCGAGGAGAAGCCTCTAGGTTTCACCCTTCACTATCGAAATGCTCCGAAATTGAAACGACACCTCGCTTCTTTTGCCAAAACAGCCGGGAAAAGCATTAGGGTTTTGGAAGGGAGAATGGCTTTCGAATTCCTACCCGCATCAGCAAGGGCAAAACATGAAACCTTGGAAGCGATTGTCAAGTGCAACCCTAATCGGAGAGTGCTTTTCATCGGAGACGATTATTCTGACTTGGATGGCATCTTGCATATGCGGAAATATCAAAATTTCACGGGAGTTTTAGTAAAATCCCGCGAAGTCGCATCAAAAGGAACGAAAACAAT
>JBFYLO010000012.1:0-6238 GCA_041305385.1 Microcaldota archaeon | reverse complement strand
GTCCCGCACTATCACCGCGCCGACGTGGTGCCTCCTGCAGGTGGACCTCTCGGCGACGAGAAACGCTATCTTGAGGAAGTATTCGTCCCAGGAGAGCCTGGGCTTTACTTTTCTCTTGAATGGATCACCCATGAAAACAACACCTCCTCCCGACCTAATTTGCCCAAAAAGAGTTAAAAGCGTTCAGGCTTTCGGCTGCGCCACGCCCGTCTCAATCTCGTCGAGCACTCCTTCGATGTTCTGGCGAAGCTCCTCGAGGGAGCCGATGTTGGATATCTTGTAGTCCGCAATGTTCATGCACTTCCTGAGGTTCTGCTTCACTCCTTCCCCGTCCATCTGCGCCACTTCAAGATTCCTGAATTGCTCGAACGTCAAATCGTCCCCGTGCCTTCCCCTTCTCTTCACCCGCTGGTACCTGAGTTCTATGGGCGCCTCGATTGAGAGGAGCACGAAATCCGGTTGTTTCCTCAGCTCCTCCACTTCGCCAACTGTTCGTATGGAGTCGATGATGGCCTTCCCTTCGCCCCTCCTGCGGATTATCTCGACCAACCGCTTTGGGAGCTCGCCTGAGCTTGATTTCTCCCTGAGCTCGTTGCCGAGCTTCGCGAGGTTCTCGATGGTCTCCTCGAGGCCTCTCTGCCTCAATTCGGCCCTGAGGATGTCTGAGCATGAATGGTAGACATGGCCACGGTTCATCAAAATCTTCGAAACCTCGCCCTTCCCGGCGCCAAATGTACCAGTAAGCCCGATAATCATCCGACCACACCAGCTCGACGGAAACTGAAGCGCCGAACCACACCGCAAGTAATTTATATTCAATAACTAATAAAAACACGTAGTGTTTGCAATGGATTCGATACATCTCGAAATATTGACGTCTCCGAACTGCCCGTATTCCCCGAGGGCCCTGCGCATCGCCCAGAGGGTGATAAACCACTACAAAAGCGTCCCCATACTCCTCAGGGAGGTCAGCGTCGCCACCCACGAGGGCGAGGAGATGGCCGAGGCGTATGAAATCGACTCCACCCCGACGTTCACCATTAACGGAAAGGTCGCTTTCGTCGGAGTCCCGGCCGCGAAAGTGCTTTCCCAGCTCATCAAGGAGGAGCTCGAGAAGGAGCGCTTCAGGAACTCGTACTTCTTCTAGCACGCCGACACCCTTTTAATTTTGAGAAGCCATAATTTCCACTTATGTTCAACCGAGACGGGCGGAGGTACAAAAGGCGACAAATGGATTGGCCGACTCGGTGCCGGGAAATCGAGACACGACGTACACGCCGCAGAGATGAGATAACGCGGTTCATGGTTGGAACTGACAATCCGAATCTCCGGCTGAAGTGCGCCAAGAGAGATTTTTTTGGGGGAAAGAGACACGAATCGGAAATGGAACTCCAGAAGATTCTCGCAGCCCATCCGGGATTCATATGTGCAGTCTCGTTTTACATAAAGCTCCTGTTTGACGACAACAGGGTGGGAGAAGCCCGGGTTCTTTTTGACAAGAACGCAATCTATGACACTGGGTCGGCGCTGCACCACGCAATGATAAAGGGCTACGGGGAGAAGGGGCAAATCGAAAACGCGAGAGAGATGTTCGACATGGCCGTGGGAAAGGGAGTCGCAAATAGGTTAACATATATGGTGATGAGCAAGATTTATTACGATAACAGGATGTTCGAACAGATAGAAAAGATTTTCGAAGGCGCACCGGAGAAGATATTAGAGGATGAATCCGTCCTCAACCTCGCCGAGAGCTTGAGGAAGACCAAAAAATACGGGGAGGCCCTGGAGATTGTGGGGCTTTTCATGAGAAAATGCGGGTCGAATGGGTTTTTGAACGAGCGCTACGCCCAGGCGAGGGTTATCCGCGCCAACACTCTGCTGGATTCTGGGAGGATAAATGAGGCCCACGACGATTTCTTCAGGATGAAAGTCATGGTTCCGCGCACAAGCTACCATTACCCGAGGGTATTGTGCGGCTGCGTGTTCTCTGATTGCAGATTACCCCCGGAGGAACGGATGACTGAAGCGCAAAAAGAGGAATTCAGAAGCCTTCTTTCCGCATATCTAGAACTTCACCGGAGCAGGGGTCCAAAACCGAAGATAAGTGAAAACCTTTTGGCGGAGATTGACCGGGCTCTGTATCTCCTCGAACCTGCTCCAGCCCCGTAACCGCTGAGGTGGCCGGGATTAGCGGAATCGCAACGCTTTTATACTACCTCACCAAAACTCCCTCAGGGCGACTGGGAAATGTTAAGAAGGCTGCGGATAGGCATTATAAGCCCTAATAAGGGCCCAACTTTTGATTCGAATGCGGCCTCATACCCCCCTCCCAGCGCCCTTTCACTTCCCCAGCTGCTGCTCTCCCTCAGGAAAATAAGCTCTGAAAGGGAGGAGGCAGTCAGGGCGAGGGATGATGCGGGGATTATTCACTCATCGCTACTCCTCATCCAGGCCTCGCGCCACCTCGACTCGCTCGACCTCCAATCGCTTAAGAGAACGGAGAGGATTGAGGCAGTGCGGTTCAAGAAAGCGAGGGACAGGCTCATGTTCTCCCTCAAATCCCTGATTTCTGAGTCCAGCCAGGCAGGCCTCGCAAGCCCCTCCCCCCAGAAGGCCTCGTTTCAGGTTCCGGAGCATTTCTCAGGCTTTGGGGGGACATTGAAGCGCCTCAACCGCGAACTCCAGGAGCTTCACTCGGACCCTTCCCTCCCCCTCGAGATGAAGCTGGCGCTCGATGCCATGGTCGAGTCGCTGAATGCCTACATCTGCTCCGATGCATCCGAAATCTCGGACCTGCACCGCTCGAAGCAGTATATTGCGTCCCTCAGGCTCTCCGACCACTATGAGAAGGCAGGCGAAAAAATCCTGCTCCATGCGAGGAAAAGGGACCTGACCGGGATGGTCGGGTTTGCGGATTCTGTCGGGATAAACCTCCCCGCTCGCCTCTATAAGAAGGGGATTTACCTGAAAGTGGGTAAGGGTTCCCCGCCTTCCACTCAAAAAAGCTTTAAATAGCGGCGAACAATAGGCTAGACATATGGAGCGAGTTACCACCGGCATAGAGGGTCTCGACGAGCTGCTGGAGGGCGGCTTTCCCAAGGGCGCAGTAATTCTTGTCTCTGGCTCCCCTGGGGCAGGCAAGACGATACTCGCCCTGCAGTACCTGAAGAAGGGTGCTGACCTGGGGGAACGCGGCCTTTACCTCACTTTTGAGGAGACCCGGCCCTTCATCCTCGAGCAGGCCCGAAGGTTCAACTGGGACCTCGAGCAACTGGAGCAGGAGCACAAGCTGAAAATCGTTTCCCTTGTGTTGAGCCACACGAGCATTGAGAAAGTGCTGGCGGAGATTGACGAGCTGGTGAAGAAGTTCCAGCCGAACAGGCTGGTTCTTGACTCCCTGACGATGCTCCAGGTCTACACCAATGTACTGATTGACTCGAAAAGCGTCGAGATGCTCGGGGTTTCGGACAAGAGCTATGACTCGCTTACCCGCAAGGCGGTTGCGGACATCGTTGAGCGGATGCGAGGCTTTGGCACGACGGCAATTATCACGTCCGAGCTGCAGGAGGGGAGCCAGTGGTATTCGCGGGATACTGTTTCCGAGTTCATCTGCGATGGAGTGATTAAGCTCTCGAAAATCGAGACCATCGGGAAAAGGACGCTGACCATTGGGAAGATGCGCTCCACTCGGCACGATGTCCTTCCGAAAACCATAAATATCGGGGAGGACGGGATATTAGTGGTAAAAGGGTGATAGTTATGGAAAGGGTCAAGACCGGTGTGACTGGCCTCGATGAATTGATTGAGGGCGGAATCCCTAAAGGCGCAGTTGTGCTCATCACAGGCTCTCCGGGTACGGGGAAGACCATTTTTGCATTGCAGTACCTGATTGAGGGGGCGAGGGGCAGCGAAAAGTCTCTTTATATCTCTTTTGAGGAGAACAGGCTGGCGGTAATCGACCAGGCGAAGCAGTTCGGCTGGGACCTGGAGAAACTGGAGAAATCCGGGAAATTGAAGATAACCTGCTTCAACATGCCCAAAACCAATGTGGTGAACGTGAACGCGGAGATGGAGCAGGTTGCCAAGGCTTTCAAGCCCGACAGGGTCGTTATTGACTCGCTCTCGGTGCTGCTGGTTTACCTGGAGATGACTTCGAGAGTCGAGCTTGCATCCCAGTCTGGGATGAGGATAGCTGATTCGAGCAACATGATTTCGGAGGAGGCGGCGACGAGGGCTTCTGTCTTGACCACCATCGGGAACATCCGCTCTTGGGGGTGCACATCCCTCCTGACTGCTGAGATGCCGGATAATGCAAATTACCTCTCAAGGGATACGATTTCATCTTTCGTGGCGGATGGCGTGATAAAGCTCTCGTGGCTCGAGGCACTGAACAAGAGGACAATTGCAGTTAAGAAGATGAGGTCGACCAACAACGTTCTGGAGCCGAGGTCCTTCTCAATCGGCCCCAAGGGCGTGAACATCGAGAAGGAGTGAAAGCCAAGGCCTGATTTGCATGGCAGACCCCGCAACATTGCCCCTGAGCGTTGGCGAGCCGCTTTATTGGCTTTCCCTCTGCATCTCTACTTTCATAATGGGGTTTGCGATAAAATACATCGACGCTGCTTATGATGAGGATGCCTTTAACAAGAAGAACGCTGTTCTGGCTGCGGTTTGCTGCGGGGCGTTTATGGGTTATTGGATTGCGATGGATGCATCAGCTGCTGTCTTCCTTCTCGCAATCTGCCTCGGAGTTGCGATAACCAAAAAAATCGATAATCCTGCATTCATTCTCGGGATAATACTCGCGCTGTTCGTGCCTGCGATACTGAAGGCTTCCCTCATCATCTCCTGGCTTCCCCTTGCTGCTCTCGTGATAGCCTGCGTGGTGGATGAGGAAGGAAACGACATGGTGAAGAGGATACCGTTCAAAGGAGTCAGGATGTTCTTCCACTACAGGCTCTCGATGGAAGTGATGATGGCTGTCCTGACAATCTCGGGATTATTCGCCTGGCCCTACTTTTTAGCTTTCGTATCGTTTGACCTCGGCTACCAGATGGTCACTTACTACGTTGACAAGAAGCTGAATGTCCAGGCGGAGTACTTCTGAGAAATCTATTTAAACAAGGTTTGCCAATTCTGAGTCATGGCTTCCCAGAAGGAAGAGATACTTGCTGTCTTGGACGATTTGCTTAAGGAAGAGGACATACTCGCGGCCATGGTGGCAAGGAGGGGCTTTGAGGGCTACATTCCCTCCAACTCGAAATTCAAGCTCAAGAACATACAGGTCTGGAACACGCTCCAGAACACGATGGGCGACTTCTTCAGCATAATCTCGAAGTTCTCGGCGCAGGGCCTCGACAAGGTGTATTTCGAGCTAGGGGAGCACGAGGTAGTCTTCTTCGTCATTCACGCGGACATGGCGCTGGTTTCAGTCATTCCGGCTCTTGCGAACAAGGGCCTGCTTGAGGTGGAGATGGAGAACACCCGCAGGGACATAAAGAAGATTCTTGGGGTGAAATAGGACTATGTTTGAAGCGGCTGTTGTTATGACCCGAAAGTGGGATGCCGCTGAAGCAGGCGAGGAAATCGGAAAGGGGATTGAGGAGAAGATGAAGAATCCCCCGAAGTTCGTGCTTCTTTTTTCAACAATCCATTACGAGAAATATGGGGGGTTCCAGAAATTCCTCGATGCTGTGAACAAGGAATTGCCGGAAGGGACGCCCGTCGTCGGGGGGACCGTTGCCGGGTTCATGAACAACTATGGATGCTACACGAGAGGGGCGAGCGCGATGGCGGTTTATTCGGATGAGATGGATATCGCAGTGGGAGTGGGGCACAATACGAAGAGGAATCCAAAAAAGGCGGCGGAAGAGTGCGCGGGAATGATAATCAGCAAGTTAACGGGTTCAGCTTATCCAAATAAACACTTCGTCTTGTTCGTATCAAGCGCTATTGTTCCAACGCTCCCGTTGGTGGGTAATAAAAAAATCTTGAAAAACATTCCGTTCATAGATCAGTTCCTCGCTCTCTTTGATGTGTTTTCCGGGTATTTTCAAATCGGGGCTGGGAGAGACGAGGCGGTTCTCGAGCGTTTTTCTGAATTACTCCCAGAGTTTTCAGGTATTGGGGGAACTTCGTGTGATGACTTAAGGCTAGAGCGGAACACACAGTTTTTTGGGAAGAAGATTCTTACGAATAGCATTGTTTCAGTTGCTTTTGCTACAAACCTCGTGATTCA
>JBFYLO010000011.1:0-103205 GCA_041305385.1 Microcaldota archaeon | reverse complement strand
GGGGTCGAAACCTCTTTTAGAGGTGGTTTACGTGAAGAGAATTGCGATTGCAACCTTTCTGTTTTTTGGGCTACTTGCGGCGTATCTGATGATTATCGGTGGCGGCAGACAGCAACCTTTAGCGCAGCCGGTTGATGAGGGAAGTCCTATTGCAACTTTGCAACCAGTCGATGAAGGAGGCAGGCCAACGCTTATGCTCAGGGATATCTTCGGGGATAAGCCCATTATGGACGACACGGGACTTGCCCCGGCAATTGAAAGAGAAAAAATCGTGATTGATGCTTGAGGATGTTGGACTAAAAATCTATACTGACATCTGAATTTCTTCTTTTCTAATCTTTCTTCCCGAGGAGCATTATCTGGGCGAGCAGCGCCTCGAGCTGGAGCCTCTCATTGGCTCCCTCAACCATCCTGAAGTTGTATTCCCCAATCCTGTCAACGAGCACCAGCTTTGTCTTATCGGGTATGTCGAGCCTTGTGACCTCCTTGTAGATTTGGAGCATCACTTCCTCCCCGCCCATCCCATACTCAATCAAAACGTGGTCCAGCTTGTCCCGCGCCTCGATGAACTTGCCTTCAATGGCGAGGCTGAGCATCTCCCGAATTTCCTGGGGCTTCGCGAGCGAGGATGTCTTGTAAACGGTATCAGCGCCTATTTTCTTCGAAACGAGCGATGCACCCTGGAGCGCATTGATTGCTTTCCTCATGTCCCCCTCGGAAACATACACCAATGCCTCGAGCGCCTCCTTGTCCAGGTGAAGGTGCTCTTGCTTGGAGATGTGCTCGAGCATTTTGACTATGTCCTCCTTCTGGAGCGGCCTGAAGCGGAAGACTGCGCACCTGCTCTGGAGCGGCTCGATGATTTTCGAGGAATAGTTGCAGGAGAGGATGAACCTGGTGGCCGACGAGTAGACTTCCATCGTCCTCCTGAGAGCCTGCTGGGCATCGGCTGTCAGCGCATCCGCCTCATCTAGGAATATGATTTTGAAAGGGACTTCGGAAAGCGGAATCGTCCTGGCAAAGTCCTTTATCTTGCCCCGGACAACGTCGATGCCTCGTTCATCACTCGCATTTAACTCAAGAATGCTCCCTGTGTATTCTTCTCCAAAAAGGTCGTGCGCGAGGGCGAGCGTTGCAGTGGTCTTGCCTATCCCCGGCGCCCCTGCGAACAGGAGGTTGGGCATGTTCCTTGCCTGAACATAAGCCTTGAGCCTGTCGATAACTCCCCTCTGCCCGACCACGTCATCGAGCTTTTTCGGCCTGTATTTCTCGGTCCAAGGAAGTTCTGTTTCCATAATAAGCCACGCTAACATTTTGGAAGAAAAAGATAATAAGGAATCGGTGCTAGGCTCCCCTTGAAAGCCTGTCGCCAATCAGGTAGCCTCGGGCCAGCGAAACTGTCCTGTCCCCATCTCGTGTGGTGGCTATCTGGGCATCGACCAGCTTCCCGATGAACCCGTTCTCGAGCCTGATTACTGGAACTATCTTCACGATTTCGCGTTCATCCGGCCCGTATGTCCAGAAGCCTGCCTTGAGCACTGCTGGAATCGGCCTCTTCGATTCAATGGTGAGAACCATTGTAGTCTCTTCCGACAAGTCCTTGTGTTTCTTCCCTGGACCGTAGACGTCAGGTCTAGAGGCATTGAGAACAATCTGGGCAGAATTGAGCATCAGGAGCATTTCAAGATAAGCAATGTCGAAGTGGTTGTCTTTCTGGGCCAAGAACGCGCCGATGTCGACCAGGAACTGCTTTAGCGTCTTGTGTGTTGATATCCGCTCTATGTCAAAGTGCTGCTCATGGGGGTGGATGCGCTCGCCTAACTCGTAGTTGAAACGAACCGCATCCCTTATGACGTATCCGGATGCTGAAGAACCGCCTTCAACCATATGTCGCAAATTCTCCGGGATGTAGTTCCTCCCTGATTTTATGCCATTCATGACTGCTGCTTTCAGTGTGCTGTCAAGGGCGGTTATTTTCTTCCCATCAATTGAAAGCGAGACTGGGACTAAACCGCCCGTAATACTCTCAGGCGAATCCTTCCTTCCGCGCAGTATAACCCGTTTCTCTGTTACTGTATCTTCCAATTGCGGGGGATAAAGCGCAAAGACGTTTGATTCCAAAACCGGTTTTCCGCCCTTTTGGGTCAAATGTTCATAAAATCCGACTGTTCCGCCTAAGCGAGTCGACCTTTGATTTCCGTTCCCTGCTTCAGGAAGGACGAGTCCCCTGAGCGCAATGGGCTCGACAGCCGGCCTCACTGGCGACTTAGTGCCTTTTCGCAAACTGATTGTACCCTCGCTGAGCAACCGCATATCCGCTATATTCCCCATGACCTCTTGGGCAAAACTCGTGTTGAGCAGTCTTTTGTCGACTGGGTGTGTCGGTTTCCCGTCTGGGCCCAGGACTTTGTTAATCGTGTCTTTGTTGAAATTTGACATCCTTGGCATCTTTTACCCCCACTTTCTCCTTTAACCTGATGACATAAGCTAACAGGAATAGCTCATCTTATATGCACTTTCTGGTATTTAAAGCTTCGTGTTTTGTCAGTGTTGTGTTGTCAGTGTTTGTAGTTCCTGACAATTCTAACACCCCGGCAACAATCGAAAGTCTACGGCTCGAACCCGAACTCGTGTTTTCAATAAGAAATGGATTTATAAACGGTGGATGAGCAAGTTTAGTGGGTGCTAACTTCGGTGGGAACATGGAACGGCAAGAACAACCAGAAAAAAAAGATGAGGGCCGAAGTCGTATCCTAAATGATACCCCTAAGTCTTCGGAAATGTCTGGGGAAATCCAGAGGCAGTACAAGGAAATCTGCGAGAATACCTACCAGTCAGTCTTGATGGGCGCCGCATTCATGAAATACCTGATGCTCAATAATGAGGAATACGCTAGAAAAACCGGCAGGGATTTGACTGCTATGGCAAATTCCTCCTATTTTTACGGCTCAAGCGGAACGAGAAAGAGCATTGAGAATGGCGAGGAGTGGATGACCAAGGAGCATATTGCCAACGCAGATGAAATCGCAGCTCTGTCCAGGAAATCATGGTTCATAGAGTCCAGCGGGTCATTTGGAGTCATGGTTGCAAAATCATCCGCCATCTTTGGGATAGACGAGCACGCCTATTTTGGAATTCTTGTGGAACAATGCGCCTCAGCTGAAACCAAGCGCACTGGGAAATCGTTCAGGAATAACGAGGAGAAAGCGAAATGGTTCATCGATGAAATAAATAAGAACCAGGATAATTTCTCAAAGTTCCCAGGGGGGCCGGCTGGAATAAAGCCTGTCGCCTTCCAGGATATGACAAGCGGGGAGACAAACGGAGACCCGAAGCTTGTTGAATTTATTAGAACCGAAGGCCACGCGGAGCTTTCCAGACGGGAGTTCCTCACGAGGGAATTCTGGGTGAAGGGAATAACTACTGTAAGCATTCAAGACTCTCAAACTCCAAAGCCACTGAAGTTGAATTACGAATTGACAAACAGACTCGAAAGGCCTCCGATGGAAGCTGACGCGAGTTATGTGAAAATCCGGGTTTATGAGCCGTCAGAGTATCAAAAGGTTGAAGATGCGCTCATCTCAACGGTGATAGGGTATGGAGATACGACGGCCGAAACTCTTCCGGTGCTTTTAATTGAAGAACGAAAAGCTCTTGAAAATGAAGTAAATGGCATCGCTTCAGCCGCATATTCTTTGGTAAAGGACGAGATGAGCGAGGTTGACAGGAAGCGGTTCTATTTCAACAGCATGTCCGTCGGGATTGGAGACGACGGAAATTTGTTCCTTGTTGTCGATAAGAACTTTTCAGTTGAGGAGTATAAGACGATGCTCCAGTCTGGTTCTGGAGAAGGATACTTTCCCGCCGTGCTGGATAGAAAACATCTTGAGGAATTCAAGAAGCACTGGGAACGCCAGGGAGTGAAGGTTTATACTCAGGAGGAATACCGGAAAAAACAGACTGGGCTTTTGCTTTTTTCTGGGGTTAGAGACGGGAGAACTTGGAAGTGTTCCGGTTCTCTTGACCAATCTAAGCTTGCTGATATTGTGCAGAGCAGCCGAGAGCAATACCGCTCGGATGCGTTGCCAAGCAAATCGCTCGGATACCTGGCTATTTCAGCTTCTGTTTTAGAAAAAAAGGAGAGAAGACATGTGGAGATTGTCGGGGGAAGAGGCCGCGAGTCGCTCTTCTGGGAGGAGACCGTAAAGAACGGGATGCCGCTATGCGGGGGCGACATCGAAACTGTAACCACGCTCAGCCTTTTTCCTGAAAACGTCCGCTCCCTTAAGAAGCACGAAGTCCGATTCTGTTCAATTGGTGGTGATGAGGAGTCTGCCTCAATTGTTGAGGGAACATCGGCAGATGGAAAGATTACGATCGCTGACCCGAAGCGAGGAACCCGCGGGAAAGGCAGTTCGTTTGACCTCGCAATGAAGGACCTTTTGCAGAACGAGGTAGACCAGGGCGAACGGGGGCCAGGCATCTTATATTATGAAAGCGGCGGGGCAGTGAAGTATTTGGAAACCCCGAAAAGCACTTTTGAAAAATATTTCGAGGTTGCAGACACTGCACTCTATTGGATTATGAACGCTGCCTTTGCCGTTTCCATCATAGCGAGCTTCGGGACTGCCACGCCAGAAGCGGTGGCTACCGAGGGGGCAGTTGCGGCCCTAAGAACCTGGGTAAAGAAGAAAGTGCGCTCTTTTGTCCTCAAAATGGTTACTGAAGAAGCGGCCAAGAAAGTGGCTTTGTACTCGAACCGGGTAATGGTTGGGGCGTGGGCAGGCTATATCGCAAGAGAGTATTACGATGCATCCAAAAAAGAGGATGCCAAGGGAGTCTCTGCGTATGAAGGAACTGGGATTTCCTCGGCCGGGTTGGCGTTTATAGCACTCCCGGGAGCGCTCCAACATACGCGGATGTTCTTGACTATTGTTTTGGACAAGCAGGGCCACAATTACTTTGAACGCAAGGATTTGGAACGAGGAAGTTCAGCTCCTGCATTGGACGTTACACATAGCTACGAAGTTGAGAAACTGCCTTCCCCCAGGGAGTACCTGAAAAAAATGGGTATTTCTGAAGAGATATACCGGGAACTCTTGAAAGATGTTGAACTTGAGGCCGTAGCGAGATATGACTTTGGGAGGGCGAATGACCAAGACAGATGCGCTCTTTCAGAAAATACTGGCGTCAAGGTTTCGGAATTCCTCAAGAACAATAAGGTAAGCGCTGGGTTTAAAAAGGAATTATTGGAAGCGGTCAGGGACTACCCGGAAATAACGGTCGCAGAGTATATCGCTTTAAGAAGGAAGGAGCGGGCAGTTTTGACTAGAGCCGCCACCATAACCAACCTTAAGGAAAGCGGACTGTTCTCTGAAATCGCTGGCAGATTCGGCATGAGCGAGACCGAATTCACCTGGTTTTATCTGACTAAAGATTCTATTTACTTTGACTGCACCCCAGAGCACGCCCAAAATGCGCTTGCTGGATTCACAACTAACAGTCCCACGGGATATGGTCTTCTTGCCAAGGCATATTTGGGCTCCATATACGAGACGGGAGCAAAAGAGGCATACGGAATGCTACTTGACCAGATGATGGTAGAGCACGATGGCGCGATTGTAAGCGCTTCTTCCCTTCTTGCAGAACTAAGAAAGAAGGCAGAGCAGGGGAGTGAGGAGGACAGGGGGTTGCTCGCTGAATTCGAAAGAGAACTGAACATGACAATCGCTGAACGAGTTTCACAATTGATAGCGCGGGAGAGGGAAGGGACCCTCTTCAGAGATTTGGGGGATGGAAGTCAGGACAAGTTCATTTGGGCTTATTTGAAGGAAGGGCATTGGGAATTTAAGATTAGCAAGAACGGCACTCTCGTACTTGGAGAAGGAGAATCTTCCAATGTACCCAAGGTCGACGCGATACCAAATAGAATGGAGGGCCTCTGGAGGGGACAGGGATTCGACTCAAGTGGTGTTAGTTACTACTGCTGGAGATGCATTAAGACAACGGAAGCTGATGACATTGTTAGGCGCGGTGAACTGACTGAGGAGGAGGTTGTCGAATTGAGGAATACTTGGAGGGTCGGAGGAAAGGGCATTTTACTAACAGACGTCTCTGAAATCGATTCTCTTATTGCCTACCGATTGAGGGAACTTGCAAGGCTCAAGAAAAAAGGGAAGCTTGATGCACTCAATGAACGCGTTGGTGGGGAAAACGGAGAGAGTTATTGCAGAAACGCATATATGACATCGGGTGGACCTGCTGATCCGCTTGGCAAGGTTTTGGAGGATTTGCCTAAAGACCCGAAAGCGACCCTGCTCGCTATGGTGGATGATGCCAACAAGAGACTTGCGTCTCTTGGCGCAGGAACAATGGACGGAGAAGCCTTATGGGACGATTACGTTTCTGGGCGCTTCACTTGGGACTGGATGCAGTCTAGGCTGTCTAAGGACTGAATAGTGGATAAATGGGCCTGCCAGTGCCAACTGGTTTGGAGAGCCCGCACTAAATCTAGTTTAACGCACGGACAGTGAGATTTATATATTCAGGATGAGGAAGTATTACGAGGTGCATATGCATGGTGTTCTTATTTCAGGTGGCGCAATTATCCGCTCCAGCAGAAAAAGAAAGTGAAGATAGCATTCTAAAGAAAAGCTGGAATGTTGTAAAGGTCATGCTGGCTAAATCCGAATTCTCAGAAGGAAGCGTTGTTGCCGGAATACTCGGGCTTAATCTTACCAGAAAAGAGGGGGAAATTCAGGTCAGACCTAAGAAATGGTTCGGTGAAACAAAAATACCTACCGAGCGCGTTGGAAAAGGTCTTTATGTGGCTGCTGCGGCGAACATAACGCTCGAGATGATTATGCCGGCAATAAACCAGCTTTGCAAGGCTGCCGGAGTTTCTCCGGATGAGATTGAGATTATACAGCTCCCGGTATTGGGGAGTGTTTCGGTTGCAGACGTTGCTTCTGGGGGAGGAGCGACGATTGCCGGGCTTTCAGCTGCGATATGGTGGGAAAAGCCATTGGGGGGCAAAAACACGCAAATCGCCACGTTTCTTTTTGATAAGGGAAAAACTGGGGCCTGGACTCCGGAGCAGGAAGCCAGCGTAAGCAAGGCGCTTTCGAAGGAAATCGATTTTCTCGGTGAGAACACGAAGAAACTTGGAGGTGGAATTAGGACGGGTACTGGAAAGAGGGTTGAAGCGCTTATGGCTGAAAACGGCGAAGTGAGGAAACTGGTACAGGGTGCATTGGACGACGCAAGAGGGGTTATCGAATGCGAGACAATCGTAATGGCTGATAATAGCACCGTTGATAACAAAGAAGTTAACCGGAATGCAAGATTTGGAGAGATAGAAAGAACGCTCCTTAAAGACATAGAAAAAGAGCTGAAGAAAACGGGGCTTTTCACTGAAAAAGAAATTGCTGACTGCGTTGGCAAGATGGGGAACAGGTTTAAACAATCTATGGTCAATGCGGCTCAACAGGCCAGGGTGGTGAGTGGTCGCATTGGCAGTTATGAACAGGCCGGCCCACTCAAAGGAGAAGCTCTTGAGGCATTCGACACACAAAAGGAAGTTGTGCTTACGAAATTCGAAGACATTATAAAACGCGCTGAACGCACTCAGCTTTCGGCAAATCTAGAATCTAATTTAGGTTTGATTTTAAATGAAGTCCAGAACGACAAAACTCTCTGGGGCAAGAAACCAGAAGATGTATCGAAAAAGATTTATGAGAAGTTGGAGAGCACATTCGGCGTGAAGAAAAGAGACCTTCCTGCGGAAGCGCAAAGCGCGATAGACAATGTTTCCACAAAGATTTCCGAAACAACCACTAAATCCATTAAAAGCGGATTCAAGTTCAAGAACGCGACATGGCTTCACGTCGTCATGGCTGCGGGAGTAGTCAATCTCGCTTGGGATTGGCTCCTTCCGAGAATTATCTATGGGAAGGGACACGACACGCCAAAGAAAGCAGAGGTGGTTCCAGAGGAAGACTATTCCCAGCGACCCAAGCCAAAGAAAGCAGAGGTGGTTCCAGAGGAAGACAAAGCCACTCCGGAACAGGTCACTGCGATGTCTGGCGCGCTGACAGCCGCGGGCGTAACCCAGGCCGGGCCCATAGCAGAAGCACTGGGTAAGGCAGGGGTGACAAGTGTTGAAGGTTACGCGGTGCAAACGTTGCCAGCTAAGGGGATAAAACTAACTGGCGGAAAAGGAACTGTAGTGGATGGGGGCGAAACCCAGATAACCGAACCCACGATGTTCCATTTCACTGCAAGTTACAAGACTACTCCTGCTTCAGATGGCGGAGTCAGGCGCGCCGTTCTCTTTGCCATCGAAGCGGTGGAGTCGAGCTCACCGGATATATTTGGAACCTTGAATTTTCTCAATAGGAGCCCGTTGAATATCCATTTCCAGTCCGGTTGCAGCCGGGGTGGGAACACCCCCGGCTCCGTAACCCTCAAGATGGCTGGGGATTACAATGCCTCCCCGGGAATGGCTGTTGAACCAGGAGAGACGGTGGAGGGCGTGGTCTTGCTAGACCCAGCGAATAACAAATTTGTCGCCGTTGTTGCGAAACCGGATGGGATAACTCGCACGCAAGCTGGGACTACGGCCACTACCACGGGATATTATGGCGGTGGAGAGGTGTGCGGCGGAAAATCAAGCAATGCGATTACTGTGGATATAAAATAAGTGGCAGGTGATGTTGATGACGGATGAAACCAGCGGTGGGCTTGTATGGAAGACAAAAACAACTGAAAAACCAGACACTGCGCAGACCAAAAAGCCGGTAGAGACTCAAGCAAAGAAAGCTGAGCAAAAGAAACAGGCGCCTACTGAGAAGCCGAGCTCCTCGAAAATTTCTTTAGGTGGCGAGGCGAGCAAGGAGAAGACTGAAGTGATTGAACGGCTTTCCGGGGAGTTGGCGCAGACTGGCCTGAAACAGACTGGTGCAATTGCCAAGGCGCTTGCGTCAAGCGGAGTGACGAGCCTCTCAGATGTGAAATTCGGACAAGTAACCGGGAACGTATCGCTTGGGGCGACAAGAGGGAAGGTTGTTGATGGGGCTGAAGCTGAAGTTACTGAAAAAGTCCTGCTCTCTTGCACTGCGAGTTACACCGCGAGTGCCTCAACAAGCGGAGTAAGAAGGGCGGGAGTTATTGCGATAAAGTCCAATACCTCAAAAACCCGGGACATATACCCCTCTGGGCTCAATTTCCTAAATGACGAGAATACACTGAATGTCCACTTCCAGTCCGGTTGCGGCGGGGGCGGAGACCCGAACTCTATAACCCTCAGGATGACTGCAGACTTCAGCGCTCAATCTGGGATGGCTGTTGGAGCGGGAGAGAACGTTGAGGTCGTGGTCCTGCTGGACCCAGAGAACAAACAATTCATCGCAGTTGCCGCAAAGCCGAACGGGGAAACTTCCGTGAAGAAAGGGGAAATGAACACGAATGTCGTTGTTTCGGGAGTGGGGTATACTGCAAAGGGCGGAAAATCCAACAACTCAATTGAAATGAAGATGGAGTGAGTTAGAGCGCAACTGAAAAGCTCTAGTTCCTTCTGAGCACAAATGACGTCTCGTCCCCAGAGCTGAAGTTCGTTTCTACATGGTAATTAGCGTAGAGATAGGACCAAAGCCTCGGAAATCTCTGGTCAAGATGGTAGACCGGCCTAAAGACATTGACCACATAGGCCGGTTTTTCTCTTTCAAGGTCTTCGATTAGCCTATTTTCTATTTTCGATGGCTCCGGGTCAGTAGACATGAACCAAAAGTAATACGAGGAGGCAGGTTCAAGCCTCTCTCGGTAATAGAGCGGAGCATGGGGCAGAAACTGAACCTTCCCCCCGGGAGGAGTGCGATGGCCCACATATTCCGCAGCCAGATAGTAATGGTTTGACCCGTAGATTCCAATGCCTTCGGTTCCCATCATCGTAGTTACAAAGGATGAACTAATCCCGATAAGTATGGAAAACGCCACAACCCCAAGAAACAGGTATTTCTTGAATCCTCTCATCGATTCAAGCTTCCCTTCAATGATGAGATATGACAGGGCGATTGATAAAAAGGGTATGAACGGAAGAAGGTGGGACTGCACCGAATTTGGGAAATAATTCATGAACGCGGCAACCGAGATTAAGCCGAAAGAACTCATGGGCATGTTGTTTTCCTTTGAAATGAACAGGAATATCGCGAATGAAAGCAACAAAAAGAATGTTGATGGCTCGAAAACCATGAACACCAGATAAGGGCTTAACAGCGTTGCCGGGCGGGCCGTTATGTTGCTGAGGAATGTATCCTGGGAACCCAGGTAGGAGTAAAAAAGAAGCAGCGACGCGGCTACGAGTAAGAGCCCGAGGAAGAAGTAGGCAAGTCTTTGAAAAAATGATTTTTCCTTGTGGAATTGTTTAATTAGCAAAATCAAGAAACTTAGAACAATCCATACCCCGGTTTGCCTGACCCCGCATAAAACCCCGAGGATGAGCCCAAGCAAGAAGCTCGTTGTCGGCTTGTTTCCTCGCTCTATGAAAATAAAAAAAGCTAACAAAGAGAGGAACATTATGGAGGAATCGGATAATACCATGAACGGAGCGTATGGAGGACTAAGAAGAACGAACAGCGCGGAAGCAAGAACTCCCACTGTCTTGGAATATAATCTGGATGCGATTAGATACGTCAGCACTGTTGAAAGCATGCAGATTACTGCCATCGCGAGCCGTAGAGTTAAGAGAGAGTCCCCTAGAAGGATAAACAGAAGCGAGGTAAAAAACGGAAAAATCGGGGGCCGGATGTCGTAATAATCGCGGTGCATTATTTTTCCTTGTGAACCGAACCAGCCGAATGTCAGGAAATTATCCTCATCCTCCCAAACATAGTTTGTGCTTATGCGGATGTGAATTGATAGCTGTAATAGCAAGATAGCTAACAGTGCAAATTTCGCTTTGTCCTGCAACCTAATCACGCGGAGTTTAGAATTATGGCTAGAGCCTCCATTTCTCAGGCGAGCGCGCCAGCTCCCTGTGGGTCTTCGCGTATTCCTCAAGGGGAATCTTCTTCATTGATGCTTCCACGGCCTGCCTGAGCGCAGCAGCCCCTGCCCTCGTCCCGTCCGGATGGCCGTGGATTCCCCCTCCTGCCTGAATCACTATGTCCGGCCCGAAAATGTCCATGAGATCGGGAACATTGGCCGGCGCGAGCCCTCCGCTGCAGACTGAGAACAGTGGGTTCAGCTTCGCCCAGGGGGAATTTATCGACTCGTGGATTGCGAGGACCTCCTCCCTGCTCCCTTCCATTTTGCCGACAACTGTCCCTATGTGGAGCTGGTCCGCTCCGCACAGCCTCGCCATCTTCGCGATGGGGAGCATGGAGATTCCGTGCTTCGGGTTCCTGGCAAAGGCCGCGTACATCGCCCGGTGGGCGTGAATGGCCATGCCTAGGTTGAGGGAGCGGATATACTGGAATCCCGAGAACCCGGCTGTAATTATGTCAATCATTATGCAGTTGCCCCCAAGGCTCTTGACATACTCGGCCCTTTTTAGCATCACATCAGCAGGGCCCGTTATGTTGGCTGCGTACATCTTTTTCTCGCCGGTCTCTTTCTCCGCCTTGTCTTTTGCATCAAGAACCATGCTCACCCGCTCATCGAAAGGGCAGAATTTCTGGCCCGTGAGATTCTCGTCATCCTTGACGAAGTCGAGCCCGCCTGCCCAGGATTCGTAGGCGACTTTCGCAGTTTCTTTCGGGGAAAGGCCCACTTTCGGCTTTACGATTGTCCCTATGTGCGGCCTCCTGCCCTTGGTTGTCCCGAGTATTTTCCTCACCCCGTCCCTCCCGAACTGGGGCCCTGGGAACGTGTTCGCGTATTTCTTCGGAATCGTGAAATCGAGGAAGCGCAAGTTCGCGACTCCCTTCATGCCGAAAATGTTCCCTGCAGCATCGGAGAGGAACTGGGGCATGTTGTTATCTTCGAATAAATCAACAGGGTAAGCAATCTTGATGATGCTGCCCTCAATCGAATAGACGCGGGCCCCGAGCTTATCGAGAATCGAGTCCTTCATTGTCCCTATTTTCGTCCACGTCCCAATCGAGCTCTCGGCTCCGAGTTCCTCGCCCGCTTTCTGCAGGTCCGGGGCCTCGACATAGTAGGTGCAGAGCACATATTTTTCCGGGTCCGGTTCAAATCCTAGTTTCAAGAATGCCATTGAAATCACCTCAGCCTTCCTCCTTGAGTATCAATATATTCCCTCTCCCCTGCTTTATCCTCCTGACCAGGCCCCTGCTCTCGAGGTCCGTAATCATCAGGCTCACCTTCGCTTCCGAGAGCGGGATTTCCTTCCGCAGCTCGAGCTGCGTCATTCGCCCTTCATTTCGCTTCATTACCTTGATAACTTGCTTGAGGTCTGGAGGAAGCCTTTCCCTCTTCTTGGGGGGAGCCCCTGGTTTTGGGGCAGGCACCTCGCCTTTCTGCTCCTCTGGTTTCTGCTTTTCGCCTTTTTTCCGAACTACCAGGAAGAAAAGTATTAACATTGCGATTGCGAGAAAGGCTATGAGAAGCGGGGCATTTATGTCCCGGGCGCCTGTCCCAGGGCTCTTCTGCTCTGGAACCGAGGGAATCTCGAACCCTGGGTCATTCCCGAAATCAGGCACTTCGATGTCCTGGTAGAAGGCGAGAATGTCAACTGTGTAATTGCCATCAGCAGAAATTTTTATTTCCTGCGAAGCCACCTGCTCGAGCTCCTGGTCTGCGTTTATTTTCTTCACTACCAGCCCATAATCCCCCGGCCCGAGCTGGAATATGTACGAGCCGTCGGGACCGGTCACATCCCTCTGAAGGGGAGTGGTGTTTATCTCGACTGCTGCCCCGCTGATGGGGCCAGAATTCACTGCATCCCAGACGATTCCGCTCACACTTGCGGAATGGGTAAGCTGGGGGAGAAACAGTAGGAGAGCGAAACACAACAACTGGCCCCCGAGGTTCATGAGGAGGTTTGGGGAAGAAAATTTAAAAACAGTTGATGGGAGGAGATTTCTAAGCTCCAATGCTTCTTTTTCTGTTTCAAGTTAGAATAAACCTTAAAAAGAGAAAATAAGCCTCAATAAAGCTTCAAAGAAAGCTTTGCTGAAAGTGTATTTAAAAAGAAAACGCGCGGGAACTTGAACAGACAAAGGAAATAATGCGACTTGCTCGGGGGGCATTTCGAAATGCCCGAACGTTCGAGACTTGGGAATGGCGCGTTATTTTCTTGGAATTGAGTAGAACTAATGCGGGGTTGATGAAATGAGGAATTGGGTTTTTGTCCTCCTCGCCTGCTTCGTTCTCTTCGGGGCTGTTTGGGCCTCGAATGGGAATGGGTTGGGGAAGGACTCGGAAAAGGGGAATGAGGGAGGGACTGTTCAGGCAGTCCAGACTTCAGTAAATGCAAACGGCAACGGCCAGGTAATGCAGGAACGCTTCAGGGAAAACTACGAGGAAGCGAAGCAGAAATACGCTGAGAGCATGGCGAAATGGAAGGAGAAGCGCCAGGAAACCAAGGAAGCACAGATTCAGAAGGGCAAGGATTACACTTCCAAGGCGATTTCCCTGCTCCAGAAGATGCTCGAAGTCGCGGACAACCAGGTGACCAATGCCAAGAGGCTGAGTGAACAAGAGAAGGAGATGTACCGGGAGCGAATACGCGAAAGGGGAGAGGAACTCACGGAAATTTTGGGCAACCTCGCCAACGTGACGAATGGCAAGGAGCTCATCGAGCAGGCGAAGCTCGTGAAGCGCGAGTGGCAGGATGCGAGGCACGCTGCCCGGGTCGCAGTCGGGGGCATAGGCGTCGGGAAGATTGACGACGCAATAGCCATGGGCTGGAAGGCGGAGAACAAGACTGAGGAGCTGATTTCCAGGTGCAGCCTGGCAGGCTTTGATGTTTCCCAGGCGAATGCGCACCTCGATCAGTTCAGGGAGCAGCTGAGGCTTGCGGAGCAGGAGAAGAACATGGCTGGCAGCCTATTCGGGAACAGCACCAACGAAAGCGATACAACTCTGGGCTATGGCCATCTGCAGGAGGCGCACAAGCACATGGTTGAAGCCAAGAAGATTGCCCAGGAGCTCAAGGAGGACTTGAGGCAGTGCGTCATGAAGCGCGGGCACTTGACTGTGATTGGAAACGGATGGATTCATGCAAAGGGGAATGGACAGGCCGAGATTTCCGGGAACGGGACAGTTGAAGCGAACTTCACCAGCGGTGGGAAAGTGATGGTGATGGACAGGGCAGGCGACGCAGTCATAAGCGTGACCGGCGGGAAGGAGATGGACAACAGCTCCGCCAACAGGGAAGCCAAGTACATAAAAGTGCGCGCATTCACTGACGCGGGGAGCATCGAGGTCTCAGGCTCGAGGTTCACTGTGGCATTGAGCGGGAACGGAATCGAGCTCTATGCAACGGGCAATGGAATCGCCATACTGAGGGGAACCGGCACCTACGAGGCCGGCAAGGAAGGCAACTCCACTGCAGCAATCACCGGAACTTGGAACACCAAGGGAGCGGCTGTGCGCATAGCAGACAAGCAGGGTGATGATGAATGAATTACTCCGCATTCATCGGCATTCTGCTGGTAGCGACCCTGCTCCTCTTCGGATGCACGGGGGCTCAGACCAAGGCCAACGTGCCTGAAGTGGGAAAGAATGTAGATACTGGGGGAAGCAGTGAGACTGAGACTCCCGTAACGTCTGGACAAGCTGGTTCCGAAACTGAAACCCAGGGCGAGTTCAACGAGCTCGACTCGTTCGTTTCGTCGGACTTGGAAGTGGCTGACCCCGGGGCCGGAGTTTCGGACTTCTCGCTTGACGAGTCAGAGTTCCAGTAGCTTTTTTTCCTTTTCTTTTTATTATTCCACCATGGAAGCCATAACGCTAGAGCACGGTGCAGGCGGGAGGAAGTCCCAGGAGCTCATTGAGAAAAGGATAGCCCCCCTTTTCAGGTATAGGAATTACAACGATCTGGGGCTCGACTCTTTCGAGGACGGGAGTGCGATAAGGGTAGGCCGCGAGCATGTTGTCTTAACCTCTGACTCCTATGTGGTGAAGCCGCTCTTCTTCAGGGGCGGGGACATCGGGAAGCTCGCTGCCTGCGGGATGATAAACGACCTTGCGGTGATGGGCGCAAGGCCGGTTGCAATGCACATGAACCTGGTGATTGAGGAGGGGTTTGGGGAGAACGAACTTGCGAGAATCCTCAGGTCCATGGCAGCTGTTTGCAGGAAAGAGGAAATTCACCTGCTCGGGGGAGACACGAAGGTTGTTGAGAAAGGGGCGACTGATAAACTCACGATTGCTGCTTTTGGGATAGGGCTCGCGGAGAAGCTTGTCCGAAACTCGGGGCTCAGGCCCGGGGATGAAATCATCCTCTCCGGCTCAATTGGCGAGCACGAGATGGCGGTTTTTTCCGAAAGGGAGAAGCTCGATTTTTCCGGCGACTTCAAATCCGATTGCGCACCCCTTTTCAGAATGATACGCCAAGCGATGCGGGCGGGCGAGATTCACGCCATGAAGGATGTGACGCGGGGAGGGCTGGCAGTTGCCTTGAATGAGCTTGCAGGCAAATCAAAGGTCTCGATTCATGCTGATGAGGACGCGATACCCATCCGCCCTGCGGTTAAGAACGCCTGCGAAATCTTCGGCTTCGACCCCTTGAACCTGGCCTGCGAGGGGAGGGCACTCATTGGGGTTAAGAAACTCCATGCCCGGAGGGTTTTGGGAGCCCTGAAGAGAACTCCTGAAGGCAGGGGAGCGAGAATTATCGGGAAAGTCTGGGAAGGAAAAGGGGAAGTGATACTGAACACCGAATCCAGGGGCAGGAGAATCATTCAGGTTCCTACGGGCTCGCCGCTCCCGAGAATCTGCTAAAAGCTATTTTTTCTTTGCGGCGACTGCGGAAAGGGTATAGACGACTGTTTCTCCCTTAACGCTCCGCTCATAGCCGAACTTCTTCAGGAAGAATTCGAAAACCGAGAGGGTGAGGAAGATTGACAGGGCACTTATGGCCGCCAGTGAGAGGAAGGAAATGACAAATACCAGCGTGGTCGGGAGTTTGTAGACCCCAATGCTCACTCCTGTCCAGAACTGGGCAAGGGCTGCAAGGTATAGGAACAGCGAAGAGGCAACCGCAGCCTTCACTATCTCTTCGCTCATCTTGGCCCTCGAGGTTATCTTGAAGATGAAATAGACCGTCGCACTGGATGCTGCGAACACGAGAACGCCCGAGAGAAAAGTATACTGGCTCGGAAGGTTCAGGAAGAGGAGCGCAAGGGCGCCTGCAATGAAGGCCTGGCCCGAGGTCTCGCTGTCGGAATAGCTTATGAGGGCGACGAGGCCGTTCAAAAGAGCGAGGCCGAAAAGGATGAACAGCGCTGGCTCAGGACCTCCCGGGGAAATCACGAGTTCGCGCGCGACAAGCCAGTAGCTCAATGTCCCGAGGAGGAAATAGCACGTCGGTTTTAGGTAGGACTCGTTGAGAGGCCTTACGAGGAAAGTTATTATGGCTATGAGGATGAACACCACGATGTAGGTTGCCGGGTCCCTGTTGACTGTGAACGAGGCGAGGAAAACGAACAGAAGACAGTAGATGAGCAGAATGTAGGGGTTCCTGATTGGGGCCTTTAGGTCCATGGGAGGATGTTAGACGCCCTCGTTTAAAAATCTTGCGCGGCTCCTTTCCCGCTTTAGCGCTCATTCGTATCTCAGGGCATTGTGGCAGGCGCCCTCCACCGAGACCATGCACGGCCCTATGGGTGCCTCCGGGGTGCAGGCTTTCCCGAACAGGCGGCATTTTTTTGGTTGGACTTTCCCCTTGAGAACCTCGGCGCAGAGGCAGCCCCCAGGCATTCTGTTTTCGCGGTCCGCCCTTGGCTTGAATATTTTCCTTGCGTCGAATCGTTCAAATTTCTTTTTGAACGGCATCCCCGAGCCCGCAATTGTCCCGAGCCCCCTCCACTCCCCGCCCCCGTTCCCGAATGTAGAATGCATGAGCCCGAGGGCAACCGGATTCCCGCCTGGCTTCACCACCCGCGAATACTCGTTCTCGACCCGGGCCTCGTTTCTCTTGAGCATCCTCACGAGCATGAGGATTGAGAGCATTACATCAACTGGCTCGAAGCCGGCAACCACCTGGGGAATTGCGTATTTCTCGCTCAGGAACCCGTATGCCTTCGAACCGATAAGGGTGCTTACGTGGCCCGGGCAGATGTAGCCGTCTATGCCCAGGTCCCTGGATGCGAGGAGCGCATCCATTGCCGGGAGGAACCGCTTGTGGCAGTTCAAGACAAAAAAATTTTTAGGGGGGGATGAATTGAGGAACGCCGCAGTGGTTTGGGCAGTGGTCTCGAAGCCGATGGCAATGTGGACGACCTTCTTGCCCGGGTTCTTTCGGGCAATGTTCCCTGCGTCTGCTATCGAGTAGACTATCCTGACATCCGCCCCGCCCGCTCTTGCTTCCAGAAGGGAACCCTCGGAACATGGGACTCTTGCCAAATCCCCGTAGGTAGTAATTAGGAAACCTTTTTTCGCAAGCCAGACCCCCTCGCCTATCTCGCCCTGGGGAGTCACGCAGACAGGGCAGCCGGGACCGGAAACGAGCCTGATGTTTTTTGGCAGGAGCTTTCTTAAGCCGAACCTCGCTACTGCCTGGGTATGCGAGCCGCAGACCTCCATCAGTGTTTTCTCTTCCATCCCCCTGGCTTCGCTCGCGATTGCCTTTGATATTCTTCGGATTAGTGCAGGGTCGCGGAAGTTCATTGGATTTCCTCGAGCATCTTCAAAGTCAGTTCGGCATTCTTTTTGTCGACTTTCTCAATGGCAAAGCCTGTGTGGACTATCACGTAGTCGCCCTTCCTCACTTTCACGAGGTCGAGGCGGGCCTTTTTCCTCACTCCCCCGAAATCCACAATCCCTGTTTTACCCTCGACACTCACTACTTTTCCGGGATAGGCGAGGCACATGAGGGAAATTTAGGGGGCAAGGGATTTAACCCTTGAGATTTGCAACGCTACTTTTACATCTAGCAAACCCGTCTTCGAGGCTCGCAGCAATCTCCATCGAATTATTCTCTGGGTTTGTTGTAGCCTCGTGCGCTCCCCGCTAAGAAAATCCTCATCGCGTTAGAATTCTATGAAAATCCTTCGGGTAATCTTATTCCGGGATAATACATTATATATACTTCGACGGATAATTGCTATTTACGAGGTGGAAAAATGAATGGTGCATGGATTTTATTTGTTGTCTTGCTGGGTATCGTTCTATTCGGATGTACATCAACTAACGTGAGCACAAGCGAAGGCGACAGCAAAATCATCCTTAAGGACATAACCAACCCGGATGATTTTTGCAAAGACAAGGGAATGTTCGGTAAGCGTTCTTGCTACCTTGCAATTGCATATTACAACAACGACATCTCTCTTTGCGGAAAAGACGAAAATCCAAGCGACCCGAGCGACGCAAAAGATACAGCCAGTTGCGAGAAAAGCCTCGGGACAGGTAAATTTGAATTAAGATACTACGTCATCGGAAAAGGCTGCAGTTTTGGAGGTAAGTCGCTTCCTGATTGCGAAAAGGCTTGTGAAAGCAAAGGACTGCAATATGTATTAAGGAAAACGTTGGACGACGCTGCATCAAGCCAGGGCTATGGTTCATGTGATGAAAACGGTTCGTTGCAATTTGGTGCCTGTTACTGCTTCCCTAACTAAAGTCAAATGAACTGCCATCTGTTGAAACGGACATAGTTAGCATCTGTTATAGCAAACCGCGAGTATAATCCGACAACATATTCGTTCGCCCGGAAGCGAACGCACTTCCAGCTCGGCAAAACTGCTCGAGCCGCCAGGGGTTCGTTCGTGTTTGGGCTTGTCGGGTTACTTTTCGGGTTTGGTATAAAAGCTTTATATTCCCCAGGCGAGAAATTCACCCATGGCCTACGAGATTGAGGTAAAGGGCATAGTCCAGGGGGTCGGATTCAGGCCCTTTATCTACCGGGCGGCGAGCATGCTCGGGGTCAGGGGCACTGTCCAGAATGCAGGTTCGGGGGTTCGCATAAGCGTCCATTGCACCGAGGCCCAGCTCCACAAGCTGGTCGACCACATAAAGAACTCGCCCCCTCCTCTCGCAAGGATTGAGGAGGTCAGGGTGAGGAAGACGGGCTCCAAGGCCCCAAAGGACTTCCGCATAATCGTCTCGCGCTCCTCAAGCGACGTTCCCGAAGTCTCCCCGGATATAGCTGTCTGCAGCGCCTGCGTCTCCGAGATGTGGGACAGGAGGAACAGGCGCCATCTCCACCCGTTCATCAACTGCACCGACTGCGGCCCGCGCTTCAGCGTGGTGAAGGGAGCGCCCTATGACAGGGTAAACACCAGCATGAACGTTTTCGACATGTGCCCGGAATGCAGGGCAGAGTACGAGAACCCCGGAGACAGGAGGTTCCACGCCCAGCCCATCTCCTGCAACAGGTGCGGACCGCGCTACATTCTCCAGACTTTCGAGGGAAAAGTCATTGCGAATCCCATCGAGAGCGCCGGGAAGGAGCTCAGGGCCGGGAAGATAATCGCAGTGAAGGGAATCGGCGGCTTCCACATCGCCTGCGATGCGAGGAAGCCCAAGGTCATCGCCAGGCTAAGGCAAACGAAGGAGAGGGGAAACAAGCCCTTTGCTGTGATGGCACGGGACCTCGGGGCTGCGAAAGAGATTGTGAAGATGTCCCCTGAGGAAGAGAGGGAGCTGGTCTCGGCAAGAAGGCCAATCATGGTTCTCAAGGCGAAAAAAAATCTTGAGGGAATCTCCCCGGAGCTCGACAGCCTCGGGGTGATGCTTCCCTATGCCCCGGTCCACCACCTCCTGTTCAGGAACTCGGGCTTCAAGCTGCTGGTGATGACGAGCGGGAACATGGGCGAAGAGCCCATAATAACCAAGAACGACCTGGCGCTCTCTAAACTTAGGGGGATTGCAGACTATGCCCTCCTCCATGACCGCGAGATTGTTTCGAATTGCGATGACTCGGTCCTCAAGTTCGTTGCCGGGAAGCCCGGGGTAATCCGCTATTCAAGGGGCATGGCCCCTGGTTCTCTCCCGCTCGTTACCAAGAAGTGCATCGCAGGGGTGGGCGGGGAGCTCAACGCCAACTTCTGCATTGCCAAGGGCGGGAGAGCCTACATGTCGCAGTTCCTCGGGGATGTCAAGAGCTACGATTCGTTCCTCAATTTCAAGGAGAACTTCCAAAGGACAGTCGGCTGGCTCAAGTGCAAGCCGGAGATTATGGCCTCTGACCTCCACCCTGACTTCTTCACAACCCGCTTCGCTGATGGCGGGGAAGTGCCCCATGTGATGGTCCAGCACCACCTGGCCCATCTTTATTCGGTGATGGCCGAGCACGGGCTTGATGAGGCGATTGGGATAGTTCTCGATGGATTCGGCTATGGGTCTGACGGGACTGCCTGGGGCGGGGAACTGCTTCATTCCAATGGAAGCAGGCTCGGGAGGCTCGAGAACTTTGAGCTAATCGGCGGCGATACAGGGGCGCGGTTCCCATACCGCCTGCTTTATGCGATTCTCAGGAAACTGCTTGATGCAGAAGAGGCTGAGAGGGAATTCAAGAAGCTCGGAATGCCTGTTTCGATTCTAGGGAGGCAGTTCGAGAGAAGGATTAATTGCACGGTAACGAGCTCGTGCGGGAGGGCTCTTGATGCAGCGGCCTATCTTTTCGAGGGATGCGAAGAAAGGACATATGAGGGCGAGCCTGCCATGAGGCTGGAAGCGATTGCCTCGCCAAAGCCGACAAGCCCAAAGCCAAAAATTGAGACAAACGGCGATTTCCAGGCCCTTCAGATTTCCGAATTCTTCCTCAAGATGCTCAAGGAGAAGAACAAGAGGAAGGGAGCGAGAATGGTTCATGATTACCTGGCCCTCGGCTTTGCGCAGATGGCGGAGCAGGCCTGCAAAAAAGAGGGAATCGGGGATGTGTGCCTGAGCGGGGGAGTCATGTATAACAGGTACATTCCCGCGACAATTGAAGCCTATTTGAAGAAGAAGGGGATCCGGGTCCACAGGAATTCGCTTGTTCCGTGCGGGGACGGCGGGATCGCGCTCGGGCAGGTCTATTACGCGGCATTGCACTAGGTGATTTTTTATGAAACTTACTTTTTTAGGAGGATGCAGAGAAGTCGGCAGGAACTGCGCCCTGGTTGAGGGCGGGAACGACCACCTGCTCCTCGATTGCGGGGTGAAGATTGGCAGGAACGAGGAATACCCGCTGCTCGAGCAGGAGGACATCAGGCGAATAAGGCAGATAGCGATAACGCATACCCACCTGGACCACATAGGTTTCCTCCCGCATTTCTTCTCGCGGGGAGGGAGGGCGAAAGTCTACGCAACCAAACCCACGAGGGACATGACCGCACTCCTGCTCGCCGACTACCACCGCCTCCTCCACCTGAAGAGGGGCAAGAGGTCGTATTTCTCGCTCAAGGATGTCGAGAACGCCATGAACCACTTCCATATTTTGGAATACGGGAAGGAGCAGAGGCTCGGGGAGCTCAAGTTCTCGCTCCACCACGCGGGCCATATTCTCGGAAGCTCGATGGTCAGGGTGCAGGGGAGGAAGACGATGCTGTTCACAGGGGACGTTAACAACAGGGGGACGAGGCTGCTCGACCCTGCTGAGCAGGGGATTCACGCCCACACGCTGGTCATGGAAAGCACCTACGGGGCCAAGAGCGACGTGATTCCCTCTGTCAAGATTGCATCCGCTGAGCTGGCGAAAAGCGTCACCAGGACCCTCAACAAAGGCGGTTTTGTCCTCATCCCGGCTTTTGCTGTCGGAAGAAGCCAGGAGATTCTGTTGACTCTTGAGAGCTACATGCGCTCGGGAGCGATTCCCAAGGCCCCTATTTACGTTGACGGGATGATTTTGAAGGCAAACAGGATTTACCGCCAGAACATCATTTACGCGAGGAAAGAGATTCAGACGAGGATACTGATGAGCGACGAGGACCCGTTCAAGAGCCCCCTTTTCAAGGCGCCCCACACCAAGCACAAGAGCGAGGTGTTCGAGGAGCCTGCCATCATTGTTTCCACTTCCGGAATGCTCACCGGGGGCCCGATTCTCCACTACCTCAAGGAAGTTGCAGGGGACCACAACAGCCTGCTGATACTCGTGGGGTATCAGGCGGACGGGACCATCGGGAGAAGCCTGCTCGAGGGCGCGAGGAACATTGAAATCGACGATGAGGAAGTCGACGTGAGGCTCAAGGTAGAGAATGTCTCGTTCTCTGCGCACAGCGACCACCAGGGTCTGCTTCAATTTGCAAGCTCAGTGAAGGGGCTCAAGAGGATATTCCTGATTCATGGGGAGGGGAAGAAGCAGGGGGAGCTCGCAGCTGCGCTCAGGAGATTCGAAGTGATAATCCCGAGCAACGGGGAGAGCTACAGCCTTTGAGCAGGCTCTTCAGGCGACCTGGATTTCTATTTGCTTGCTGCAGTCCGCGCCCATCGGGATGTCCAGCGAAACCTTGATGCGCCAATGCACTTGCCCCGGAAGGTTTCCCGTAATCTGCGCAGTGGTTATCGCGAGCCCTGCAACCTGGCCGAGAACCCCATCCGGGAGCTTTACACCCTGCTGCGCAGGTATCTTGAGCTCAATGTTGTATTCCTTTGACCCGGAATACTCGCGCTCGGAGTCCAGGTTAGCGTTGAAAGAATACATTGTATCGGTCTTCATCTGAGTGCTGGTGTGGGAGACTCCTTTCGAGTTTTTCGTAGTATGCTGGTAGGGCACTTGCCTTGTCGCATGGAAGTCAAGCTTCAGTCCCCTTGCTTTCTTCATCTCATTCATCGTGAGTATCACTTTTGCCTTTACTGTCTCCCCATAAGAATAGCTTAGTTTGTCCGTCTGAATCTCGATTTTCCCAGGAGGCTTGAAGAGGCCTAACATTGAACCACCAAATACTTTAAGCGGGTTATATTTAATACTGGTGCCCGACATATCCACTTATGCCCAGGGCGGAAAGGATAACTCTCGCGGCGGATTCCATCGGAAACTTATTTTCCAAATTCGACGACCGTCCCATTTCCAAGCGGGACCTATCAGGAGATTTTATCTCTGAGCTCACGAGAAAAGCCTACGAGGCTGGCGAATTCAAGGAAGTCGAAATCAGGGTGAAGAAAAAGACGAAAAAAGCCGAGCTCGGGATTGTAAAGGAGCGGATTGGGAGCTACTTTTTCCAGCACGAGGAAAGGCTCAGGAAAGAGCAGTGGGCTCACAGGTTCCAGGGGACAGCCTATGTCGTTCTTGGGGGAGCGTTGCTGACTGCCCAGGCAAAGGTTTACTCGGAAGGCTATGGCCTTGTGAGTCTTCTCCTTTTGCCCGCGGGCTGGCTTGCGCTTTTCCTCGGGGCCGAATTCATAGTTGCGGACTGGAGGCTCGGCCCGGAGTACAGGGCGGCTAAAAAACTGAAGGAAGCAGGTTACACTGTTTCGGATTAGAGACCCTGCCTTACTCGCGTTATTAACCCGGCGGCGGTCCGCCCCAGTCGTCGGGCGGGCCTCCTCCGTCAGGAGGGAAGTCCATCGGGCCTGGCCCGCCTCCTGAATCTGAACTTGAGCCGGAATCAGCCTTCTCCTGGTCGGAGGTCTCATCGGTTGAGGTGCATCCCGAGAGCATGACGATTATGAGGAATAACAGCGAGAGAAGGACTACGATCAATGCGTTCCATTTGTCCATGGGCCATCATCTTTTGTTGGTTGATGTTAATGGATTCCGGGGGAAACTGAGCGCGCCGCCTCCTTTCGAAAGCGGACGCCGCAAGAGCGGCTGGGAGAACGCCCTGGTTTCCCCAAGAGCATAAAGGAGGGAAGGGACCTCACCCTTCTTCCCCCAAATCGGCGACCGGTTTGGTTGCGCGGTGGTTCCCGTAGTTGCGCATGCCATGAGCGAAGCCGGGTTCCGGGCCTCGACCGAATCCATCGAACCTCGGGCCGATTCCTGGTTCTTCCAGGCCAAGCTCCTGCATAAGCTCATTCTGGAGCCCGTATATCTGCGAATACTTGGCGAATGTCGTTTCAGTCAGCTTGTCGAACAGCAGCCCCCCTAAGTGGTAGGTTTCATGGAGCTGCTTCGCAGTCTGATAGTCCCCTGCCTCTATCGCCTGCTTGAATTCCTCGAGTTGGGAGGAGTTGAACTCCGGAACCGTCTGGTTCCCTTCGGGGTTGAGTCCTGGCCTTGGCGGACGCATGAAATTATCTGTTGTGTTGAACCTCGGGCCCGTACAGTTCATCGTATTGTTATGCATGGTCCGGTTGCGGTCGAATCCTCCGCGGCCAAATCCCGGTCCGGGCGGGCCTGTGGAATTGCCTGTCGCGTTGAAACCGGAACTAGTCCAGTCCCCAGCTCCCATGTGCCAATCCGGCATTGCAAAAGCTATCCCAACAAAGGCAATCAGCGAAATTGCGATTGCCCCTGCCAATATTTTCATATCCATAACATCACCTTTCAACCAACTGAGGTATAACGGCCCGGGCCGCATATAAGTAGATTTTCCGAAATAACTCCCAAGTAATACCCAAATAACGTCAAAATTTAGTGAGAAAGCCGCGGGTTGGGTAGTATTAATAAATTCTTTACTGGATTATAGTGCATTCGGGGGGACTTAATGAGAATCGGCTTTGCTGCATGCTTTGTTCTCGCCTACTTGCTCTGGCTGTTCTTCAACCTGAGCATTAGCCAAAACGCCCTAATCCTCGGGGTGCCGGTTGCGCTCATCTCGGCGGCAATCTCTTCACGGTTCCTGTTCAGGGAGCTCGAGCTGAAGCATTTTTCCCCAATGAGGCTGGCGGGATTCGCCATTTATGCAATTGATTTCGCCATAGCCTTGGTGAAGGCCAATGTGTTCATGATTAGGATAATCCTGACGCCGAACCCGGAGCTGAAGCCTGCGGTCCTTCGCCTTCCCCTGAGGACGAACTCGGAATTCGTGACTGCCGGGGTTTCAAACTCAATCACTCTTACCCCGGGAACCTTGACGATTGATGCCGAGGGCGGATTCCTGTATGTTCACTGGATAGTGGCGAGCGAGCTCGAGACTGAAAAGGCGAAGGGCGAGATTGTGGGAAATTTCGAGAAGAATTTGAAAAGAGTTCTGGAGTAGGGAATATGGTCAGCATATTCGTTGCAGTGGCGGTCGTGCTGTTCGGGCTCTGCGGGGCCCTTTGTTACAGGGTGTTCAAGGGCCCGACTGTCGCAGACAGGGTCCTCGCGACTGATGCCATGGGGGTGCTCATTGCAAATGCACTAGCCCTGCTTTCAGTGGAGTTCCAGCGGTCGATTTACCTGGATATTGCAATCGTTGTCGCTGCTCTCGGGTTTGTTGGGACAGTGGCAATCGCAAAAGTGCTGGAGAGTGGAAAGCTGTGATGGCTGAACTGACTGCAGTGTCGCTCCTGCTCGGGACCGCGCTATGCATAATCAGCGCCCTAGGAATCCTCAGGCTCCCTGACTTCATGAGCAGGTTCCACGCGAGCACCATATTGGTGACTCTTGGGACCCTTTTCCTGCTGATTCCCGTAGCCCTTTACTCGAAAACAACCGGGGAGTTGGGCTATGCAAAGTCCGCAGTTATCCTGCTCATAGCCACCTGGGTCGCCGGGGCAGTGGGCTCTCACGCCATGGCGAGGGCGATGTTCAAGAGGGGTATGAAACCGAACAACCTGGTAAAGGACCAGACTGGTGAAAAATGATGGCAGTCGAGGTGCTCGCAATCCTTTCAGGCCTGATTGTCATGGGCTCATGCCTCTACGCGCTCTGGTCAAAGGACATGCTCGCCTCCACCATAGCGCTCGGGGCTGCCGGGCTTGCTGCGACTGCCTATTTCCTAGTGCTCCACGCACCTGATGTCGCCATTGCCGAGGCAGCAGTCGGTGCAGGGATCGTCCCGCTCATAATGCTGGTCGCGATTTCGAAAACTTCGAGGTATGAAAAGTGAAAAGTGACATGATAATCAAGGCTGGGGCAGTCGCCGGAGTCCTGGTAGGGGCCCTGCTGATGGCGGGCATGTGGTTGCTCGCTGGATTTGGGAAACCCTCACTCGACTCCGCGGACCTGGTGCTGAAGACTGCTGTGCCTGCTGCCGGGGCTGCGAACATCGTCTGCGCAGTGGTGCTCGATATCAGGGGCTACGACACCCTTGGGGAAGCGACCCTCCTGTTTGCAGCAGTCACCGGAGTCGTGGTGCTGCTTTCGAACAGGAAAGAGGAGAAGAGCGAGGCTCCAAAGCCAGTCCCTGAAAAAACTGAACCTGCCCCGGCGCCTGTTCCTGAAAAGCCCCCGGAGACAAAGCCGCCCTGGGTTAAGGACATCTGAACGGGATTGTGATGTTATGATGAGCGTGATTGTGAGAACAGCTGCAAGGGTCCTTGTCCTCCTGGTTACTGTTTACGGGATTTACATTGTCGCGAACGGGCACCTGACCCCGGGGGGAGGATTCCAGGGCGGAGTGATAATCGCTACTGGGTTTCTGCTCGTCCTCCTTGGGTATGGCAAGAGCGCTGAGGGAGTGTTCAAGGAAACAAGGCTCGGGCTTTCCGAGAATCTCGGCTCGATAGTTTATGTTTCAGTGGGATTCGCAGGAGTCCTCGTCGGGGGGCTGTTCCTCCAGAACAAGGGAGTGTTCCCGCTTGGGAATCTTTATGACATATGGAGCGCTGGGTTCATGCCGACCCTGAACTATGCCATAGGGACCAAGGTGGCAGCAGGCATTGGGACAATCGGGGTTCTGTTCCTCGCGCTGCTCTGGAAGGATGAGGAAGAAGAGAAAATCGAAGCAAAAAGCTGATGCCATGTCGAATGTTTTATTCGTGCTGTGCGCAGGCCTGATGGTTGCAGGCATCCTTGGAGTCCTCCTAAAGAGGAACATGCTCAAGATGATAATAGCGCTCAGCGTGATTGACTACGGGGTCAACATGTTCATCATAACAAGGGGTTATGTGGACAGCTGCACTGCGCCCATAGTGGAGTCTGGAAAAACCTTCGACTGCCTCGTGGACCCGATACCGCAGGCCCTCACGCTCACCTCAATCGTAATCGGCGCGTCCGTCACTGCACTGGCGCTTTCCCTTGTCATTGGCCTTTACAGGAACAGGGGGACCCTCGAAATAAAAGATGCAGAGAAGTGAAAGGATGTTTCCACCGATAATACCCATTGGGCTTTACCTGTTCGCGGCATTCGTAGTGCCATTAGTGGGCAGGTTCTACAAGAAGGCCCGCTGGCCATTCGCCCTTGCCATGAGCCTTATTTCGCTTCTCTTCGTGGCTTCCCTGTACCCTGATGCCCAGGCAGGCTATACGCCCTACTGGCTCGGCAACTGGGTGCCGGTTGTGGGCACGCTGATGGGGATAGGCCTTGTGCTCGACCCGCTTTCCTGGCTTTTCGGGGCCCTCATCGGCCTCTTCGCGGTGCTTGCGATAGTTTACTCAAAGAACGAGATTTCCGACTCGCACGCGACCAAGTATTACTCGCTTGTGTTCCTCGCCTGCGCCGGCAGCCTCGGGGTCACCCTCACCGGCGACCTCTTCAACCTGTTCGTTTTCCTAGAGCTGTTCAACTTCGTGTGCGTTGGGCTCGTGGCATATGATGGAAGGGAGAGGGCGCTCAACGCATCCTTCAACTTCCTCATTCTCGCCTCCCTCGCGACCACGTTCCTGCTTGTCGGGATAATAATACTGTATAGCGTCACCGGGACCCTCAACATCGCCCACATCGCGTACAAGCTCGGGGCGCTGAACGAGGGAATTTCAGCCAGCGGACTCGACCCACTCGGGCAGCTCATCTCTGGCGGGGCGCTTGTGCCCCTGGTAGCCATGGTTTTAATATTCATAGGAGTCGGAGTGAAGACGTCGTTCTTCCCGCTCCACACCTGGATGCCCGAGGCATACAGTTCAGCCCCGCACAGCGCGAGCATGCTGCTGATTGGGATGAAATACGGGACAGGGCTGTATGTTATACTCAGGTTGCTTTCAGTGCTCTTTGGGTTTGTTGGAACGAGCTGGCTGCTGATTGCCATAGGGATTGCAACCATATTTGCAGGAGTGTTCATGGCAATGATGCAGACTGATTTCAAGAGGATGCTCGCTTACCATGCCATAAGCCAGCTCGGGTACATGGTACTCGCAGCCGGATTGGGGACGATGCTCGGGATGACCGGGTGCCTGTTCCACGTGCTCAACAACGTAATCTACAAGGGGATGCTGTTCCTTACTGCAGGCGCTGTGATTTGGAGGACCGGCGAGACCGACATAAACAGGATGGGCGGGCTTGCGAAATACATGCCGCTCACTGCCCTCGCCTACGGGGTAGGGGCGCTCGCCATCAGCGGAATTCCCCCGTTCAACGGGTTCGCGAGCAAGTGGATTATCTACAACGCGGCTTTCGAGGTCCACCCGGTTCTCACTGCCATCGCACTGCTCGGGAGCTTGCTCACCCTCGCCTCGTTCATGAAGGTGTTCCACGCAGTGTTCCTGGGGACTGGAATCAAACGAGAAATCAAGGAGGTGCCGCTTTCGATGACTGCGCCAATGCTCTTCCTCGCCCTCCTATGCCTCCTTATCGGACTGTTCCCGGACTTCGTGATTGTGAATTTCATAACCCCGGCTGCGAGAGTCCTGCTCAACCCCGGGGCTTACATAAATGCGGTGTTAGCTGGAATGTTCTAGGTGAAAAAGAATGGGAAGATGGAAAAGATTCGGACGCTCGGCCCTGTCGCGAGACTTCGCGGGGAGAGAGTTATTGGTGATTTGGTGGCGATAGGCGAATCTGAAAAGGCGTTCCTGATGCGGGATGTCGGCTACTGGGATGCATTGGCCTGGGGCTCGCTGTTCCTGCTGCTCCTGCTGGTGGCTTACCTGCTGCTCAGGAGAAAGAAAAACGAGAGGGAGACAGAATATTTCCTCTGCGGGGAGACCGGCGAATACAGGACCCCGGCGCACAATTTCTTCTTCGGGTTCGAGAAGACGCTCGAGAAGCTGTTCGGCGCGACTGAGAGGTTCCACTCCAACATGATAAACGAGTACGTTGCGTGGCTGCTGGTGTTCGCGCTCCTGGCCTCGCTGCTGTTCATAGCGATGTACGTGATGAGGTTGAGAGTCATATGATGCGGAAATTCCTCGCGAAGTCACCGTGGGTGTACCATTTGAACACGGGCTCGTGCAACGGGTGCGACATCGAGATAATCGCGGCCCTGACTCCGCGCTACGATGCCGAGAGGGTGGGGGTCAAGCTCGTGGGTTCCCCGAAGCTCGCGGACATCCTGCTGGTCACCGGACCTGTCACGAGGCAGATGGAGAAAAGGGTGAAGAACATCTACGACCAGGTGCCGAACCCGAAGGCAGTTGTTTGCGTGGGGGTCTGCGGCTCGACCTCAGGGGTGTTCGATGGGGCCTACAGCATCGTTGGGGGAGTGGACAAGGTGATTCCAGTTGACATTTATGTGACCGGCTGCCCGCCCAGGCCCGAGGCCATCGTGCTCGGGGTGCTCAAGGCAGCAGGAAAATTGGCTGCAGGAACCGAGAAGGCGGGGAAGAATGCGGGGAACGAAGCTGCGGCCAAGAAGGGATGAAAATGAAAAGCAAAAAAGCCAAGGGCAACCCGAAACCCAGGGAATTCGAGCTCGTGGGAGCTGATGAGCTAGGCAGGAGGCTTGAATCGATAGTTTCCGGGGAATACCACCTGTGCACAATCACCGGAGTGGATACTGGCGAGAGGATGGAGATGCTTTACCACTTCGAGCTTCCTGATAAGCTGCTCACGCTGAGGGTGCCCCTGGACCGGGCCAGCCCAAGCGTCGAATCAATCACCAAGCTTGTTCCCTCCGCGCTTCTCTACGAGCGGGAGATTGTGGAGATGCTCGGGGTCGAGGTCAGGAACCACCCGAGGCCGATTAACACGTTTATTGCCGATGATTACAGGGGTCCGCCCCCTCTTAGGAAAGCAGACGCCCAGAAGAGTTGATTCAGAATGGGAGTTGAAGCAAAAAACAAGGAAGGGATGAAGATACCAATAGGGCCAATCCACCCTGCCCTAGAGGAGCCGGTCCATTTCATGTTCACTGTTGACGGCGAGAGCATTGTCGGCGCTGATTTCAGGCTCGGGTTCAACCACAGGGGCATCGAGAAGCTGATGGAGTCCAAGGACTTCAACCAGGGAGGATACCTCATTGAGCACATCTGCGGCATCTGCTCCTACACCCACAGCTGCTGCTATGTCCAGAACGCCGAGAAGATATGCGGGGTCGAGGTCCCGAGGAGGGCGCAGTACGTGAGGACCATAGTGGGGGAGATGGAGAGGATTCACAGCCACCTGCTCTGGGCAGGCATAGCCGGAGAGGAGATAGGCCACAAGTCGCTGTTCATGTATGCCTGGAAGGCTAGGGAGCTCATACTCGACTCGCTTGAGGAGATTACCGGCAACAGGGTGAACCACGGGATAAACCGAATCGGCGGGATAAGGTATCCCATTGAAGCCAATCACGCCGGAAACCTGGCGAGCAGGCTGACCCAGCTCTACAAGATGGTCGACTACCTCGAGAAGGTGTTCCTCAAGGACCCGATAATCGAGAGAAGGGTTGCAGGGGTCGGGGTGCTCACCAAGGACGAGGCTTACAAGCTCGGGGCTGTCGGGCCGACTGCCAGGGCTTCGGGGGCCGATATCGATGTCAGGAGGGACGACCCGTATTTCGCCTATGGTGAGCTCGATTTCGACGTGATAACCTGGGACAGCGGGGATGTTTTCGGGAGGACAGTGGTCAGGATTCTCGAGCTTAAGGAGTCCATCAGGATAATCGAGCAGGCGCTCAGGAACATGCCTGCCGGGGATTTCAGGAACGACAACTGGAAGATGCCGAAGGGCGAGGCGGTGAGCAGGACCGAGGCACCAAGGGGCGAGGACATCCACTACATGAGGACCGAGGGCGGGCCGAGGCCAGCCCGCTACAAGGTAAGGGCGCCGACCCTTGCGAACGTGCTCTCGATTCCCGCAATGTTCAAGGACGAGCATATCGCGGACATCCCGATAATCATAGCAAGCATCGACCCATGCATCGGGTGCATGGACCGGGTTTCTTTCATCGATGAAAGGGGGACGGGCAGGTATGTTTCATTCAGGGAACTGAGGAAGATGAGGAGATAGGATGGATGCTGTCCAATATTTGCTGGGCTCGGCTGTGCTCCTGCTGTTCGCTTTCCTATTCGGGATAATACTTCAAGGAGTCGAGAGGAAGCTTTTCGCGAGGCTGCAGAACAGGATAGGCCCGCCCATACTCCAGCCCCTCTATGACATATTGAAACTGCTCTCGAAGGAGACGCTGATTCCGAAGGGTGCGGTCAGGCCCCTGTTCATACTCGCCCCGCTGGTCTCAGTGGCTGCGATTTCAACTGCGGTGCTGCTCGTGCCCATAGCAAAGGTCTCGCTCTGGGGATTCGGCGGCGACCTGTTCGTGCTCCTTTATGTGATTATACTCTCGAGCATCGGGATAATACTTGGGGCCTCTGCCTCGGGCTCCCCCTTCTCGGCAATCGGCGCCTCCAGGGAGATAACGATGGTCATCTCGTTTGAGCTCCCCATGACATTGGTCCTGCTCTCAGTGGCCTTCCTGGCGAAGAGCTTCTCCCTTGGGGCCATGGACGCGGCTTCGAACGCACTGCTCCTCCTTGGTGCAGCGGTCTATTTCGCCTGCATGCTCGGGGAGCTGGGAAGGGCGCCGTTCCACGTGACCGAGGCTGAGACCGAGATAGTGGAGGGCATTTACACCGAATATTCGGGAAGGCTCCTCGCAGCCTACAAGATTACTGAAGCCCTCAAATTCTATGTCTTCCCCATGCTTTTCGCAACCCTGTTCATGCCCATTCCCGAGCCCGGAGCCTTCCTCATGCCGGCGTTCCAGGGCATCGAGAAAGCGGTCCCCTTCCTCTCAGTTTCAGCCCTCGGGGTCCTCATGATGCTCGTGTTCCAGATGGCTGTGGCGCTCTTCGCAGCGATTCTCATGGCGATTGTGGAAGCAGTCTCCGGGAGGTTCAAGGTCCACCAGGCCTCCGGCTTCTACCTGAAGGGCCTGCTCCTGTTCGCGATAATCCAGATGTTAATTGTATTGGTCTATAACGGTGTTGTTGGATGAAACTGATTCCAAGGATGATTGACGACGTGCTGAAGAACCTCTTCCGCATGCCAAGCACTGTCCCCTACCCGGCCAGGAAGGTGCTGCCCCCGGCGAGGTTCAGGGGCATGATTGAGATTTCAGACGCATGCATAGCCTGCGGGGCTTGCGCAGCAGCCTGCCCTGCCAAGTGCATAAAGTTCGACAGGAAATCCCTGGTCTACTGGCTCCCCCATTGCATATCCTGCGGAAGGTGCGCCGACGTCTGCCCCGTGAACGCAGTCATATTCACCGACCGCTACGAGGAGGCGCGCGAGGACAAGGAGCTCTATGCCAAGAAAATTTACGAGATGGCCAAGTGCGAGGTATGCGGCAAGGACACCATGGCCCTTGTCCAGAAGAATTACATGATTGAAACGAAGAGGATGGACCCGAAGCTGTTCGCCAGATGCCCGGAATGCAGGCTCAAGCCCGCCCAGCCCAAGCCAGAGGAGAAGCCCCCTGAGCCCAAGCAAGAGAAAGAGGAAACCCTAGTGGAAAAGGCCAGGAAGGAGCTGGAGGGGGGAGGCGGGGAAGCCCAGAGTGAAGAAAAAACTGGGGGCGGTATAATCGAGGGGGACGGGAAGCCCGCCGAAGATTTGGAATTCAAGGATGCCCCGCCCTGGGTGAAAAGAAACAAGTGAAAAAAGCAGCGCCACCGGCAATAAGCGGCAAGCGCTGCGAGGCGCTTGGTCGGCCTTCGGAGGCCGACTGAGAAACGCTCGGGGCGTTTCTCACCGCGCCGTGGCGCTGCGGAAGTTGTGTGAATCATGCAAGAGATGCCTTATGTGAAAGCCGCGCTTTCCGCTGTCCTCGAGGGGGCAAAAGGGAAGAAAGTAAAGAGAATCCGCATTGAGGTGGGCTCGAACATAACCGATGTGGCCGAGTTCAGGGAATTGTTCTTCATGCTTTCCGAGAGCACTCCTGCGGGAAATGCAAAACTCGAAGTCAAGATGATGAAACCTTATCTCAAGTGCCACAAGTGCAAGAAGGAGACCTCGACGCAGTTCTCGCCCATTCGCTGCCCGAAGTGCGGCTCGCCTGATATTGAGACCAATGCCAATGAAGTGAAGGTTGTGGAAATCGAAGTGGAATGAGACGAATCGAGCGCGAAGAGACCACGGGATTGAAGCGGAGTGAGCCTCAGAACCTCGTTTCTATTTTTATGAACGCATAGAGCACTACCCCCACCAAGACAACCATGCTCAGAACTGCGAGAACAGTCGGAAGCTCAGGGCCCTGCACCTGCGCAATGTTTTGTGCTGCCACCACCGTATTGACATCGATGCACGTAGCTCCGGGGAGTGCCTTTTGGCATTTGCCATTGCAGCAGATTCCCCCATTGCAGCTCGAATAGCTAACGTAGCACTTGAAATTTCTGTACGCCAGCGTGTTGATGTCTTTGCAGAAATAGGCTGGGGTACATATACACGTTCCGCAGTCACTCGGACATGAAGAGCACGTCTCTCCAGAATTGCAGGTTCCATCTCCGCAGAATTGGAGTGGGCAGTCAGAAGGACAGGTTGCTGTATTCTCATTCAAATCGCATCTCCCGTTACCGCAGTAGCAGTTGAGAGTTATCTGCTTGACGAGCCGGTTGTTTTCAGGGTTAGAATCGTTGACAACATTTATCGATGCTTCAATCATCCGGTAAGGTGAGGACGTTGATATGGGATTGTAAAGGAAGCCGATGTAGTTGGACCGCCCTGGCGGGAGTTCACTAGTAAACCCTTGACCGATGAGTATGTTATCGGCATAAATTGAGTAAACCCCCCGTGGGCTCGGGAAAGTCCCTATGTTCTTCACCTCAACGTTGCCGTATCCGCTACAGTTAGTTGGTGAATCCGGCGTCCAACTGATGTTTTGGACCGCTGGGTCGGCGAAACAGTAGAAACAGTCTGTCGGGCAGGATAAACAGGTCTCATTTCCATTGCATGTCCAATCGCCGCACAATGAACCGCAGTCTTCTGGGCATTCACGGGTGTCTTCGTACCCATTACATGCTCCATCGCCACAAAGGCTTCCGCAATCATTTGGACATGTAACTGTTGTTTCGTTTCCTAAACACTGTCCGTCACCACAACAACTAATGCAATCTCCTGGACACGTTAAGCAGTTTTCAGGGGGGACGCAAAAACCGTCTCCGCACCCTGTGCACTGGCCACAGTCTTCTGGACAATTATCGCATCTTTCAAATTGGCTCGTAATGCCAGTATGAGTACACTCCCCATCTCCACAAGAGCAACGACCACAATCTTGCTTACAAGTTTCACAGGTTTCATTTCCATCACAATCATCATCACCACATCGCTGAGAACACGTCCCGCCATTACAATCGCGAGAGCAGCACTGAAGATTATTATTGCATTGCGCTCCTGCCTCCAGGCATTTTTTAGCGTAGGTTATCATCGTAGGCACGCCGCATTCCCCATATTTTATGTAGATATACCCATCACCCACTAAACCCCAACTGTTTTTAATAATCCAGTAACCTCCGCTGTTCGTGTATGGGTTTTGAGGGAGGGTAAAGTTATCATTATAACCCGTAATGATTACAGAATGCGTGAGATTTCGATCACCGTTACAAACATAAACAAAAGTTCCGTTAAAATTTATGAAACTGCCACGGGTGCTCATAACAGTTTCAAGTGGTCCCTTCTCGATTAGATATCTTTTTACTGTTTCGATATCCAGAGGAACAAGTTCCATACCGGAGACGTTCCACATTTCCCCATGACTCGTTATGGTTACTGATCTTTCCATCCAGTCTGGACATCTATTTGAGCATGACGCGTACTGAGCAACATAGGGAAAACACATCTCATCCGGGATTCCGGTATTTTTAATGTATGAGAGCGCAAATCTTGGGTCTCCTCCAAGACAACCATTACCCACTCCGTTGCAAGAAACTATGGTCTGTTCTGAGAGGTCAAAATCTCGTCCTGGAGTATTGTCAAGTAAGTTAAAAAGAGCCTCAACCACTCCAACTGTCGAAAAAACCCAGCATGAACCACAACTGCCTTGGTCTCTAACTGGAGTCATCCAATTCTGACCATTGTAATCTCTCCAGTCAAAAGATGGGGGAAGAACTGATGGAGTTTCCTGGGCTTGTGTAGACGATGTGGGGGCAGCTACGGCTTCTTTGACCGAAATAGTAATCGACCCTTTCAGTGATTTTGTTTGCAGGTCGAATAGTTTTGAAACAGAATCAATTTCAATTTTTTTATCAACGGAAGTGCAAACCGCATATTCCGGGGAGAACGGGTCCTTCCCATCGCTCATCGTTTTTATCCCATAGCCTTGCTTCGCGCAATAGGAGTGGCTCTGCCCGCATTTACCAGCAAGAAACTGCCACTCTTCGCACTCGGTCTTGTCCGGGAAAATGCAAGTCCCATATTCGCCCAATGGCCCTTTGGTGATTTTGTAACCATAGCCAAGCTCAATGCAGTAAACTGCTGCCGGGTTTGCCATCCCAATTTTGTTTTCAGAAATCGAAGTCGGCACAGAAATCTCTTTGTCTGTAGATTGTTCGGCTATCAGCGTAGCAAAAGGAGACGAGGCCAAGAAGAGTATTACGAAAAGCGAGTAGTGCCAGTTCAAAGCATCACCAGTAATATATAAACGGCGTTATTTAAATGGTGATACCTTGGACTTCGCCGGATTATGCGACATCTGCGGGAAATTGACCGTGAAGCACACGTGTCCCCTGTGCGGGGCGAAGGTATGCCCCGCCTGCTTTGATTACAGGGGGAATGTCTGCAAGAACTGCGCGGGCGGGAGGAAAATTGAAGCCCCGCCTGCAGAGAATTCGGTTCTGGAAGAAATTGAGGACGACGATGGCATCGAGGATCTGTTCAAGTAGGTGGGCAAGGCTTAAATATAACTAAATCTAACAATTATGTTTGATTATATGAACACGACGATATCGATAGACGTTAGGACTCGAGACAAGCTCAAGGAGTTCGGCAGCAAGAAGCAGACATACAACGACATACTGAATGAGCTCATGGAAGTCGCCACCTTGCACGGATTCCTCGAGAGGCAGAAGTGGATTCTGAGGAACGAGGGGTTCACTCCGGCTGATGAGCTATGAACGGTTTCTCAGTTTTGGTTTCTGACGCTGCCCGCAAATCGTTTTACGAGCTCGAGCAGAAGGACCAGCGGAGGATAAAGAAGGCGCTTTCGGCTCTTGGGGAAAACCCTTTCAGAAAAAGAAGCGGCGCGGACATAAAGAAACTCGAAGGCTCGTTTAATCCGGCTTTTTACCGCCTGAGAGCCGGGGATTTCAGGGTCGTTTATGCTATTGTTGGAAACGAGGTCCGGGTAACTACGATAATGAGGAGAAACGCTGGCTATGGATGGCTCGAGTGATTGGATATTAAGAGGAAACTTTTTTTCTAGTGGGCTTTTTAGGCTCGGGGGCGGGCGGCTGAACAACGGGCTCGGCTTCAGGAGGTTGTTTGTTTTTTTCCACTTCAGCCGGCGAATTGTTAAGTTCTTTCAGCTGGAGCCCCTTCTCCCGAATCTCCTTGGCCTTGAAATATTTGTAGAACGGAGCCGTAATGCCAATTAGCAGGTTCGCCGCCCCCCACCAAACATCTCCGAAATCAAATGCTATGGCAGCTACAATGACAGCATAGACGAGGAAAAAGAGGTAAAGGACTCCTGCAGCGATAAAGAGCAGCAGAGCTATCACTGGGACAACGTTTTTTATGGTGTCGGTGGTTGGCGATGGACCGAAGAGAAAGGTGGCCGAGGCAGCAACTATTAGAAGGACGATTCCGCCGATTAGCGCAAGCATAGCGAGGACCGCTGGAACCGCAAACAGGTTCGAGACCTTCCAGAGAGTGCCCGTGTTTTTCCTTCCAGCCTCGGTCAGCTTTTTCGAGATGTCGTCTTCCCAGAACATTCAACCGCCTCAGTTTTGTTTGAGAACTCCTTTCGCTTCCGCTGCTTGTATATGGGGCCCAGAATGGCCAGGGGCCACAGGAAGAAGCCGAGGAGCAGGGCTATGCCCCAGCCGTTATCCTTCATCCTAAGAGCAAGCATTCCAGTTGCGACTGAATAGGGGATGATGAGCAATCCGGCTATGATGAACGCAAGGAGGCCGAGGGTCGAGAAAATATCGCGAGTGTTTTCAGAGATTGAGCTGATGTTCTTCGCAACCGGCATGTTCAGATCGGCGGTTAATTCGCCGAACATTGAACTGAGTATGGGTGGGCCAAGTGCTGCAATGAGAAGACAGACGACTCCTGCTGCCAACGGGAACATGCAAAGCTTTCCGAAAAGGTTCGAAAGCCTCCAGAATAGGGCTGCGGATTTGTCCGATTTCTCGAGCTTTCTCGAGATGTCATCATTCCAAAAGGTGAACAGCATCATTCTCCCGCCTCACGCATTCTCAAAAATCTCCCTGCATTTTTCAGCGCTCACATAGCCCTCGTATTTCTTCCCTTTGATTATCATGGTTGGAACTTTAGTAACCCCATATTGCTCCTTGAATGCATCCATCACCGGGTTATTCACATTTACATCGAAGTGGTAGATGGCGGTTTTCTCGCGAATCGCGGGCAACTGGGCGAGTGCATCCTGGAGGGCAATTCCCTGGTCCGTGCTTGCGGAGTAGTCCTCATTAGTGTAGAAGTACAGAATTATGATGTGGCTTGAGCCGCAGTTCTTGTCCATGTCCTTCAACAGAAGGTAGTTCCTGGCCTGCATCAACGAATAATCGGATTTGAGGCTCATGACTTCGGGGTCCAGCTTTCCCAGCTTCTTCTCCATGTAATCGAGGCTGTTACCATATTCGATGGTCATTGTTGAAAGTTCGGCGAACTCGTTCTGAAGCGCTGGGCACCCGGCCTCGCCGGTCTCCCTCATGAGGGAAAGGACATCCAGGGCATACTGCTCGCTCCTGAGCCCCTCAAGCTCTCCCTTCATCTTGCTCTCGGCAGTGTATCCCATCTGCCAGCCGATTAGAATCCCGATTATGAATATTAGGGACGTTATGAAAAGGGCGACGATGTGGAGCGGGCTGATTTTTCTCTGCATCTCATCCACCATGGGCAGCTGCATCGGCAATTGGCGGCGAGCCATTCGGATGGCTCGGTCGGCATTCGAATGCCGACTGCGAAGCTCCCGGGAGCTTCGCACCGCGCCATGCAGCTGCTTCATATTGTATTGGAATTTGCTAATTCCAATGCGGCCAAAGTTGTTGGCAACTTTGTCCTTTCATTCGCCTCTCCAGGTGGGGCTGAAGCCCCTCAAGAGGTTTGCGATTTGCTCGGCGAGGACCACTATCCAGAGCAGGAGCATCAATGAGGATACAGCAATCAGCGATAAAAAGTTTCCGAGGAACCCGTATTCGCGCGTGTTCCTCAATGTGAAGTAAAAAGCCAGGGCGTTTATGGCGAAAATGAACAGGAACACGACCCGGGTCGGGGTGAGTTCCAGGTAAAAGAAAGTGAGGGCTGAGGGGTCGAGCCTCAGGCTGAGGTCAAGGGACTTGGGGACGTAGGCAATGAACAGCGAGAGCACAGAGAGGATTAGAAGGACCGCGGCCAGGGGCATGACAAACATTCCGAAGTCGCCATATTTCGGGCTGAATAGGGATTTGTGCTTCCAGATGTTCTGGAGATAGCCTAAGTACCACCTCCTCCTCTGCTTGAAAAGGGACCTCAAATTCGAGGGAACATCGGTGAAAACCTCGGCGTTGATGGAGTTCTCGATTCTCAGGTTCCTTGACTGGATTCTGAGGGCGATTTCCTGGTCTTCAGTTATCGTGTGCTCATCGAATCCTCCCAGCTCCAGAAGCACCGCCCGCTTATAAATTGAAAAAGGACCCGGGGTCACGGAAATGCCATCAATGAAGCTTTGGAGTTTTTTGAAAAATGCGTTTATCAGGTATTCGCCCTTTTGCATCTTCTGGACCAGTGTTTTCGGCTCCCAGACCTTCATGGCCGCAGTGACTGCCGCAACTTCCGGGTCCTCGAAATACCCGACCATTTTCAGCAGCGCACCTTTTGAGACGTAGGAGTCCGCATCCATGATTGCAACCAGCTCGCCCCTCGCCTGCCCGAGGGCAACGTTGATTGAGTTCGCCTTGCCCGAGTTTTTCTTTTCAATTAGCTTTACGGGGTATCTTTTAGCTATTTCGCTCGTCCTGTCTTTTGAGCCGTCGTTAACCACGATTACCTCGAGTTTTTTCTTGGGGTAATCGAGGGCGAGTATCGACTCAATGGTTTTCCCGATGGATTTCTCCTCATTGTAGGCGGGAATGATTACCGAAACCGTCGGCGTTCCCTTGGGCTTCGGGTCCTCCCTGACATTCTCAGATTCCGTCAGGTAGAGCAGGAAGTAGAACACCACGGAGTAGAGCCCAAGGAATGCGAGCACGTACTCGAGCATGATGGTATTTCTCCAAAAGGCTTTTTATTGGGATATGAGAAGTTCTTGCATGGACAAATACGGCCCGGAGAGGCTCATGCAGGCTTACAAGCCCCAAACAGGCAGCCTCGGGTTGTTGATAGTAGACAACACTGCTCTCGGCCCCGGGCTCGGGGGGCTCCATCTTCTTGACAAAATCACCATAGAATACGCCTCCCAGCTCGCAAGGCGCTATACGTTCATGAACTCGCTCCACGGCGTTCCTTTCGGAGGAGGGTGCGCCTGCCTTCTGAAGGGCGAGAACGTGAAGGCGGATGTTCGGGAATTCGCATCTGCAATAGCCCCTCTTGCGAACAACTCCTTTGTCGCCTGCCCTGGCAGGGGCGCGGGCGAGGAAGTGATGGAGCTCTATGCCTATTCGTGCGGGGATGTGCGGGGCGCTGCTGGAAAGCCGTCGAAGCTCAGGGGGATTCCCTTCGAGGCGGGAGGGGCAGGACTTGGGATTGCAAACTGTGCCCTGGCTGCGCTCGGTTTTGAGAAAATTGGCGGGGCGAAGGCATCTGTTTTCGGGCTCGGGAGAGACGGGCTCTTTGCGGCAAGGGTCTTGGCGAGGAACGGGGTGAAGGTGGTGGCTGCCGGTGAGCTGGACGGGGCCACGATAAACAGGGAGGGGCTTGATGTCGAATCCCTTGCCAAACTCGTGAATTCCGGGGGCAGGGTTGACGCATTTCCAAGGGGGAATCCTGCAACTGTTTCCCAGGCCCTTGCTGAACAGACGGACCTGATGCTCATAACCATTCCGGCAATAGACCGAAACCTCGCCAATGAGATAAGGCCGAGAATCCTGGTCGAGGGAGAGCTGGGGGTCCTTGGGAGAGACGAGGAGTCCATGCTCGAAGCAAGAGGCGTCAATGTCATCCCTGACATACTTGCCTGCGGTGGGGCGAGCCTCAGCTCCCACGTGGAATACATAGGCGGGAATGTCGTCGACATGACCGAGATAGTGGTCAACTCGATGAGGAGAACGACCATGGGGGTCCTCGAGGAACCTGGGAGGAGCCTGCGGGAGAGGGCCGAGAGGATTGCGATTGCGAGAATCGAAGAGAAATGGAAGACTGCCCTGAAAAAATAGGTATTATTTTATATTTGATTTTTCATGATAAGTGGGATTAATCCTGGAGAGGAGGTAGTGTCTCATGATAGACGTTGACAAGAGCAAATGCGCTTATTGCGGCGCCTGCGTGGCAGTCTGCCCAGTTGATGCGCTCAGGCTTAGGGAAACGATGATCCTTTGCGATGAGAAGTGCATCTCGTGCGGGAACTGCGAGAAGGCCTGCCCGATGGGTGCGATAACAGTGAGGAAGAAATGATGGTCATGGAGAAAAAAATGAACGAGGTGGCAGACTCGAGCCGGGTTTGTTATTGGTGATGGTCATGGAGAAATACGACGTAATCATTGTCGGGGCTGGCCCGGCAGGGAGCATGGCTGCGAGGGAGGCGGCGAAGGCAGGAGCCGAAGTTCTGGTGATTGAGCGGAGGAAGGAAATCGGGGCTCCTGTCAGGTGCGGTGAGGGGATTGGGGGCCACTGGATTGCCGAGCTTGGGATGGAGATGAGCGAGAAGGCGGTGAGCGCCCACATCAACGGAGCGCGGGTTATTGCCCCGAACATGAAGGACAGCATAAAGGTGAAAACTGCAGAAACCAAGGGAGTCGTCGTTGACAGGAAAGTTTTCGATAAGGACTTGGCTTTCGAGGCAGGAAGGGCAGGGGCCGAGATAATGATAAAGAGCGAGGTAGTCAGCGTAAAGAAGGACATGGGGAAGGTCGCGGGAGTGGTCGTAGAAAGCGACGGGCGAAAGACAGAATACCAATCGAAAGTCCTCATCGCCTGCGACGGGGGGGAGAGCACTGTCGCAAGAATGGCGGGCATCAATTCAGTTGCGACATTGTATGACTCTGACTTTGGGGCCGAGTACGAGATGGTCAACGTCGACTGCGAGGACCTCATCGAGATATACTTCACAAGGGAATATGCGCCGCGCGGATACGTTTGGATATTCCCGAAGGGAAAGGACGTCGCGAATGTGGGAGTCGGGGTAGGCGGGAACGAGAAGGGCCATGCAATCGAATATCTCAACAGGTTCCTGAAGACTGACAGACTGAAAAACGCCCAGCCAGTGGCCCTGAAAGCGGGCCTCATTCCGGTCGGCGCGCCCATGAAGGGGCTGGTGCTCGATGGGTTCATGGTTGCAGGGACTGCTGCGCACCAGGTCGACCCGATTCATGGGGGAGGCATCTGCCTGGCCATGGACGCCGGGATGATGGCTGGCAGGGTTGCTGCGAAATGCGCGCTCGCGGACAAGACTGATGCAAAAAGCCTTTTCGAATATGAGACTGCATGGAGGGGGAAGAGGGAGGCAAAGCTCCTCAAGAGGCTCAAGCTCAGGAAGGTCCTCGAGAAACTAAATGATGACGACCTGAACGCAGTCATTGGCACGGTCACTGACGAGGATATTGACAAGCTTCTCAAGAGCAACTTCATCCCGGTGGTTAAGAAGGTGCTGCTCAGGAGGCCGCAACTCCTGAAGGTGTTGGAAGTCCTGCTCAGGTGACATGCTCCTGGAAGTTTTCCTTGGGGAAAAGGCTAAAAAGTCTATTGATGACATATTAGAGGAGTTGAGGGGTTTCTATGCAGCTTAACAGGTTTGAAAAGGCTAGAATAATCGGTGCCAGGGCGCTTCAGCTTTCCCTTGGCGCGCCGCCGTTTGTAGAGATAGTCGCTGGGATGATAAACCCGGTCGACATAGCATTCGCGGAATTTGGGAAGGGGGCGATACCCCTTTCGGTTAAAAAATAGGAGGTGGTGAGGATGATGCTTGAGATCATCGGAATTGCGCTTCTGGTCGTAGTTTTAGGAATTTTGCTCTTTGTTGTTTTGACCTACAACGGCCTGATTGCACTGAGCAACCAGATAAACAACGCATGGGCGCAGATTGACGTCCAGCTCAGGAGGAGGTACGACCTCATACCAAACCTGGTGAACACCGTCAAGGGCTATGCCAAGCACGAAAGGGAAGTCTTCGAGAATGTGACCAAGGCCAGGGCCCAGATGGCCACTGCCATGGATGGCACCAGCGTGAAGGACAAGGCCCAGGCCAGCAATATGCTCACCCAGACTCTGAAGAGCCTCTTCGCAGTGGCTGAGAACTACCCGCAGCTGAAGGCCAACGAGAACTTCAAGATGCTCCAGGAGGAGCTCGCCGGGACCGAGAGCAAGATTGCCTACGCGCGCCAGTTCTACAACGACAACGTGATGAGCTACAACAACAAGGTCCAGATGTTCCCGTCCAACCTGATTGCCTCGATTCTGGGTTTCAAGATAAGGGAATACTTCGAAACTGAAGAGGCTGCGCGAGGACCAGTGAAGGTTGAGTTCTGAAAGTGGTGAGATGCGACCTTTGCCAAAAGTCGCCTTAAACCTAGAAAATCTCGCAGCAGCTGCAATGTTTTTCATATTCTTTATTCTCCTATTCTGGAATTTGGGCGCGGAATACCTTTGGTGGGATGAAGCCGAGAGCGCAATGATTGCAAAGAACATCCTTAGGACTGGCCTGCCCTTGGTTTATGACGGAAAAAACTTGGTGACTATAGGGGCTAAATGGATGAATGACGCCGATTATAATGAAGATTTCATCCACACGCAACACACCTGGTTCCCGTATTACATAACTGCATTCTCCTTCAAGGTTCTGGGGGAGAGCAACTTCTCTGCGAGGGCGCCGTTTGCATTGTTCGGCGTTCTATCAGTTGTTTTGTGGTATTGTTTATTGAAGGACAGGCTGTCTCTTTGGCCGCGCCTTTTTTTTCTTTTCCTGATGGCCACATCAGTCCCGATGCTTGCGCTGTTTAGACAAGGGAGGTATTATTCGCTCACTTGCCTTTTGTTTGGAATCGCCTTTTACAGTTATTTGAAACTGAGGGAAAAAAGAACTCTTGCGATGGGCGCCCTGTTCGTTCTATCAAACGCCGCTCTCTTCCACTCCTCAAACTTCGTGCTTTCAGTTGCAGTTTTCGGGGCATTTTGCATCCATTATCTGGTTTTCGAGGCCCCTGAGCGCAGGAGGCAGACGATTGCCTGGATTGCTGTGCTGGGAATTTCGTTCTTGCTTCTTACTGCCCCGTGGCTAGCCTATGTTAAGATGTGGGAAAAAGCCGGGAAATCGTCTGCAGGCCAAGATGCATTTGTTTTGAACGTTTTGGGCTATGTCGGAAACCTGGGGCAGTTCCTTTTTTACCCGCTGTTGCTGATTGCGTTTTTCGTTGCTCTCCTGAAGAAGCAACCCTTAAAAGCAGACCCATTTTTCAGTTTAATTGTTTTGCTTTTTGTTTTTAGCATCGTGGCTTTGTCGTTTGTTGATTACTGGGCGTTGAGGTTCATTGCCCCGCTCATGCCCCTGGCGTATTTCATTAGTGCGGGACTAATCGAGTTCCTGCACAGGAGGTTACCTCTGCTTTCCCAAGTAATGGTGGGATACCTGGTATCATGCGTCTTCTTTTTTCCGCCTGCGATTATTTTTGAACAGAATGTGCTTATCAAGACTCCCTTGCTGTGGTCATGCTATGGGCTCTTCAACGAAAAAACCTTATACCTCTTTCACATAGGATATGACCCCGGCCAGACAATACCGAATTATTTTAGAATCGTGAACGAGCCACCCAAGCTTTTGTACAGTTGTTTTATTGAACCGATAAACCGTATGAAGAGGAGTAATGCCGAGACCGTAAAGATGAACAATGTTGAGGTCCCCCTTATGCACTACACTGGGTTGAAAACCTACTTTTGCCATAGCTGGTCGAACGTATCCTGTGGGGAGTTCAGAGACCCGGAATTAAAGACAGACTATGTGGTGATAACTTATTTAGGTTCAGATTCCGGGGCGCTCAACTTAGTCAACATAACTAGGGGATACGGACGGCTAAAACTCTCCTGCCCCACGTGTTATAACCCGACGGATTTTGAGTGCATGCTTGAAAACAAGCATTCGAGCAACTTCACTGTAGTTTATGTCAGGGACCCCGCCAGGGCTCTCGAGGCAGGCTACGAAGTCTGGGAGCCCCCAGCTCAGAAAAGTTAATAATTCAAAATGACATAAAACGAGCGAGGTTGTTTGCTTGGCCCTTCTCTACGACGAGATAACTTGGAACAAAAGGAAATCGATGGCCATAATCGCATTCTTCATCATTTTCGTGCTTTTCACCGCCTTCATATTCGCCGAGGCACTCGGTATTTTCTGGGATATGGGGGGGCTCGGGTTCGCGCTTTTCCCGGTCCTCATGATTGTTGCCATTGCCTCGTCCATATTCAGCTATTACTACAGCGACAAGCTCGTCCTTTCCATATCCGGGGCAAGGCCTGCTGAGAAGAGCGAATTCCCGCACCTCTACAACACAGTCGAGGGGCTTTCCATAGCAGCCGGCATCCCCATGCCGAAGGTCTATGTGATTGAGGACCCCGCCCCCAATGCCTTTGCCACTGGGAGGGACCCCAAGCACTCGGCGATTGCAGTCACCACCGGGCTCCTGAACATCGTGGGCAGGTACGAGCTCGAAGGAGTGATAGGCCACGAGATGGCGCACATAAAGAACTACGACATAAGGCTCGCGACTTTCGCCGTTGTTATGGTCGGGTTCATAGCCCTCATCAGCGACTTCATGCTCAGAATCGGCCTGAGGGGGAACATAGGGGGAGGCGGGGGGAGGAAAGGCGGGGGAGCCGGGGTGATAGTGCTCATCTCGCTTGTCCTAGCGATATTGGCCCCGATATTTGCCCAGCTTGTAAGGCTTGCGCTCTCTAGGAACAGGGAATACCTGGCGGATGCGAGCGGGGCGCTGCTTACGAGATATCCTGACGGGCTCGCCAGTGCCCTGGAGAAAATCTCGAAGGACAACCACCAGCTTCAGCACGCGACCGATGCGACCGCCCCACTCTACATCTCAAACCCATTGAAGGGAAAGCTGCTCTCGGGGCTGTTTTCGACTCATCCGCCGATAGAGGACAGGATAAAGCGGTTGAGGTCGATGTGAGAACCAAATCATTTCGAACGAAAAAGATAAGAACTTCTTCAGAACAAAAAACACACATGAGACTGCCGCAGAACCTGTCCAAAATCTCTCTCGCCCTGCTTGTTCTCGCTCTGACGTATAACATTTTTTTCTTATTGATAGACGATTGCGCACACCATGTAGAATTGCCGTATTTCGGTTTTTCGGTCGTTATTTCTCTTTTTGCTTTGGTGTTTTGGTTTATTACCAGAAAGCAGATAGATAAAAAGAAGTGGGTTTGGGGGGGAATATCGGTGCTATTATTCAATTTATTGGGGATATCCTGTTTGATTGTTTTGCTTTCGTATACGAGCGAGTGCTATCCTGGCAGCCCAGAAATCTGCATGATGCCTGCAGGAATAAACTGCCAGAAGACGTATTTGTCCACTGATGGAACCTTGAACGTAACTCTAGTTAATGGGTTGCAGAAGACCATTCATTTCGTAGGCATGAAATGCACCCAGGAAATCGGCCCAACGGATTTTGAAGCTCAAGACATTTCAGCTTCAATGGGTCAGGCTTTCTCGCCCAATGACCCATTATTGTGCACTGACGCGAATGGAGACAGCATAGTTATTGGTGGCAACCTCGCCTCCGGTCAACAATACAACGGTAAGCTGTACGTCAGGTACTACTTTGCTGATGAAGGAAGCGCAAACATAAGGACTATAGTAGGAACGGTGACGGTCAGAGCTCAGACACCCTATTAAATAGTTTAAATTAAGATAGTGAACCGGTGCGAAAATGAAATTTACGTACATTTTCATTTTTCTGGTGCTGGTTTTCGGGGTTAAATGTATTCTGGAAAGATTTTCATTTCATATTATTTCGAGGATGAAGGGCCGCGCGCTCTTAGAAAAATTATCGGGACCGTTTACTCGAAAGTGAGATAAGATGAAATCCTCGCCGCTGAAAAGATATTTTTCAATTCTCGAAGGGAAGGCGAAGCCGAAGTATCTCATTGCAAAGAGAACGCATGCTGAAAAGCCCAGAAACCTCGAGGATGCGTGGAAAAAGCACGAGAAAGCTCTCGAGGGGAAAAGCGATGGCGAATTCTCTCTTCTCGGCCTGAAGTCCTACATCTCGGAAAAGATTCTCGAATCCTGCATCTTCTGCGAGCGAAGGTGCAAGGTCGACAGGAGAAAGAAGCTTGGCTTCTGCAGGGTTGGGAAGGATTCCTTCGTCTCGTCGGCCTTCGTCCACCTTGGGGAGGAGGCGGAACTCGTGCCCTCGGGAACCATATTCTTCTCCGGCTGCAACTTCGAATGCTGCTTCTGCCAGAACTGGGAGATAAGCCAGGACCCGAAGGGCGGGTACCTATGGACCCCGCAGATGATTGCAGCCTGGGTAAGCGGGATGAGGAACGGGATAAGAAACGTGAACTTTGTGGGGGGCGAACCAACGCCTAATCTCCACAACATACTCAATTCCCTCCTTTTGCTGGAGGCGGATTTGCCAGTCGTCTGGAACTCGAACATGTACATGAGCGAGGAATCGATGAGGCTGCTCGACGGAGTTGTGGACCTTTTCCTGGGCGATTTCAAGTATGGGAATGACGGGTGCGCTGAGAGGTTCTCAGGAGCTGAAAATTATTTTGAGGTCGTCTCGAGAAACCACCTGCTCGCCTCGAAGAGCTCCGACCTCCTCATCCGCCACCTCCTCCTGCCCGGGCACGCCGAGTGCTGCTCGAAGCCCATTCTCAAGTGGATAAGGAAGAACCTCGGCCCGGGGACCAGGGTCAACATAATGGACCAGTACAAGCCGGAGTACAAAGCGAAAGGGGAGATGGGGAGAACGCTGAGGAAGGAGGAATACGATGAAGTGGTTGGCTATGCGAAGAGGATTGGGCTACTCAATCTTTAGCAGTTATTTCGGCTCTGAGTAGGGCTCGACTTTGAATGGCGCCTCCATCAGCTCGAGGTGACCCTCCTCGGAGCCTGCATAGAGAAGGACCCTTTTTTCTGCATCCACCCAGACGACCTGGGTCGCAGTTTCCGATGGATACCTCTTCTCATTGCTGATTCTGGCCATTGAAGTCTCAATGAGCACCTTGAAGGCCTCCCTCCCCTTGACTGTGCCTCTCGCTGCGACCCGGTAGTTCGAAGCCGACTCGATGGTCTCGGATGAGCCGAGCCATTCGACAGTCGTGTTCACGCTCGCCCTCCAGGTCCAGCCATCGGTGAGGGCAAGCATCCAGGACTGGAAAAACTGCGGGCTGACGTTCAGGGTCTGGCCCTGCCTCGAGGGGTCAATCGGCTCCCCGGTCTTCCCATCCAGGCAGAAAGGGATTGTGGCGTTGTTTGACTCGGTGGTAACCAGCAGGCATTCACCCGCCAGGTTCCCGACCTTATTCTCAATGCGAACTTCCCCGAGCTGCGGGTCTGACCAGGAATAAACGTAGTTTTCGCCGGAGACCATCTTCAGCCCTGTGAGAGGCACGAGGGGGTCTGCGTAGGAGACGACGATTGGAGGGGGGATTGGCCGCGTGATGAAGTAGGTTAGGAACAGGCCCGTGGCCACGAGTATCGCGAGCATAAGCCATTTCGAGCCTGAAAAATTGGGGATGAACGCATCCCTGAGAAATTTCCCTGGGGGGGCCTGCTCCTGCTTCGCCTGCCTTCTTTTCCTGGCCTTTCCCCCGCGCATTAAAACACCGAAAGTATTTATTTAATAGCAATGCTTTAAACTGTTGGGTATTCGGATGCAGAAAATGGAAATCTCAAAAACTTCGGACAGCAAAAGAAAGCGGAGCCAGTTCTGCTCAAAAGTAATGGCAGCTGCAAAGGGCGCGGAGTTCTCGCCTTCCGAAACAAGGAAGCTCGAGCAGATAATATCCGAAGCCGAGGAGAGGGACGAGGTCCTCGCCCAGGGAATCGCAACGGTCCTGGACCTGGCGGGCATTCCCCCTGATGACATGGATGAGATAATCGCGATTCTTGAGAAGGCCTACGAGAATGTTAAGGCTGGAAAGGCTCCGTTCAGCGAGAAGGATTTGGAAACCCTCGAGTCGCTCCTCAAGGACAAGATTTCCGCCAATGCCCTCGCGAGGATGGAGGCGGCACTTTCCAAGCCAGATGAGGATTTGCTCGTTGAGCTCAAGGACTCGCTCGAGAAAAAGTCGGAAAGGGCGCAGAAGCTCAAGGCGACCCCGAGAAAAAAATAATTAAAAGATGGTCATCCTCCTGCGCGGATGTTGGCTTCCGGCATGTTATCAGTCGCATAACCACTCCTTAGACCGTTCCCTTTCTGGACTACCATCTCTGTTTGAGCCACTTCGGCGGGCCATGGGGTTGGGTTTTCAGATGCCTCCCGCAGGATGGGTCTTGATTTAGGCCCCTCATGAAATGTCTTGTGCTTGGGTCTTTATCGAGCGAACCCCCGCTCATCCCGCCGGTCTCTTTCTTTTTGATTAGGCCCTCGACCATAGCCAAAAAATCATTCGGTTTGGACTGAATTTCTTCTGGGGTGATGAACGGAGCCAAGGAAAGGCCTGTTGCAAGTTTTGTGCTTGCCACAAACAGCACAGAGACTCCAGAGTCAGAAAACCTGTGCGATAAATTTTGCATCTGCCTCCTATAGCCAATGTCTGCGGTTGTTTTCCCTTTTGGGACAACTGCAATTGCCAAATCGACTAGGTGGGAGTGGGTATTTGTAGGGTATGTGTGCGTTATTTCGAACTTTCCGGAGTCGTCAAGAATTGCCCTAAGTTCAGGCGGAGCGACATTAAAAGGGTCCACTATTGCTATTCTTATCTTGTTTTCTCCCACATAAACACCTCTGAGAATAAGTAATGTATTATGCGTTTTAGGCTTTAAAAAGCATGCAGTCCCTCTTCCTCCAGGAAATGGAGCTTCCCGGGGAAAATTAATATGAACGGAGGCTTCCCCAAGTCCTGCTTCAAAAGCTCTCCAATTTTTCCAAAACTGATTTTCTGCTCCCCGCTTCCAATCCTGCTCAGAACCACGGCTGAATCCCGGGGCCTGGCGATTTTCCCTTTTTTTAATTTTTCCATTTTTGCGAGCAGCTCTAATGCCTCTTTCGCGTCCATCATTTTTTCCGCAATGTCCAGGAAGACCATCGTGTGCAGGCCGAGTGATTTGTTCTGGGAGATTACGTCATAAGTGCTGGTGGGCTTGTAATTCTCCCTCCAAAAGGGCAGAGTAACGGTTTTCCCGAACTTGTAAATCTGCAGCCCGCTCTCCCCGACTGCGGCAGTGAAGATTGAGGAGGAGTGGATGATTCTTGTTTCGATTCCTTTCTTGCGGGCAGAAAGAACTAGTGAGATGTGGGTTGTCGAAATCATCGGGTCCCCGCCGACAAGAAGAACCACGGAACTGTCTTTCGCTCTCTCGAGAATCCTCTCTTCCCCCTCAACCTCCTCCCTCGAGAGAATTTTTATTTTTTTGTTCGCGAGGTTCTCGAGTTTTGTTATTGTCTCCTTATCCCCGAAATGGGTGTATCTCTCTGCGAAAGCCAATTCGCACTTCTTCAGCTCCTCAAGCCCCCTGACTGAAATGTCCTTTTCGTTCCAGATTCCAATTCCGATGAGAGTCAACATTCAGGCACCTGTCATTAATGTGAGGATATCCCTAACCCCTGGGGCGAGGCCGAAAATTATGAGCAGGAGGATGATGAAATCCCTCTCCTCCCCCTTCGCATCCTTCTCAGTAACCTCTGCTGCAACAGTGGAGAAGAGGAGCTTTACGAGGAAGAAGAGGAAGTAGCCGCCTATGGGGGCGAACAGCATGTTCCCGAAATCCCCGAGCCCTGCTGAGACCACGTGCTGCTCCCCATAGCAGTGCCCGAGCTTGAAGCATGCTGGCTCGAACTTGTTCCATATGTTGATTGTGATGTAGGTTGCGGCACCGTCGAATGCGTGGGAGAAGACTACAAGAGAAGCAAAGGGCCTGACTCCTGCCCGCTTGAGGTAGAAATATCCGGCAAGCCCTCCCAGGAATGCGAGAGCCATCACGAGAAGCCCGTAAACCCAGTAGGCCATCATGGGCAGGAGAATCACTATGTGTGGAATCCATAAAATTAAACCGAAAACAGGGGCGAGCATCGGCTTTTTCAGGCGGTTGGCGATGAGGACTGAGAAGAAGGTGAGGAGCCCGATGACCACGTAAATGCCTGGGGTGACTGTGATGTAACCATAGTCATAGATGTGCGAATCCTGGACTGCGCCGAGCAGGCCGAACAGCGCATCCCTGTGGGCGCCCATCGCCCCCCTGTCCACGGCATCCACAACCGAGCGGATGGTCGAGCCGAGGAGAATGAACGGAATGATTGAGAGGACGAACTTCTGGTCGATGTGGATTTTTTCCTTCTTGAGAACCAGGTACATCCCATAGGCAGCGAGGAGCGCGATGATGCCGTAGGTGATTGTGTTCACAGGGTTGTAGCCGGTCCTGTCCCAAATCGGCTGGATGAAATACTGCTCGAAAAAGCCCATGCCAAATTATATTATAGTTAATAACAAAAACCTACTGGGGGAAACGATGAAGCCCGATTACTCGATGTGCGTCACCTGCAAGGGTTCGAAGAGGCTCTGCGGCCTCGAGTTCTGCCCGCACCTCCAGAAACTGAACTACCAGCTCTCAGCTGCGCCTGAGATGAAGCAGGAGGTGTTCGGCCCGTCCCCTCCGAATGTCTTCGTTGGTCACTTCAACTACCCGGTGGTGAGCTGGGGGCCCATGGTGTCCCTGGGGGACAACAGCGACACCCCGAGGGACTGGTATGGACTGGAGTACGGGGAAGTGATAAGGCAGAGGTCCATGCTCGTGCGGGGCAGCAAGCCCCAGCACGTGAAAACCAGGGAGCGGCTCGTTCTCGAGGCCCAGGAAGCAGTGATGTCGCTGAAAAGCGTCGACATGGAGGTCAGGTTCACCAAGAAGCCGTTCTTCAACATGAGCTTCTCTGGAATCCTCCAGCCAATGGGCGCAGTGGCGCCTCTCGACAGGATGAGGGTTGCTGATAACCCCTACATCCCGAGGAAAGTCGACTCGGTTGTCGGGGAAGGGATGAAGGCGGATGAAGCGGTTAGGGAGCTTTCCTCGAAAGGCTATGAAAACTATTACCTTATGAAGCTCCTGACTGCAGGGATTCTCGGGAAGCCGGCTGACAGGAAGCTCGTGCCAACCAGGTGGGGAATCACTGCAACCGATGACATGCTAGCAAAGGGGCTGATGGAGAAAATTCGGGACCACCGGGAACTTGGCGAGTTTATGGTGTTCTCCAACGAATACCTGCACAACCACTTCGAAATTTTGCTGATGCCTGGGGCCTGGGAATACGAGGGATTCGAGGCCTGGGCCCCTGGGACGGTGTGGACCCAGGGGGCGGATGCCTACAAGGTGATAGAAGAGAGGGAGCCCTATTCGGGGAGGACGAAATACGCGGACAAGCAGGGGGGAGGCTATTACGCTGCGCGGTTTGGGGTTTGCGAGGGGCTCGGGGGGATGAAAAGGCAGGCGAGGGTTATGGTTTTCAGGGAGATTTACGAAGGATACATGCTTCCTATGGGGGTCTGGGTGATAAGGGAGACTGTCAGAAAGGCATTCGAGAATGGAGGGAAGAAGTTCGGGACAAGAGAGGAAGCGTTAGCAGATATCGCCTCCCGCCTTCGGGTCCCGATGAGAAAATACATTGAGGAAAGTTTTGTGCTGAAGCAGAGAAGGCTCACTGAGTTCTAATCACCTGATGGGCACGTAGTCCCTGTAGAGAAGGAGCCTCTCGAGCGGGGATTTGGGAAGCGAGCTCTTGAGTGCTATCTGCGAATAGTATAGGGTTGATTTTAGGATTCCCTGCTTTTCAATTCTCCTGGAACTGGTCGTCACCTTTGGCTCTGGGAGGAAAACGAGCCTGCCCAACCTCCTGAGCTTTATCGCAAGCGCCCCGTCCTCGAGCGGGGCATTGGGAAAGCCACCTGCCTTCTTGAAATACTTCTTTGGGACCACTGCATTGAAGCCGAGGAGCTCGCCCTTTCCAAAAGAGCCCCTGAACAGCAGGTATTCGTTGCATATTTCCTCTATAATCTTGAGCTTGGTGTTCCTGTCCGAGAATACGAAGGCGCAGGAGAGGCCCGATATCCCGGGGCCCTGGAGAATCGGAAACACCGAATCGATGTAATTGGGCGGGATTACGGTGTCCGCATCGATGAAAATGTAAGTCTTTCCGCTTGAGGCCTCTGCGCCCTTGTTCCTGCCAATCCATATCCCGCGCTGCTTTGCTGTTATCATCTTGTCGGCATATTTCCCGGCGATTTCCCGCGTGTTGTCTGTGCTCCCGCCATCCGAAACCACGATTTCATAGTCCAGTCTGGTCTTCTGGGCCCTGGCTGCCTTCAGGCACGCTTCGATGTTCTTTCCTTCGTTAAGAGAAGGTATTATGATTGATGCGTCTGCCATGAGTGGATTTCATAGGCAAGGGTTTTAAGGGTTATCGGGAAATAACCGGTCATGAGGAACTGGGTTGCGCTTGCCATGCTTCTACTGCTTGCCTTCTGTCCCTACGCGGAGTTCAGCTATGTTGGAAAGGTTTACATAAAGGACACTGGGAAGTGGATCAACCTCTCCTCGCCTTCTGACGTGCAACCGAGCGGGGATTACCTCTATGTGCTCGATACCGGCAACAGCAGGGTGGTCGAGTTCTACAAGGGCGAGCCCAACAAGATAATAAGTGGCGCGGCACTCGGCAAGATGCTTTACCCCAAGGCGTTCTGGTTCGCAGATAACAACAAGGTGTATGTCGCAAGCACGGGCACTAACGATGTGGTGGTTTACGACAACTGGCTTTACTCGAACGGCTTCTCGGTGTCTGATTCGGACGCCTATTCCTTCAACATCCCATCCGGAGTCGCGGTCCTTGGGAACCTGATGTATGTCTCGGACACCGGCAGGGGAATAATCAAACTTTTCGACCTGAAGGACAGGACCTATGCGGGAAAAATCGGTTCCAGGGGATTCGGCGAAGGGCAGCTGAGCGAGCCCGCTGGGATAGAAATAAAGAACGGCCTCATCTACGTGGCGGACAGGGGAAACAACCGGGTCCAGATTTTCAATTTGAACGGCTCCCAGGTGAGTTCCATAAGGGGCTCCTATGAATGCGTTCTGAACTCGCCCCGGGGAGTCGCCGTAAGCGATGAGGGATTCATCTTCGTCTCGGATTCCGAAAATGATCGGATAGTGGTATTCGACAAGGATTACCGGTGCGTTGACCGAATGAACGGAAGCCCCTGGACTTCTTTCTCGCAGCCAGTCGGGATTCGTGTTGAGTCTTCGGGTAAACTTTACGTGGCAGACTCCGGACACGCCGTAATACAGATATTCCAGTACATACCGTATTACCAGACCCAGGGCGAGGCGTCCAAAAAAATCGAGGTTGCCGAGGCCCGGCACAGTTCGCTCAGCAGCAGAATTTCCGCAGCCACGCACCTCGGGTTCTCGTTTGAAGACCTGGGCGGGTCGCTCCTGGAGAAGGCGCGGTCCGAGTTCGCTGGGGGAAGATTCTCGAATGCCTATTTCAATGCAACCCAATCGGTCTCCGAGACTGAAAAGCTCAACGCGAGCCTTGCCTCGAGCATACATACGGAGGTTCTCAGGATAACCCTTGGGGATGAACAGGCATTGGACCTGGCGGACCAGGAAGCATCTAGGTATAACCTGAATGTTGACTCAAGCTCCCTTAGGGCTGAGATTATCAGGATACAGGCGATGCTGGATGCTGGCAAATACTATGACGCGGCCTTCAACTCAACTGCCCTCCATCCCAGGGTCCTCGAATTCAAGGCTTCTGTCTCCGGCTCTTCCGGGGAAAGCTCCACGACCAAGAGCGAACTTCTGCTCGCGATCTCCGACGCCCAGAACGAGTTGTCAGAAGTCTCTGCTTCGGCATCTGGCTATATCCTTGACATCAACTTCACCGAAATAACCTCGGCTCTCGATGCTGCGCGCGAGTCCTGCAACTCCTATGACTTCGGCCAGTGCAGGGAGAAGCTCTCAGCTGCGAAGGGAAAGATTAATGTCGCCAAGCTCCTTCTCCAGGGCCATGCGGCCAGGGTTGAATCAGCGAGGGGGAAGCTCTCGGCTGCCCGGCAGGAGCTGAGCAAAACCTATGGAATGTCTTATTTCTTCAAGCCTGACATGTCCCCTGCAGAGAAGCGGCTAAGCGAGGCCGAAGCGATGCTCGACAGGGACCCGGACGGGGCTGTTGAGAAGGTGAAAAGCGCCCTTGATTCCATCGATGGCGCGAGAGCTGGAATTGACAGAACCAACCAGCTAACGATAATTGGGATTGGAGTTCTGGTGCTGCTGCTTGTCGCAGTGGTGGTTGTTTACTATGCCACAAGAGGAAAACCAAGAAAACGGAAAGGAAACTGAAGGCGGAGCCGGATTCAAGGGACTGGGGAAATGGGCCCGCTACGGTTTCGCCGGAGTCGGGGTATTCGCCTCATTCGTAGGCTTGGTGCTGGTAGTGCTGGTTTACCTGACCCTTTCCCCGTCAATCAATACGCTTAGGGAGAGCACGCTCTCGCAGCTGGACACTGCATCGAGCGCTGTGAACAACCTGGACAAGAGCCTGCAGGGCGCATATAATGCGATGAACACTGTCCCAGGATTAACTGAAGACCTTTCCGCTGGATTCCAGGGTTACTCCTCCAGCACCAAGGAGCTGGCCGATGGAATTGACGAGCTTGCAACCCAGGCCTCCTCTCTTCCAGGCGGAAGCGACGCCTCAACCTCCCTGAAATCAGCTGCGCAGAGCCTCTATTCCTCTTCGAATTCGCTAGGGGGGCAGGCTGACTCGCTCTCATCGGTTTCATCGTCCATGAAGGAGTCGCAGCAGGGGATAAAGGCGGTGCGGGACGACCTTTCGAAAGCAAAGAGCGACCTCGCAAAGGCAAAGAGGGACCTCGGGGGGGTCTTCGACTCCCTGAACACTGCGCTTCTGCTCGGGTGCACGATGTTCACTCTTGTGTTCATCGCTCTCGGGGCTTATTCCGTTGCACTGTTCCTCTGAACTAAGAGTAGGAGACGAGTTCCATCTTAGTTGTCCCGTATGTCATCTTCACTGGTATCGGAACGCTCGCACTTGTCCAGTAATAAGAGCCCTGAATTGAATATTTCTCCGCCTGGAACGTGCCTGCGGGAACTGAAACTGACTCTATTCCCTCGTATTTCAGCTTTTTGGATTCGGTTCCCGATGTTCCCGAAGCGGAATTGGGGCCTTCGGTGGGGCAGGGCGCCTCGTTCTCCATTGTCTGCCCGCCGTAATTTATAACGCTCTTGGTAGCAAGGCAGGCGTTTGTCTTTTTATCGACCCACAGTTTTGTCATGACAGAAGTCCCTTCAGTGCTCATGTCGGTCTGGGTGAGCCAAGCCGGGGTCCCCTTGTAAGCGTCTGAGGAAACCTTGGTCTTGAGGTTTGTCACTGAACTCTGGCCGGTTTCGGAAGTGGCGGTTACCCTGTATTCGTAGCTTGTGAGCGAGGAGTATGAGTAGAGACTGCTGAAGTCCTTGGATTGGGTCTCAGTCGGCTTCGGCTCAGTGGGCTTTGCAGTTGGCTGGTTTACTGAAGAGGGCTGTTGCGGGGCCACTCCGGTATTTTCATTGGCTCCTGTCGGAAGAGAATTTGTTCCCGGTTGCTGGGAATCGCCTGTCTGCTGCGGCTGGCTGCAGCCGAACAGAAGAACGGCACTGACTAGAAGCACAACTAATAGATGAACTGGTTTCTCCATAAAATCAACCCCGGACGGTTTATGCCGGTTTAATTAATAAAGATGGGGTTGGCGACCGCAGAAGAGATATATTCTACGTTTGCAAAGTTAACCGCAGATGATGACGAAGGTGATCTCCAAGCCCTCGCAGGCGATGAGGATAGACAGGCGGTCTGATGCAACTAAAGTTAGCAGACCGTAGCAAGGTTTTAATCCGGGTTGCCCATAAGAATACGTGCATCTGACGCATTATCTGAACTGGAAGCTTGCTTTGCTGACATTGGCCATGTTCATATTTCTGAATTCTGTTCTGGTGTTTTTGCATAATTCCAGTGCTGGTTCAACTAGTAATTTACAGTGCATGATTGGCCCAGAATGTGAGCGATGGTGCGAAGAGAGAGTCGATTCGATAGTTGAATGCGAAAAAGGGGCTGACAAACTGCCATGCCCGCGGAAAGCCTCAGAATCTCCCTGCTGCTGCAATTATGAACCAAGAAGTTACTTTTTTTTGTATTATCCATTGTATGGTCCTCTAGAAGCGATAATTTTGTTAGGCGTCATCTATTCTGGATTTATGATGGCGCAACCCCTTTTAAAAAAATCTAAGTCGAACAGATAGCGTTTGCCGAATTCCTAGGAAATGCAGTCTCCTTCGGCGGTCAGGCAGAGCACTTTCCACTCGGCCAATATCGTTAACTTTAAAAGGACAATTGTGTCTAAATAAAGAACATGCTTGAAAAACTGCTCGGCTCCTCTGCCAGGGCCAAGGTACTGGGGGTCGCCCTTTTCCAGGAGGGGTTGCACCTTCGGGAGGTTGCAAGGAGGGCAGGCGTCTCTCCATCAGAAGCAGCTCGCGAGCTTGCGCTTTTTGAATGGATGGGCCTCCTGAAAAGGGAAAAGAAGGGGAGACAGGTCTTTTTTTATCCAGACAGAAGGTCTCCGGTATACCCCGAAATGCGCGGGCTTTACCTCAAGACTGACGGCGCTTTCGGAGAGCTGAAGGTGGCGCTTGCAAAGCTGGCGGCTGTCAGGTACGCCTTTGTCTTCGGGAGCATGGCAAGCGGGAAGGAAGCAGCTGGAAGCGACATTGACGTGATGGTTATCGGGGACTGCGATGATGGGGAGCTTTCGCGGCGCATGTTCCAGGCAGGTGGGAGAATCTCCAGGGAGGTCAATTACATTCACTGGAGCTGGGGCGACTTCCAAAAGAAGCTTCGCGACGGAAGCCCCTTTCTTCGAGACATCGTGAAAAAGGGCGTGGCATGGCTGGAGGGCGATTACGATGAATTTGTCGGACTTGTTGAAAGATCGCATGGTAAAAAAGGTGGAGCCTGACCCGGAGAAGGCGCAAAGCCTGATTTCTGTTGCACAAAAGGACCTGAAGGCGGCAAATGACAACCTGAAAGGGGGGAACCCCGATTGGGCGCTTGCCATCGCCTACAACGCCATGCTGTCCGCCGGGCGCGCGCTGATGGCTGCCAAGGGGTACGCACCATTATCTGAAGCGCACCATGTCACCGTGGTGAAGTTTTGCTCTGCAGTAATGCCCGATGAGAGCGGCGGGCCACACAGGATGTTTGACAATTACAGGGTGAGAAGGCACGATGTGATGTATGGGGAAGCCATTGGCAGCGTAGGAGATGACGAGGCAAGGCGCGCACTTGAAAATGCCACGAAGTTCGTGCAGAGGATAAGGGAGAAGCTCCTGAAAAAGTAAGGCGCGCCTTGTTTCCGCGGAAACGCCCTCTCCTCAGTCAGGCAGAGCGCTTCCCACCAAGCGTCCGTGCCCCCTAAAAACTAAGTGGACCCTAATTTCAGCTAAAGAGAGGCTTTTCCCTTTTCGCGCAATTGACTCATGAAATCATGAAGCTCCTCATGGACACCGAGCCGTTCTGGATTCCCTCGTAAACGAACTCGAGCTTCTCGCCCTTCTCCTGCAGCCCGAGAATGTAGAGCATGGGCAGGTAGTGGTCTTTGTTGGGTATTGCGAGAGTGGAAGCCTCGCCCAATCTAGAGTAATTTACGAGGTCCTTGTGCTTGCATTTTAATAGTTTTTCCCTCAAGACCTCGTCGAAGTGCTTTGCCCATCTGTAAGGTGGCGCGTGAGAGTCCCTCCGCATGTGCCAGAGGTTGTGGACCATGTTGCCAGTGCCGATTATCATGACTCCTTCTTTTCTAAAAGGAGCGAGCTTGCTTGCAAGTTTGTAGTGGTATTCCGGAGGTTTTTCAACATTGAGGCTCAATTCTAGAACAGGAACATCCGCTTTCGGGTAGATGTGCCTGAGCATAGACCAGGCTGCGTGGTCGAGGCCCCAGTCCGGCGAGCAGAAGATTGAGCCTTTTGAGGAATCGGCCAATTGCTTGGCGAGTTTCGGATTGCCGCAGGCAGGGTATTGAAGTGAGTACAGCTCATCGGGAAAATTCAGGAAATCGTGGATGGTTTTCGGATGCTCGTTGCAGGTTACAAACGTGCCCTTCGTAAGCCAATGGGAGGAGATGACGAGAATTGCCTTGGGCTTCGGCAGCCTGTGGCCGAGGTGCGAAAGGGTCCTTGTGAACTCGCTGTTCGAAATCGCGTTCATCGGTGAACCGTGCCCGATGAACAAAGCCGGGGTTTTCTTCTTCGAAACCATAGAATCACGAAAAAATAAGGGAAGAGGTCCTTAATCAACGTTACCGTTCTACCTCTTCTGGGTCGCATCCTCCTTCATTAGCATTTTCACAATGAGGAAGACGACTGCTGCAATTATCAGGAAATCGATAACTGCTCCTGCGAAATCCCCAATGAGGAACTTTATTGGCCCTGCGATGAGCTCGGCCGTCCTCCACTCCCCCCCAGGGACCGCGACAGCGACGATTGGCATTATTATGTCATTCACGAGCGCTGTCACGAGCTTTGTTGAGGCAGCGCCGATTATGAACGCAACCGCGAGCCCTATCACCTGGTATTTCTTAAGGAATTCTGAAAACTCTTTGACTATGGCCAAATGACCACCTCCCAAAGACTGTTGAAACCCATTGTATAAAAAGGCGCTGGGCCTATTTCTTCCTCTTGCCCAATTCTGTCAGGGCGGCTATGGCTCCGATGTAACTGCCTTCGTCGTCAAAAAGGGGCGACGCGTTGATATGGGCTTGCAAGCGCGAGCCGTCCTTCCTTATCAATTCAAATTCATAGGATTCCCGAATTCCCCTCTTCCGCTTCTGGAGGTGCTTCTTAAAAAGCTCAGCCCCCTTGGTGTCCATGAATGAGAACATGTGCTCGCCCGCCATCTCGTTCTGCGAGTAACCGAGCATCTGCGCCGTCCTCGAGTTCACGAATGTCGTGTAGGCATCCTTGTCTATCGACCAGACTCCCTCATCCAAGTTCTCCACCAGCCTTTTGTACTTGTTCTCGCTTCTTGCGAGCTTCTCGACAGAGCGCTTGCGCTCCGTGATGTTTCGGGAGACTATCGTGAACCCGGAAATTTTTCCTGAGATGTCCCTCCGGGAAGAAACCTTCACGCTGAACCAGCCCATCATGTTCCCTATCTGAAGGTTGTGCTCGAAATGCTGCACGCACCCCGTGTTGGATGCCCTTTCGACTGCAGGCCTCAATCTCATCACCAAATCATTTGGGAGCACCTTTTCATAGTTCCTTCCAATGAAGGGGATAATGTTCAAAAAGTTCTCCCAGCCCGGAGGCTTGTGGTAGCCGAGAATAAACCCGGTCTTCCCTAGGATGATGACCGCATCGTCCATCGAGTTCAGGGTGGAACGAAACAGCTCCTGGCTCTCTGTGAGGTCCTCTTCGGCTTGCTTTTGACCTGTGATATCCTTGGCGAAGGCAACTTCGTATTCTTTGCCCCCAAAAGCAAGATAATTGAGGGACATCTCGACTGGAAACAGCCTGCCGTCTTTGGCCCTGTGCTGGGCGGTTATGGTCAACGTGCCTCTTTTTTTGACTTCCTTCCAGTGGGCTTGCCATTTTTTCTTCGGGTAATTAGGGTCGATATCAGGAACGGACATGGAGAGCAGTTCCTTTCTCGAATATCCGAGGCTTCGGCATGTCTGCTCGTTCACGTAAAGAAAGCGACTGCTCTTGTCGACCCAGAATGTGGCAACTGAGGCACGGTCCACGGCGAAACGCGTGAACCTAAGCTCCTCCTCTAAAACCGTTTAAATCTCCCTCTTGGTTTTAGCAGGCGCGTTCCTGCGACTCCAACGTCCTTTAGAACAGTCCCTAATTTATAGGTTCGTCTGGACAACGCGCGGCCTGTCCTCAAGATGGAGGCGTGTGCTCTGCTGTGCTCCCCCGACGTCCTCAGCAGTTATGCACGCCCCTCACTTCTTCGCCTTCCTTGGAAGAAGCTGATGCTCCCTGGCTGACTGCGGCCCAATGGAGCCATACAGGACCCTGTCCTCTTCGATATAGCGCTTGAGTTTTATCCTTGCGAGCACGGTGTCGAACGCATAGAGCGTCAGGCCGACGAACAGGATGTTCGCCAGGAGAACGTATGCGAAAGACACGCCAATGGAAACTGGGTTTGGGAATGAGTAAACACCTAGCAACGCACCCTCAAGAACCGGGACTAGCGCTGCGCAGAAGAGAAACAGGGCGGAGAATCCCTGGCCTTTCATGAGGTTCTTCGCAAAGTCCTCTGGCCCAGATATCTTGTAGACGAAGTAGACGATTATTTGGGTTGATATGAAAAGGAGCAACGCGGAGGAGATGGACCATATGTCCTTGGTGGCAAGGAATAACAGGACTAGCGAGCCGCCGGCGAATGCATATCCTGAGAGCTTGCCATCTGAGTAGGTAACGAGGGCGAGGATTGCGCCCAATGCTGAAAGCGCCACTGTCGCTGGTAAGGTGGGCTCTGGGAGGAAGCCGGACGAAACAAACGAGCTTCCCATGGCCCAGTAGCCGAGCATTCCCAAAAGGAGATAGCAGGTTATTTTTACTTGGGGGCCATGGAGCGGCCTGATTATGAACGGGAGAAGTGCGATTAGGATGAACACGACTATTGAGTTTGAGCCGTCCGGAGACAAGAAGAAGAACGAGAAAATCGAGAGCGCGAAACAGTAGAGCACCACCAGGTGCCGATGCCTTAGCAACCGCATAATCCCCGACATATGCATACACCTCCCATGGGCAGTATAAATTACTTTTGGGGAGACTGGTTAGGATTTGGCACTTTTCTCCAGTTCGCTTTCAAAACCTATCGGTTTATATTCTGAAAGAGCGAAAAGCAATGGGATTTTCTTGGAAAAAGCAGATTTGCTGTTCATTGGCTTTTTCCTCATGATCGCCTTGGCGGTGGTTATTGTGACTAGCGAGGACTTGCAGAGGGCGCTCCTTGGAGCGTTTGGTATCGAAAGTGCGCAGATTGGGAGGATGGCTCCGGAGCTTTCGGGACTTCATGGTTATGTTAATACAGAAAAGGTTTCAATTGGCGAGAATATTGGAAAGAAAATCATTCTCGTTGACTTCTGGACTTATAGCTGCGTAAACTGCATAAGGACACTCCCTTATCTCCGCGCATGGCAGACGAGATACGCAGACAAGGGCCTCCTCATAATCGGTGTTCATACCCCAGAATTCGAGTTCGAGAAAAATTATGAAAACGTGAAACAGGCAGCGGAAAAGAACGGCCTTTATTATCCCGTTGTCCTTGACAATGACTATGCTACCTGGCGTGCCTACCATAACCACTACTGGCCGGCAAAATACCTCATTGACAAGAATGGAAAAATTGTCTACACTCACTTCGGGGAAGGGGGGTATGAAGAAACTGAGGGCAGGATAAGGGGATTGCTCGAGGATTTGAACGGAAACGAGATTGGCCCTGATAAATCAGCCCCCCAGGGAACTGAAACTATCAACTATCAGGGCATCCAGACCCCCGAGATTTATTTTGGCTACAACTTCAGGCGGGCGCCTCTCGGGAACCAGCCCGTGATTATGGAAATTGGCGGAGAACACGACTTTAAGCTCCCTGCAGCTTTTGAATCCAACAAACCTTATCTAGAAGGAAAGTGGATTGATGCCGGGGACTCACTTGAACTCTCGAGTCCTGGTGGGCGAGTAATCCTCGTCTACACTGCAAAGGACGTGAACCTGGTTGCCGGAAGTAGCGGGGGCGGAAAAATCGAGGCATTTATAGACGGAAAAAGCGCGGGATCGACCGATGTCTCCGGGCATGAGATGTACCGAGTCGCTCGGGGTGAATCCTACGGACAGCACAGGCTCGAACTCCGGATTAGCGGGAAGAATGTACGAATCTATGCATTTACGTTCGGCTGACTGGCCCCAGTGCCTATTTTAAGCTATTCCCGCATATCATTCTCCCGATTTTATGCCTAAAAAAGACGGAAAAATCGTCGTAAGCGTTCACTGCGACACCGTCTGGAATGCCGCCAGCATCAAGCTGCTTAGGAGAAAGAAGAGGCGGTATTACTACGGGAATCTGGACAACATCATCTGCGTTGCCGAGGTGCTTCGCTCGGTCATGCCCCGGGTCAGGGATAGGAGGATTAAGTTCTACTTCACCGGTGAGGAGGAGACCACAATGGCCGGGGCGAAGAAGGTGATGAAGAGAGAGGGAAATGCGCTCTATATCCCCATAGACCTCACAACTGCGGCCAGAAAATCGGATATAAACGTGGAGTGGCCGCACAATGTGAACAGGGCCGAGCTGAGAAGGGTCCTGGGGAGGATACCCAGGCTGAAAGTGAGTTTCAAGACTGGGCACATCGATGAGACCGCGGTTTACGGGAAGAAGTACCCGGCCTTCTCGCTCAATCTGCCTGTTGACGGCCATATGCATGGGAGGACGCATGTCTCGTTCTGGAAAGCAAGGAGGTTCGGGAGGGCAGTTGCTGAAGTGCTGAGGAGAGTCAGGAAGAATTATGCTGCTATCTGCAGCGCAAAAGAGCGGATTAATTAGGGGCATTTTCTTTTTCAGAAAGGTAATCGAACAGCTTCAGTAGATAGAGGGCGCCGTATTTCGTCTTTGGGTTCCCCAGCAAGTCGGCCTGCATCTTCTCGTCATGAAGCATTGAAAAAAGCTTCCCCTTTTCCTTTTTGCCCATTTTTTTGAATGTGTTTTCCACCGCGTCATCCAATTCGCCAATAACGAAGCCGCCGTCTTCTTGTCCTTGCTCTGGTTTGAGGTTAAAACTGAACGCGGTGTATTCGACAGCAACGGAAAGCGACATGAGAGCAAAAGTCCGTGCCTTCTCGTCCTCGCCCACTAGGTTCAAGACGCGGCTTACCGGGATGTTCCCTTTGGCAAGCCCCAGGATTGCGCCAATGGAACCAAAGAGCTTTTTGGTAATCCCGCCGCTGGAAAGAAGATAGGCGGCTATTTCTATTTTCTTAAGAAACCCCACTTCCGGCGCGGGGAATGCCCCTATTTCTGCCGTCAATATCCCGACTATTTTGGACAGCTCGTCCAATTGCTCTTTCTCGTACAGTTCGTTCATCTTGCTGAAAACTTTTTTATAGAAACCCCAATCGAATTCTGCGATGCAGTTTTTTGCCATAATCGGGTATGCCCAACTTGAATCATTCTTTATGTTAGGGAGAATTTTTGTAAAGAAATTTTCTTTCAGAAGTTTGGCTGGAGCATCGAAGCGTCGTTCTTGCATGAACGACACTAGAGTAAGATGATACGAATCGCCTTCAAGAGCTTTCGAATAAGCCTCCTGAATGAAGCGGGCATATTGCTCTGATTTTTCTTTGGCGGGATTGTTCCTGAAGCTGTCAAGACGATCCACTACTATTTTTCCAATTTCCGCGTTTCCGCTCTCGAACGCCATTCTCATAAGCTCGGGGTCTTCAAGAGAACGCCCGATTGTGCTCTTGATTCCGTCAAAACCGCATACTTCCTCGTTAGTAAGGCCCAGAGTTGCCCTGTCGGAATACAACGCCAGTATTTTTCTGAACCACTTTGGTTTGAGCGGGTTGTCCTTGTTAATCATGAAGTGCGAAATTATACTGTGGGATTTTTTGAGTGTATCTGGTTCCCCATAGATGAATTTGTTGATATCATCCTGGATAGCCGGAGATTTCGCGACATTGAATGAGCTGTGCAGAAGAATCTGCATGAAGGGATCTGAGATGTTGCGTAAAACGGCTTGCCTGAAGATTGCGTAGTTTGAAGCGAAGTAGTTGCAACCGCCGTCTGCGATATTCCTGACTAGTTCCTGGGCAAACGCCGAAGCAAACTTATTTTGAGGGCTGTTCGATACCGCGGCTGCAAATTCCGTTGCCTCAGCACAGCCTTTAAGTCCTAGAAACGCCACTATTTCAGCTACAATCGAGGGACGAAAGTTGGATGTTTCCGCAAGGCAAAGAGTTTCTTCCAAGTACTTGGAAAGCTTCTCGAAGTTCGCAGCCGCTATTTTCCAATTCTCGCCGGTCTTGATGAGTATGCAGAGATCCGTTAACCATCCTTCATTTCTGGTTGGTCCATCTAGGTTACCAAGAAGGTTAATGAGCTTAATAGTGTCGGGATTCTGAGTTTGCTTCGAGTCGGTTAGTTCTGGCATGATAGGGTATGGACTGCGGAGAATAAATAGCTAACAACTAATACGCTGCTGGGGAAAATACGCGCGGCAATCAGTACAAGTAGCCCCAGGTGTGCAGCATGTCGCTGTCCCTGGACCAGCGCTCCCCGATGTCGGTCCTGTAGAACATGTTCGGAATCAGGATGTTCTCAATTCGCTTGTAGGCCTGCTTTTGTGAATCGTCGACTGTCAGCCCCGAGCCCGTCACTACCACTGCATAGCCAGATTGGCCCGCAAGCCGCCAGTCATCCTCAACCAGCTTCACATCCCCGATGTGCACGCCATCAGTCATGGGCTTCTTGAAAATGATGGTTGCATCCTCGGAATATTTCCTGAAGGAAGACAGGTCTGTGAACGGGAATGGGGGAACTGCAATCACCACGCCCACCTGGAATCCCTTCTTGGTCCTGAACTCAGTAGTCTCGCCTTTGGCAAGAGCCCTCAGGAACTCCCCCCAGTTGCTCGTCACCCCTTCCATCTGTATGCTGATTGTCGGGTAGCCGAACCTCGAGGTGAACTCTAGCGGATAAATTCCCTTCGCATTGGCGATGCAATTGAGGTCGATGTAGCCAACGTATCCTGCCTGCGCGAGCGCATCCTTCATCTTGAGAAGCGTCTCATTGAACAGCGTGGTTGGTGGGGACCAGAACATCAGCGTTCCCATCTCCCCGGTGTTCGGCCCTATGTCTCCTGGGAACATCTTTTTGTACTCGAAATTCACGTTTATCGGATAAACGAAATCCTTCCCGTTGAAAAAGGCCCCGACAGCGACCTCGACCCCCTGGGCGAACTTCTGAAGCTGAAAGTCGTTGAGCTTCTTGGACCAGCTCTTCTTGTAGTGGGCAAGCACGTTGATGATGTCGTTGCCGTCCTCCTCCTGCCCGATGTAGGAGAGCTCCTTCTCGTTCTGCGCCTTCCCGTTTGGCTTTATCACATACCTGCCAGGATTCTTCTGCACGAACTCTATGGCAGCATCGAAGTCCTTGAAGTCCCAGTGGGGGAGAACATTGACGCCAAGCTTCTTGAGCTCGTCCTGGCCGAACTCCCTGTCATCCTCGAGCATGTCCCCGTATTCGCTCCCGCCCACGACTGCCTTCCCCTCTTTTCTCAAGTCATCTGCAATTTTCCCGAACCCCACGTCATCGAACACGAACACGTCTGCCCAATCCTTGAGCGCCTTCCAGTCATCACACTTGTCCACGAAACCGTCTGCGACGTCCTTTTCGGTCTTGGAGTGTATGTAGTATTTGACTTCGTGGCCCTCCCTCTTCACCTGCCACGCGAGGTCGCCTATCAATCCCTCGAATGAAACGAACAAGAATTTGATTTTCTCGGGCTTCTCCCCGTTTTTCTTCTCCTCTTTCTTCTCTTGTTTTTCGTCCTTCTTCTCACTCTTCTTCTCCTCTTCCCGTTTTTCCTCTCGCTTCTCTTCCTTTTTTTCCTCCTCTTTCTTCTCCGGCTTCTCGTCCCTCTTCTCTTCTTTCTTCTCCTCCTTCTCAATTTTTTCTTCCTTTTCCTTGCCGTTTTCATGTCCGTTTGAACTAGAGGGAACCATGAGTTAATCTGAACTCCTGGGGTTCATAAGCCTTTCTGAAAAAATACGGCTAGCGAGTTGTTAACGTTTTTAACTTTTTCCGCTAAAACGTGATTTCAATCTGGTGATGATTATGGATGAACAGGAAAGGGCAGGGTGGGTGGTCGTTGCAGGCGGGGTTCTCATAAACCTGATGCTCGGGGTAACGTATACCTGGAGCGTGTTCGCCGGCCCGCTCGTAGAAAAATATGGATGGTCGCAAACCGAGGTTCAGCTCGCCTTCTCGGTGATGCTCGCGATGTTTGCAGTATCCATGATTCCCGCCGGGATGATTCAGGACCGAAAGGGCCCGAGGATGGTCGCGCTCGCAGGAGGGATTCTGCTTGGGCTCGGGTTCATCGCCACTGCGCTGTTCGCAAGCTCGCCGTTGATTCTTTACATAACTTATGGAGTATTGTGCGGCTCCGGTGTTGGGCTCGCTTATGTAACGCCCATTGCCGCCGGGGTGAAGTGGTTCGAGAAAAAGAAGGGCCTGGTGAGCGGCATAATTGTTTTCGGGTTCGGGTTCGGCTCGCTTCTCCTCGCCCCGGTTGCGCAGAAGCTCATCGAAATGCAGGGAATAACGCAAACGTTCCTCGCCCTTGGGGTTGCAATCGCAATCATCATAACAATTGGCGCGCTCCTGCTCAGGAACCCGGCTGAGCAGAAGGCATCGGCGAAAAGTTGCGCGGAAAACGAGTGCGGGCCCAGGCAGATGCTCATGACCAAGAATTTCTGGATGCTTTGGCTGATGTTTGCATTCGCCGCTGCCGCTGGCCTCATGGTCATCGGGAACCTCGCAACATTCGCGAAGCTCTCCTTCACCAGCGTACACGGCATGGACAAAGCCGCTGCAGCCTCGCTCGCGGCATTGGCAGTTGGAGCGCTGGCGATTTTCAACGGGGCCGGCAGGATTTTGGGGGGCTGGCTCTCGGACAAGGTTGGAAGGCAGAAAACGATGCTCGCTGTGTTCGGGCTCCAGGCCCTGCTCCTCTGGACAGTGCTTCTCTCGAGCAATCTCTCGCCCTGGTCGCTCTTCGCCTCCATGGCGCTCATAGGGCTTTGCTTCGGAGCGAACTTCTCCCTCTTCCCGTCTGCCACTGCGGATGCGTTCGGGACCAAGAACATGGGGGTAAACTATGGGTTCATGTTCACTGCCTATGGATTCGGGGGGATAGTCGGACCGCAGATAATGGCGTTGATGCTTGACTACGCGCTGGTATCTAAAAGCGACATAACGGTTGGGCTTGCTGTGGGGGATTATGCAACGCCTCTCATGCTGGTCGGGGGGCTGGTTGCAATCTCCGCGATTATCTCGCTGTTCGCTGGGAAAAAAGGCTGAAACAGATTAATAGGGCGAATCCCAGAGATAGGCCAGAACCACAAGCGCCAGATGATTTCCAGGGTTGCCTGAAGGGCACTTCGGAAGAGCTACACCATGCCAACCTGATTTTTCGGGTTCGCCGGCGTTGCGCGCTCGGCGTTGGCGAGGCTCGGGCGCAACCCGAGTTATCTCGTTGGTTGGGCGTATGTCCGCCCATGCCATTATCTGGATGGCATCGACTGGCGGTTTTTTATTCTTGCCCGCAGCATTTAAAGCGGGAGACTTATGGCAGAGATAGCGCTCATAACTGCATTCATGGCGGGGCTGGCTTCTGTGCTTTCGCCGTGCTTCCTTCCCCTGGTGCCTGCTTTTGTCTCATACCTGGGCGGTTTCGGCCTCAGCGAGGGCGCAGGGAAAAACGCGGCACGGGAGAAGACGATGATGAACACGTTCTTCTTCATAATGGGATTTGTCGTCGTGTTCTCGGTTCTCGGGGTGCTGGTGAAAGGCGCGCTTGACAGCCTATCCTCACAGGCCCTGGATGTCGTGAGCAAGGCGTCCGGACTTGCGATTGTCTTCTTCGGGCTCTCGGTGCTTGGGCTCATCAGGCTCGGATTCCTGGAGAAGGAGAGGAAGCTGAAGCCCATGAAGACGCGCTACGCCTACCTGACCTCGTTTATTTTCGGGGCGGCTTTTGCGATAAGCTGGTCTCCCTGCGTCGGGATTACGCTGGCGGCGATACTGGGAATCGCAACAACCTCCCCTGGGAGCTCATTCATTCTTCTCCTGCTTTACTCGCTTGGACTGGCGGTCCCCTTCGCGATAACGGGCGCTTTCACGGCACAAGTGAGCGGCTTGATAAGGAAACACGGACGGGCATTCATGTATTTCAACAGGCTCATGGGGGCTGTCCTGGTGATTATAGGGGTGCTCATATTGACTGGGAACTTCGCCAAGCTCGCGGAGGTTTCGCCCACCAAGTGCATCGGGCTCGGCTAGCAGGCTTGCGCTGGGGGTATGAAAAGAGAAAAGTAGCTACTGGCCTTCCTGCTTCTTAACGAAGTAGCCTGCGGATTTCTCGCGGGCCTTCCGCACGACGACTCCCTTGTTCACCAGGGTAATGAGTGCGTTGGCAATCTGCCCCTTCGCCATCTTGCACTTCTTCATCACGTCATCCGCTGTCTTCATCTTTGTTTCGTCAGACGCGCCCAGCTCCTGGAGCGCCCTCACGATGTTTTGCTCGATTGGAGTGAGATCCACCATTCCATCACCGTTCTCCGACCGGCTTTCGCCGGATACAGAGGGGTTTTCAGCGAAAACATTTAATAAGGATTCGCAGCGCTAAGACTTTGGGTGATTGTATGAACCTGATGAAGATGATTAATGAAAAGAATGTGGGTTCGAGAGACAAGGTTGTTAGGCTGATACTCGGAATTTCGCTTCTGGCGCTCGTTATTACAATGGAGTTCGGAATGGCGAAATTTGATTTGTGGGTTAAGGCGGTTCTTGCGTTTCTGGGGCTGATACTGCTCGTGACAGCTGTGAGGAACTCATGCCTGCTGTATTCGCTGCTCGGAGTTAGCACTTCGAAGAAGTAGCAACCAAAAAATAATGCGGCTCGCTTGGTTCTGGAATCTCTGGGCCGGGCGAACCGTGTTGGGGAGACCTAGGGCGTTATCGGGCCATCGTAAACTCCCCTGCTCTTTCTGTGCACGAACTTCAGCGCCTCAAACCAGATTACGCTTAGGGCGCCTGCGGAAAGGCACAGGAGGATATCTTCAGCATGAAGCGGGGCGAAATGGAAGAGTTTCTGGAGGAAAGGAACGTAGAGCACAAGAGCCAGAACTCCGAGCGCCCCTCCCAAGACAACCAGGAGCGCGGAATTGCCGGACCGAAGCGAGCCGATTAACGAGTGCGACCATGAGAGGTTTGACAGTATGAGGCTCAGGTTCGCGATAACCAGGGTGGTGAAGGCGATTGTGCGGGCCTCTGGGCCATCGGCGCCGAATGGTCCATTGGAAAGGAAAAACCAGTAGATGGCGAGCACGATTGCGAGCACGCTTGCGCCCTGGAGGAGGCTTAGGCCCACGGCCCTCTTCCCGAACAGCGGCTTCTTCGGGTCCCTCGGTTTGCGCCCCATCACGTCCGCCTCTTCCCGCTCTGCCTCGAACACTATGGAGCAGGCTGGGTCGATTATGAGCTCGAGGAAGACAACGTGAACTGGGAAGAGCATTGCCGGCCAATTCATGACTGCTGGGATGAGGGAGAGGCCTGCTATGGGCACATGGATTGCGAAAATGTAGGCCATCGCCTTCTTTATGTTGTCCAGGAGCCTTCGTCCCATCCTGACTGCGCCAACGATTGAGGAGAAGTCGTCATCAAGAATGACGAGGGCCGAGGACTCTCTCGCTACATCCGTTCCCCTCTTCCCCATGGCCACACCTATGTGTGCGGCCTTGAGCGCTGGGGCGTCGTTCACTCCATCACCCGTCATGGCGACTATCTCACCGTTCGCCTTGAGGGCGTTCACAATCCGAAGCTTCTGCTCAGGCACTGCTCTCGCGAAGAGATTGGTGGTCTTTATGCGCTCCTGAAGCTCGGAGTCCGGCATCGCATCAAGTTCCGGGCCCGTGATTACGTTCTGCGGGTTCGCAAGCCCGATTTGCCTCGCGATGTTGCTCGCAGTGGCTGGGTAGTCCCCGGTTATCATTATGACGCGAATGCCGGCTGAATGGCAATCTTTCACTGACCCGGGAACCCCAGGCCTGACTGGGTCCGAGAATCCGATGAGCCCGAGGAACTCGAATTCGAAATCGTGCTGCTCCTTGGGAAGCCTCTTTGCCTTGAACTGGGCTTTGGCAACCCCGAGCACCCTGAGGCCCTCGGAGGCTAGCTCGGTTATGCTTTTGGAGAGCTCCTCGTTCTGCCTTTTTGGGAAATGGCAGAGGTCGGCGACAGCCTCGGGCGCTCCCTTGACTGCAATCACATAATCCTTTCCATCCAGCGATTTCCAGACGTGGGACATCGCAAGCAGCTTCTCGGAGAGCGGATACTCGCGGATCAGGACCCAGTCGTTGTGAATGTGCTCGGACTTGAATGGGGCGGTTTCCCCGAGGCCTCGCACCGCCTTCTCCATCGGGTCGAACGGGTCCTTCTGGCTTGCGAGAATCCCGAATTCGAGAAGCTCGTGGAACTCCTCCGGGAACCCTCCTTCTTCCTGGGACCATGATTTGCCCCTGGCATAAAGGCTTGCCACTGACATCTGGTTCATGGTCAGGGTTCCGGTCTTGTCCACACAAAGGACTGTCGCCGAGCCAAGTGTCTCGAGCGCAGGAATCCTGCTCGCAAGAACGTTCTTCTTTGACATCCTCCAGGCCCCGAGAGCAAGGAATACAGTTAGAACTACCGGGAATTCCTCCGGGAGAATAGCCATGGCAGTGGTTATTCCTGCAAGAAGGCCTGAAAGCCACTGGTTTTGAATTAATCCATAGGAAGCTACAACCAGGGCGCACAGGAGAAGCCCTGCCAGAGCGAAATTCCTGACAATCACTGCAGTCTCCTTTTGGAGAAGCGTCTTTTCAGTTTCAATTGTTGTGAGCGCCCTCCCTATTTTTCCCATCTCGGTGCTCATTCCAGTTGACTCGACTCTCGCAACTCCCCTTCCGGAAACGACAAGGGTTCCGGAATAGATTGACGGGAGGTCGTCTCCTCCAGGGGCGGACATTTTCGCTTCCCCATCCCAGGTCGACTTTCGCACCGGGACAGACTCGCCAGTGAGAAGAGACTCATCAACTGAGAGGTTTGAGCATGCAAGGACAACCGCATCAGCCGGGACCCTGTCCCCCTCTGAAAGGAGGATTATGTCGCCCTTCACCACTTCCTTCCCGGCGATTCTCCTCTGCTCCCCGCCCCTAATCACCAGGGCTCTCGGGCTTGAGAGGTCCCTGAGGGCTTCGAGCGCCCGCTCGGTTTTCCTCTCCTGGTAGAAAGTTATTGCGATGACTACGAACACGAAGAAGAACAGGAGCATTGCATCCCTGGGTTCGCCCAGGGCGAGATAGATGAGGCCCCCGGCAATGAGCAGGAGGAACATGGGCTCCTTTATCACTTCGATGGCCATGTGGAGCACGCCCCTTGGTTTTGATGAGGGGAGCTCGTTTGGGCCATTTTTTATTAAGAATTCGGCTGCTTCTGCTTCGGAAAGGCCATTTATTTTCGTCAAATCCAGGTCTGCCATCCGACTTGGTATGCCTGGTTAAGCTTAAAGGGATTTCTAGCCGATAGTCACTCGTTGTCAGAAAACTTTTTCTTTTTCCAATCCCTGGCCGCTTCCGCCTCGGTTTTGGTCAAAACCATGCCCTTTTCTATTAATGCGGTTGGGTTGCTGGGATCAGCTCGTTCAACATATTCCAGTATATTGCTGGTGTTTTGGTATTGGGAGAGCTGCCCCATGGAATATGCCCCGGGCCCAAATCCAATCAGCGGGACCTGGTCCCTCCACCTGTCGATGCACATCTGTGGCTCGCACACTCCTTCTTTTATGAACCATCCGACGGGACTTTCGGAATAGCCGTTCTTCCCCAAGATTTTCCTCGTACTTGTCTCCATTTTTGATACGAGAGCCTCGTCCGGAAAGTCTTCCGGGCTCGTTTCATACTGGAGCCTGAGCGGCGTTTTGCCCCCCCTGTTTCCGAGCCTTACACGGTAAGTTGTAATCTCAGTAGGGCAAAGCACAACTGCCTGCTCAAGGGTTTTCATCCAAATTTCAATGTCCTGCTTTGGGTAGGCGTAAATTAGGTCTATATTGAACCTCTGAAACCCTGCAGCCCTGATTTTTTGTGCTGCATCAATCGCCTCCTCTGCCGTGTGGCCTCGGTTCATAGCTTTCAAAATTTCATTTGAGAATGACTGGACACCCATGGAAAGCCGGTTAACGCCTGCTTTTTTCAGAGAAGATAAAAGGCGCGTATTTACTGTTTTCGGGTGGGTTTCGACTGTTATTTCTGCGCCTTCCTTCACTGAAAACCGAGAGCGCACGAAAGCCATCGTTTCTAGTAGTTTTGTTGGGATGAGCGTTGGAGTGCCTCCTCCAAAGTATATTGATGTCACTTGGACGTTCGAAAGCGACCCAAATAACTGAATCTCGTTTTTTAGAGCTTCGAAGTATGAGTCCACTAGGTCGGTCGTGGGCGTCCTTGAGACATAGGCACAATAGGCGCATTTGGATTTACAGAAAGGGATGTGAACATAAAGGCTCATCCGGCCTTTTCGGAGGGCTTCGGAAATCAGTTTTTCCCTTGCCTCGGTCTTCTGGTGCTCGCGGAACCAGGGAGTTATGACCTGAAACCCGTAGTCCGTAGGTTTTTTGATTGTCCCTCGGACTACTTTTTTTGTCCTGTTGCTCATGGACATACGTATTTATGTTTTCCTGCCTAATAAGGTATGTTGTCCTGAAAATGGACAACAGGCCCTCCATATGGAAATACCGGAGCTCGAGAGACTTGGCCTCTCAAAACAGGAGGCAGAGGTCTATCTTCTTCTTGCTGAATACGGCCCCTGCCCGGCGAGCACGCTGGTTAAGCGCACGAACATCAGCAGGCCGCACGTGTACGACTCGTTGAATTCCTTAGGAACGAAAGGGCTCGCCTCATTTGCCATAAGGGACAACAAGAGGCATTTTCAGGCTGCTGAACCTGAGAGATTGAGGGATGTTCTAAGGCAAAAGGAAGCTGAACTGAAGAGACTGAACACTGAACTTGACGCTGCAATTAAGAAAATAAAGCAGATAACTCCTGAGAGGGGGGAACGGTTCGACGTAATGATGTTTAGGGGGAAGGAGGGATTCAAGACAGTATTCATGGACTTGATGAAGCACACTAAAATGGGGGCGAAATGGAGGACAATCGGGTGGACTGGGAGGTCGTATCAAGTTGTGGGAGTTTGGTGGCTGAATTTCCTAAAGCAGATGGAAAAACTCAAAATCAACAGGTATGTGCTGGCGAGCGCGGAAAAACAGGGCTTAGAAGAACTGAGGGGGGAGAACGTAAAGGTGCGATGGCTTCCGAGCGGGATGGACCTCCCATCTTCAATAATTCTCTATGCGGACAGGGTGATCATTTACCATCCAACGCAGGACGATTTCTTTGCAGTCATGATGGTGAGCAAGCAGCTGGCGAAAGCTTACAACATCCACTTTAAGCTTCTTTGGAAAAATGCTTCGAGTTAGTCTTATTTCACGTCTTCAATTTTCAGCCCGGCTCCGGGAACCGCATCGAATCGCTTCACAATTTTCTTCCCCTTGAAAACAAGCACAGTTGGAACAGCATCGATTTTGTAGTCAACCCAGGAGCAATCCGAATCCTCATCAATGGCAACCATAACGTGCTTATCGCTCTTGCCGAATTTCGCTTCAAACTTCGGGCAGAATGCGCGGCAGAAAGGGCAGTAGGCCATGTAGAAAACTGCAGTCACTTCGTCATTGTTTAGGCTTGCCTTGAACTCTGAACCAGACTTGAATTTTTTCATGAAAAGAATTTGGCGGGAAGATTTTTTAATTGGAATTCCTAACGATGTTAAGCCTCCGCTAATGTTTTAAATTCCCGGGACCTATTCTCTAAAGGGCTTATTGTGATTAAGACTTTCAAGCTTACTAAGAAGTTCGGCAACTTGACGGCAGTGGATGCTCTGGACCTCGTGATTAAGGAGGGCGAGATTTTTGCTCTCCTCGGGCCCAATGGGGCTGGAAAAACAACGACAATTTCGATGCTGACCTCGCTTCTCGCGCCCACGAGCGGGACTGCCACTGTCAACGGATTTGACATCAGGGACCAGGCTCTCCAAGTAAGAAAGTCAATAGGCATTGTCTTCCAGTCCCCGAGCATAGACGACCTGCTCACAGCGAGGGAGAACCTCGAGCTTCATGGATTGCTGTACGGAATGGAAAAGAGCGAGAGGCTCAGGAGAATCCCCGAAGTCCTGAAAATCGTGGGGCTCTTTGACAGGGCGGACGGGCAGATTAAAACTTACTCAGGAGGGATGAGGAAGCGGGCAGAAATAGCCAGGGGCCTCCTGCACATGCCAAAGGTTCTTTTCCTCGATGAGCCGACAACTGGCCTTGACCCGCAGACCAGGAACCACATATGGACTTACATACGGGACCTGGCGAGAAAGCAGAACATAACCGTTCTCCTGACAACCCATTACATGGAGGAAGCCGAAAATCTGGCGGACAGGATTGCCATAATTGACCACGGTAAGCTAATCACCCTTGGGACTCCATTCGAATTGAAAAAGAGCCTTGGGGCAGACGACATAGTAATGGCGAAAACGGACAAGGACATCGCGAAGCTCACGAAGGGGCTCAAGTTCGTGAAGGGAATCGAGCGGAGTGGGGAGCTCGTAAAAATAAAGGTCGAGAACGCTGGGAAGAACCTCTGCGCGCTTTTGGCGAAAACTGGCGAGCTTGGAGAAATAGAGGTCCGAAAACCGACTTTGAACGACGTGTTCATCCACTACACTGGAAAAGACATCAGGGAGGACCATGCGGAAGGGGGCATTTTCGAGAGGACCATGAACTCGAACAATAGATGAGATTTATGAGCGAACTAACTGGGATTTACGGCATTTGGCTCCGGGAAGTCAAGGTTTTCTTCAGGGAAAAGGAGAGGGTAGTCTCGTCCATAATCACCCCGCTCCTCTGGCTCGCAGCCCTCGGGACCGGGCTCGGGGCATCTGTTGATTTGCAGGGAGTCAACTACAAGGATTTCGTGTTTCCAGGAATAATTTCGATGAATGTGCTGTTTGTCTCGCTTTTCTATGGAGTTTACATCGTGTGGGACAGGAAATTGGATTTCCTGAAGGAGGTCCTGGTTGCCCCAGTCAGCAGAACCTCTGTATTCATAGGGAAAATGCTTGGGGGAGTCACCGATGGGGCGATTCAGACAGGCCTTCTGTTGGTGATTGCTAGCACCCTGTTTGGTTTCAACCTGAGTCCTCTGACGGCAATTCTCGCTTTTCTCATAGCAGTCTATCTCGGGGCCTGCCTTGTGAGTATCGGCCTGATAATCGGGGCGAACCTCTCGAGCCCCGAGGGATTCAACCTGGTGATGACTTTCGTGATGTGGCCCATGTTCCTGTTCTCCGGGGCCCTGTTTCCAACCAGCAACCTCCCGGGCTGGCTCGACGTCGTGGTTAAACTCAACCCGCTGTTCTACGGAGTGGATGCGCTGAGGCAGGTGATGGTCGGGGGAGGGCAATTTCCAATAATTGTTGATCTGCTAGTGATAGGGACCACGATGATAATCGCAATTCTCATTGGCACTTATAGCTTCAAGCGCATGCAGGTGTGAGTTTGGCCCTTAGGCTCTACAACACAATAACTGGAAGGAAGGAGGATTTCATACCTGTGAACCCGAAAGAGATTCAGTTCTACACCTGCGGCCCCTCGGTCTATGACCTCCCGCACCTTGGGAATTACCGGACCTTCATTTATGAGGATTTGCTGAAGCGGGTCCTCGTCCACGATGGATACAAGGTCAGGCACATAATGAACATCACGGACCTTGAGACGAAGGGGATTGCCGCTGCCAAAAAAAGCAAAACCGAGTTCTGGAGTCTGATGAGGAAGAACACAAAAGTCTTTTTCGATGGGACCAAGGAATTCGGGCTCCTCCCTGCAACTTGTTACCCGCGAGCTTCGAAAAATGTCAAGGAGATGGTTGCGGCAATTCAGGAAATGATGAAGAAAGGGTATGCCTATGGGCTGAATGGGGACATCTATTTCGACATCTCGAAATCCAAGAACTACGGGATTCTCTCGAAATACAAGTTTATGAAAAAGCAGCTCAACTCCCGCGTTCGCCTCTACGATTACCAGGGATTCCAGGCAGGCGACTTCCTCCTTTGGTATGCTTACCGCAAATCGCACGGAAAAATCTACTGGAAAACAAAGCTCGGGAAGGGAATGCCCTCCTGGAACGCAGAATGCCCTGTCCTCTGCATGAAATTCCTGAAAATTCCCATGGACATCCACGCAGGCGGGTTCGACAACATCTTCTCGCACCACGAGAACGAGATTGCCCAGGTGCAGGCGCTGACTGGAGAGATTCCGGCAAAATACTGGTTCCACGTGAGGCACTTAATGGTGAACGGAAAGAAGATGAGCAAGAGCCTCAAGAACTACTACTCAGTCGAGCAGCTGCAGGGCATGGGGTTCTCGGTGACTGCGATAAAGTGGCTTCTCCTCTCAAAACCGTATACCAAAAAGGTGAACTTCACCCTTTCCAGGCTCCGGGAATACGAAGCCAAGTATCGGGAGTTTAGGAACACTATGAAACACATAAAGAACACGAAGAGGTGCAAGGTGAGGGAGCACTTCTGCCCTGTTATTCTGGAGAAAAGGAGGCTCTTTTTCGAGGCCCTCAATGACGGACTCGATTTCGAAACTGCTTTCAGGCACGCCGTGGAGCTGATTGGGGAGGCAGACAGGAGGAGAAGGACGGGCTTGCTCTGCAGGGGATGCATGAGGGAGTTCCTGAAGGCAATCCGCGAGTTCGACAGGGCGACCGGGGCTTTCCCTATCTGAAAAAGGATATAAAACTGAATTCTTAGAAATAATGGGCATGCGACAGGGGATTCTTTCAACTGATGGGACGTCTAGACATTTCACGAAACACGTTTTCCCGATGGCGACACAGCATTGGACCAGTAAAGAGACATTTGCACCAATAACTGTTTTTGGCCCTCTAAAAAAAGGAGTGGTTAGCGAGGAGACCGTGGAGGGATACCGCGGGGCCAGATTTTCTGCGTTTTTTAGTGAAAATCTAAGTCTAATTGAAAAAAGAGTTCGAGGTGGAGATGGACAGATTATTGGCGGTTTCTGTTTTTTACACCATGGTGACGTAGTTGCACATGGGGTGACGAATGGGAGAATTGTAAAATGGGCTTTAGAGAACCCACCACCGAAACCAATTTTCGATGGCGGAGCCGATATCCCGAAAAGCGTCATAGATGAATTGGGGATAACTGAGTTCCCAACGCAATGGAAGCTGGAGATTTCTGGACTAACGAAGGTTTCATGGGACGTGTTGGTAAAAGCAACTCGTTATTTTGAGATCGCTAGGGCAACAGGACAAGAGCTGACGCTTGTAGTCCCAAGCTATGAATATGCGGTCTCTTCTGCAGCAAATGCAAGTTTGCTTAAAATGGACGGTGAGGAGGTTAAACATGCTGTGTTGCAGTTGGGAGAAAAATATGCTTCATTTCTTGGGAAGGTCGGAAGCGCTTTTTTTGGAGACGTAAAATTGAAGATAATTCTAACTCATGACCCTGAGTTTAGAGGAAAGCTTGCAGACTTTATGCAAAGATATCCCCTAATTGGAAAGACAGAGATGAAATCCGGAGACGGTTTTATAAGCGGCGTTACTGAAGAACAAGTACGAGCAATAAGAGACTTATGGAGAGAAGAATCCGTCTCTTATCTAGCCATTTTCAGTTATATTTTTGGTTCGGACAAATCAACGATTTTCATGATACATGGAAGAGACTTCGGCGGATATCCGGTAGAAGGGTTAGAAGCCGCAAATGGACAGTTTGGAGGAGTTCGGATAAGGAAGAATGTAGCTTTGGTCGGTGTTCCGAGTGCACCAATAATAACGATTAAAGGCAATGCATTTCCATTGATTATGCGAGGTTTGTACGGCTCTGAATCAGTAAAGTTTACGAAGAGAGAAAAACCAGTTCCTCCAGACGCCGATGCGAGATACGATGCATATTTTGGGTTGCCTGGCGAACTGTTGTCTTCTTCCCATCTTGACATGGGAACTCTTGGACTGCACTTGACTCGAGGTGGTGGTGATTGCCCGTTCTTCATTTATGCGAGAAGCCTTTACTTGTATCAAACAGTAGTTTCCGAGAGCGAGGTAAAAAAGGCCCTCAAGAGCTGCAACTCCAACGCCTCCCACGATGGGTGCAAAGCAGTTTTTGTCCAGATGCACAAGGAGATAAGCCAAAAGCTCGGCGACTAGCTCACTGAATTTTCTTGAAAAAGAAGGCCTGCGAGTCCCCGAACTCGTAGTAATTGTCCACTTTTCCCGAGGGCTCAAACCCATTCTTCAGATAGAACGCCTTGTTCTTCTCAAATCCATCGTAGACATCCACCCGGAGAAAAGAGCATTTGGAATTCTTGGCGCACTCTTCGGCTCGGTTCAGGAGTTCGCTCCCAATTCCCTCCCCCCTTCTCCCAGGCTTTGCTGCCAAAAAATAAATCACCGAGGCACAGATTTCCTTCTTCAAAACCAGGAGCCCGAGCACCTCGTCCTTTTCCTTCGCCACGAATTTCTCAAGCTGGAACGGGCAGCTGCTCTCGTTCTCGAACATGCCCGAGACCAGCTCCTTCCACCCCTCGCCCCAGTCCTCCGTCACCTGCCCGATTAGTTCAAGAGCCTGGAGGGAATCCTTCCTTGAATAGCTGACGATTTCAACCATTAATCCACCCAAAGGTAACTCCGGCTAATGCGGAGAACAGAATGACGAACAATGCATACGCAATTGTCTTCTTTGCCCCTAAAACCCGATTAAGCACTAACATTGACGGAAGCGAGAGCGACGGGCCTGCAAGCAGTAGCGCAAGGGATGGACCAGAACCCATTCCCTTGGAAACGAACATCTGGACTATCGGGACTTCGGTCAAGGTGCAAAAATACATGAGCGCACCGAAGATAGAGGCGAGTATGTTCGCTGTAAATGAATTCCCGCCAACATAATATGAAACTAGTTCCGCTGGCAGTATTGCTTGGACCAGCCCGGCGATGAAAACTCCCGCGAAGAGAACCGGGAGCATCGTTTTCGAGAGAGACCACGTTTCATCTAGCCATGATTTTGCGTATTCACGGGGAAGCCGGAACCAGGCGATATAGGCAACTGAGAGGAGTATTATGGCGAAAAGGCTCAGTTTCATGGAGAAATCCAGTGCTAGGCCATTGGCCACGAGAAAGAGGACCTGCAAGGCTATGAAAACAACTGCAGTGCTTAGGGGGAGTCCAGACTTTGCCTCCGAAACCAGTTCTCCCCGAGCTTTGTCCTCTTTTGAAAAAATGAAAGCCATCAACAGGCCGATGACTATTGAGAGGAAAATGGCTGCAACCCCTCTGGCGAGGCCGATTTGAAAGCCAAGCACTGAGGCGGTCAGGAATATTGCTGCAACGTTGATTGCCGGGCCTGAGAAGAGGAACGCGATTGCGGGGCCTAGTCCTGCGCCTTTCTTCCATATTCCGGCGAAGAGCGGCAGGATTGTGCATGAGCATACTGCTAAAACCGAGCCTGAAACCGCGGCAACACCGTAGGAGACGGGCTTGCTGGTTTTCGAGCCCAGGTATTTCAGGACCAGCTCTTTCTTGATGAGCGACGCAATGGCCCCGGCGATGAAAAACGCCGGCAAAAGCCCGGTGAGCATGTGGAATTTCGCGTATTCATGAAGAAACGCAAGCCCGCCGGTTATCGGAGACTCGGGCCAGCTCTCCTCAGCAGGCAACAGGTAGGCGAACAGGAAAACTGTTGCGAACAGTGCGAACAGGTATTTGTCGTTCATCAACTCACTTCTTCAGCAAAGAGATTAGTTCGGAAACCTCGGGAACTCTTCCGGAAACCAGCAGTTTGCCGTCAACTGTGATTGCAGGGGTCGAGAAAATGCCTTTCTCGACAATCTTGCCCAAATCGTAGACGTGCTCGACTTCCGCCTTAAGCCCGGCTTTGGCAACTGCCTCCCTGGTTCTTCTTTCGAGTTCCTTGCATTTCGCACAACCGCTTCCGAAGACTTCGATTTTCATTCAGTCACCACTTTGAGACGTCCCTTAAGACCCTCTTCGCCTTCGGAGTCAGCGAGTACATCCTCCTCGCCCCGTCTCGCCTCATGACGACTAAGCCCACTGACTTAAGAACAGCCAGGTGCTGGGAGACTGCGGGCTGGGATTTCTTGACAAGAGTGGGGATTCCGCATGCGCATCGCTCGTAGTTCGAAAGAGCTGAGAGGATTGAGAAACGGGTTGGGTCTGAGATTACGCCCAATATATTAGTTTTCACGAATATAAGTATAAACGGATGGATTTATATTACAATCGCTACTCCAGAAACAGTCTCCTGTATTTCTCAGTGAGCTTTACGACGTTTGTTCTCGAACCGGGTCTGAAGAGGGCAACTATTTCAGCACTTTTCCCGTCTTCATGTACCAAAGATAAAAGTCGAGCTCGCCCAAACTGAAACGAGTCGCTTTCGCCAACTTCTCAAGGGCTTTCTCGATTTCAAGATACCGGGTTTTTGTTATTGTTTTTGGCCTTGTTATGATTCCATACTCAACTAGCAGGTTTATGATGTGCCTGTCGATTATTGCGACGTCCATATAGCCGACGTTCCTAAGAAAGTGGCTTGCCTCCTTGTACCCTAACCCCTTTACGTTTGCAACTAGCCACTCCCGGCGTTCGTGAGAGTCTTTCATGTTGACTAAGCACGTTAACTTGCCAGTGTGCTTCTTCCCCTCGTGAATGAAACCCGCCCTGGCGTTGGGGAACCTGTGCCCGCATTTTTTCAGGAATGCCCGCAATTCCCCAAGGGACATTTTCGGGAAATCCCCCCCTGCTTCCTTCTGGATTCGGATTCCTCCTTCTGCAGTATAGTTCGCAGTAAGCAGGCAGAAGCAAAGCTCGGAGAACCAATCGGGATTCCCCTTGAGCTCGGCAACCCGATTGCCCACTAAAGGCCCAATCTCGCGCTTGAGCTTGAGCACTTCCCTCGCCAGCTCTTTTTCCCTGTTTTTCATATGTTTAGATTTCGAACCAAAAGGTTTAAATAAATGACCAATTTATGAATATCAACAAGCGTTAATTATAACGGAGGTAGTCCTATGCCAACTATAAATGCACCTGCCCCTGACTTCAGCGGCAAGGCGTATCATGGGGATGAATTGACGACCGTTCACCTGTCAGATTACAAGGGAGAATGGGTTGTGCTGTTTTTCTACCCTGGGGACTTCACCTTTGTCTGCCCGACTGAGCTCGGGGAGCTTGCAGACCAATACGAGAAGTTCAAGAGTCTTGGAGCCGAGGTGGTCGGGGTAAGCACTGACAGCGAATACGTGCACAAGGCCTGGCACGACCAATCTGACATGATAAGGAAAATCAAGTACCCGATGCTCTCGGACAAGACCGGGAAAATCTCAAGGGACTACGGGGTCTACATTGAGGGGGAGGGTGTTGCACTTAGGGGAACGTTCCTCATCGACCCTGACGGGATTCTGAAGGCTTATGAGGTCCATGACAACAGCATCGGGAGGAGCAGCGCCGAGCTCATAAGGAAGCTGCAGGCTGCGAAGTTCGTGAGAGACCACAATGGGCAGGTGTGCCCTATGAACTGGGCTCCTGGGGCGAAGACGCTGAAGCCGGGCCTGGACCTGGTTGGAAAAATATAGGTGATTGTGTGGAGATTAAGAAAAAAATGAATGACGCAATAAACCGGCAGATAAACCGCGAGCTCTACTCAGGCTATCTTTATCTGTCCATGGCAGCCTATTTTGAGGCAGAGAATTTGAAGGGATTTGCCCACTGGATGAGAAAGCAGGCCGAGGAGGAGAAAAAGCACGCGATGAAGTTCTTCGATTTCGTGGCTGAAAGGGGAGGGAGAGTTGTGCTTGAAACTATTGAAAAGCCTCCTAGCTCCTGGAAGAGCCCGCTTGAGGTCTTTGAGCAGGCGTACGAACACGAGAAGAATGTAACGCAGATGATTTATGGCCTGGCTGACCTTGCGGAGTCCGAGAAGGACAGGGCGAGCGGGAGCATGCTCAAGTGGTTCATAGACGAGCAGGTCGAGGAAGAGGATTCGGCGAACGAGATTGTCCAGAAGCTCAAGATTGTTGGGAACTCTGGAAGCGGCCTCATGGTGCTCGACAAGGAGCTTGGAAAGAGGGAGTAGGTTTCCCAGCGCCGATTGCGGCGAGTGCCTCGGGGCACTCGGTCTGCCTGGGGGCAGACTTCCTGCCGACGGCTTTGAGTGAGACGGCAGGAACCGCGTGCTCTAGTTTTTTATTTTTTCAGTTTCTCGCTCAGGTGAAGATGCATCTCCTTGGTCATGGCTGGCAAATCGTATTTTGGCTTCCAGCCCCAGTCCTTCCTCGCTTCCGAATCGTCAATGGATTTTGGCCAGGAATCCGCAATCTTCTGCCTGAAGTCCGGCTCGCAGGACATCTTAAGCCCGGGGACGTGCTTTTTCAGCTCTTCACATATGTCCTTCGGAGCGAAGCTCATCGCCGCGAAGTTGTAGCTTGTCCGGACTTTTATCCTCTCCTTCTTTGCGTCCATGAGGTCAATTGTCCCTTTTATCGCATCATCGATGTACATCATCGGAAGAACAGAATCCTCTTTCAGGAAACAAGTGTATTTTCCCTCCTTTATGGCCCCATAGAAAATCCAAATCGCATATTCAGTGGTCCCGTCCCCTGGCCGCGCCTTCCAGCCCAGAAGCCCGGGATACCTGAGGCTCCTGACATCGAGCCCGTATCTCGAAGAGTAGTACTGGCATAGGAGCTCGCCTGCGACTTTTGCAACCCCATAGATTGTCGTGGGCTCGAGGACGGTGTGCTGGGGGGTGTTCTGCGTCGGGGTGGTCGGGCCGAAGACTGCGATGGAGCTGGGCCAGAACACTTTCAGTTTGTGCTTCACGGAGAGGTCGAGAACGTTCTTCAGCCCGCCCAGGTTCACTGCCCAGGCGAGCGCGGGATTCTTCTCGCTTCCTGCTGAGATGATGCCAGATAGGTGATAGATTTCAGACACTCCGTACTGCGTTATTATCCTCTCGACTGAATCCGGGGCAGTCACGTCCCCGCTTTCAATAACTCCCTCGAAATGCTCTGGGGAGTGGGAATGGGCCATTGCTATTACGTTTTCCCTGCCGTACTTTTTCTGGAGCGCCGGGACGAGGTCTGAGCCAACAAGCCCGAATGCGCCAGTCACCAGTATTTTTCCCATTTCAACATCTCCGTGATAATGAAATCAGAACTGCAATTGTGCGTTGATGTTTATAAGATTTCCTAGTTGCTGAACCTGCAAATCCCCGATTTCAGGATTTGTTTTGGAGGTTGGAGCAGATGAACGAGAGTAGGGGCCCTGTAGAAATGCCCAGCAGCAGCGCCCCCAACATGCGGCTGCCTGCCCGGGCAGGCAGGTCGGCTCCCGGGAGCCGACCAGGCGGCATCCGGATGCCGCCTGCCGCGGTGCGCTGCTGCCCCAAGGTTTTTTACAGAGCCAGAGTAGGCAATCCTTTATAACCGTTCTTCCAATATATTGTCGATTGAATGAGTAAGGGACAGGGCTCTTTTGAGTACATGATGAGCTACGGATGGGCAGTGCTCGTCATAGTTGTGCTGGCGGTAGTCCTTTGGAACCTCGGGGTGTTCAACCCTTCCTCAGTGATGCAGGCTGCCGGGTTCTCTGTATTGAGGCCGGTGGCCTGGAATTTCGTCGGCGGGAGCCAGGATACCTCTTATGTGACCTTGGCGCTTGCGAACATCGGCGGGATAGACCTGGACCTCGGGGTAAACGGAAGTAACGATGCGTATACCATGAAGTTCAGGAAGCCCTGGGCCCCGAACTGCGGGTTCATCAACCAGCCAATCGGGGTCAGGGATGAGGTCGGGAACCCGCTTGACCTGGTCCATGACCCGGTGAACGGGGTCTGGGTGGTCAGTGTGCCTGCTGGGAGGCAGGTAATCATAAACGGGACGATTGTCGGCTCGAACTCCTCTTACCCGTGCGGAGGGGCGAGTGGGGGGGCGTATAACTACCAGCTCTTGTTCCCCTATGCCCTGGACCAGTACAACATCCAGCACTCGGACTCGGGAACGATTAACGGGAAATACCAGTAAAACAAACTGGAGGCTCTCGGGGCAAGAGTTCTGTGTGATTTCTTTTTTTAACTCGAATTTTTTCTCGCTTAGCGCTTCCCCTAGGGCCTTAAAATAAAAAATAGAAATAGAAGCATTAGTTTAATTCAGGTTTACAAAACCTAGAACTTCTTGTGCTTTTGGTAGCAGTCCCTGCAGTAAACAGGCCTGCCGTCTGTTGGCTTGAACGGCACTTCGCACTCCTGTCCGCAATCGGAACAAGTTGCTTTGTGCATTTCCCTTGGGCCGAAGCCCCTGCCGCCGCCGCCAAACCTGCTTCCGCCGCGACCGCCGCCTCTGCCGTGTCCGCCAAATCCGCGATCGTCGCGGTCTTCTCCTTCTTCATCCATACTTTCCACCTATTTTTTCCAATTCGCACTCTGAGTGCGCTAATCCCGCATATGACGGGGCCTCTCAACGAGGCAGACTAATTATGGACTTATGGGTTTATAATGGCTCGCAAAGCCAAGGGTTCGCAAAAACTGTCAAGATGATATGAACATTTAAATACTTTTCCCCCCATAAAAAATAGACTGTTAAAATCATATTAACGATTTCGGAGTGAAAAAATGGCCGAAGGCCTGATGATAAGGATTAGGAGGGTCCCAGGGAAGGGCGACCCCATTGAGGCCCTGTGCGAGGCTGCTGGGATAGTCTCCGGCAGGGATACGGACAGGACCGTTGTCCAAGTCTTCCGGACTGTCGTAAAGTATTCCCGGAGCGATGGCATTGGGGGCTCCGAGCTTTCCGAACTCTCGGGGGTTAATCGGATAACCTGCCTCCACCACCTGAAGAGGCTCGAGGAAGCAGGCATTGTTGAGAGGGAGAACAGGCGCTATCACCTAAGGAACGAGAACCTGCAGATGACGATGCACGAGCTTCGGAAGCAGGCTCTCACCATGTTCGAGGACCTTGAGAAAATGGCTGCGGAAATCGACCAGGACATGGATGAGCTGGAAAGGGAATTCCAGATGAGGGAAAAACGGCTGCTCAAGAGGAATGAGCGAGGGGGGTTGTGATGGTCGAAGGGGAGAATCAACAGAAAGAGCGGGCTGAGTGCGGAGAAGGGGAGGACAAGGTGGCTCTCGAAACCGGGGAAAGCGAGGCCGAGGGATTGAAAAAGGAAAACTCGGAGCTCGTGAATGACCTGAAGAGGCTTCAGGCGGAGTTCGAGAACTACCAGAAACGGACGGAGAAGGAGAAGGGCGAGGCCTCGGAAAAGGGCAGGGGGGCAGTCCTTGCAAAGCTCATAGCCCTTGCCGACGAGTTCGAGGCCGCAGAGGCCCATATGCACGCAAGCAGCGAGAGCGAGCTGCGGAACGGCATCCGCCTCCTGCACAAGAAGCTGGAGGACCTCTTAGAGGGGGAGGGCGTGGAGCCCATAGTATGCCTTGGGAAGAAGTTCGACCCTGACCGGTGCGATGCGGTCGAGATGGTCGAAAGCGAGGGGGGAGAGGGGGTTGTCGCAAAGGAGATGAGGAAGGGATACATTTACAACGGGCGGATTCTCAGGCACGCCATGGTGAGCGTGACGAGGAAGCCTGCTGAAGAGGAGAAAGCTAGGTGAGACAAAACAAAAAAATGCTCGCCCGGCTCGAAAACAGGCATCTCGGGATGCCTCGAGAACTCGGGCAGTTGGATTTTTTTGTTGCGAGCCTGGAAAAAACTTGCGTTTAGAGGTGTTGAATATGGGAAAAATAATCGGAATTGACCTTGGAACTTCGAACTCGGCTGCTGCTGTCCTTGAGGGAGGCAGGCCGAGGCTTATTCCAAGCGCAGAGGGAACTACAGTGGCTGGGAAGGCCTTCCCTTCATTTGTCGCCTTTACCAAGGACGGGCAGATGCTGGTTGGCGAGCCGGCGAGAAGGCAGGCAGTTACCAACCCAGAAGGAACGGTGATGGCTGCGAAGAGGAAAATGGGGACTGATTACAGGTACAAGGTTTATGGGAAGGAGTATACCCCACAGCAGATTTCGGCCTTCATATTGCAGAAGATTAAGCGGGACGCGGAGGCGTTCCTTGGGGACAAGGTCGAGAAGGCGGTGATAACTGTTCCTGCCTATTTCGATGACAACCAGAGGCAGGCGACAAAGGATGCCGGAGCGATAGCTGGGCTGGATGTAGTCAGGATAATCAACGAGCCGACTGCTGCCTCGCTCGCCTATGGGCTTGACAAAGCCGGGAAGGAGCAGAAAATCCTGGTCTTCGACCTTGGGGGCGGGACTCTCGATGTAACGGTAATGGAGTTCGGAGGCGGGGTATTCGAGGTCAAGTCCACGAGCGGGGACACCCAGCTGGGCGGAACGGACATGGACAGGACGATTGTCGACTACCTTGTTGCTTACTACAAGGGAGAGACAGGACTGGACTTATCCAAAGACCCGGTTGCTAATACGAGGCTTCGAGAGGCTGCTGAGAAGGCCAAGATTGAGCTTTCGACAACCTTGAACTCGCAGATTAATTTGCCGTTTATAAGCGCGGACTCGAGCGGGCCGAAGCACTTTGTGTTCGATTTCACCAGGGCAAAACTCGAGGAGATTGTCGAACCGCTGATTCGGAGGTGCAGGGGCTCGGTTGAACAGGCGCTCGCTGATGCGAAGGTTACCCCAAATGATATCGGAAGGGTGATTCTCGTGGGCGGGCCGACCAGAATGCCGATTGTGCAGCGTTTCGTTGAGAGCATGCTTGGCAAGAAAGCAGAAGGGGGAGTCGACCCCATGGAGTGCGTGGCTTTCGGCGCTGCGATTCAGGCAGGCGTGCTCGGTGGGGAAGTGCGGGACATACTGCTGCTCGATGTGACGCCGCTTTCGCTGGGGCTTGAAACCCTTGGGGGAGTCATGACCAAGCTCATCGACAGGAACACAACCATCCCGACAAAGAAAACCCAGGTGTTCTCGACTGCTGCTGATTTCCAGACCAGCGTCGACATCCATGTCCTCCAGGGGGAGCGGGCAATGGCTCGCGACAACGTCGAGCTCGGCAACTTCAGGCTGGACGGGATTCCGCCTGCCCAGAGGGGGGTGCCCCAGGTGGAGGTCGCCTTCGACATAGACGCAAACGGGATTCTCAGCGTCTCTGCGAAGGACAAGGGGACTGGGAAGGAGCAGAAAATCACCATTATGGCCCCGAACAAGCTCTCGAAGGAGGATGTCGAGAAGATGATGGAACAGGCAAAGAAGTTCGAGGAGAAGGACAAGGAGGTTCGCGAGCAGGCTGAGACCAAGAATGAAGCGGAAACCTTGGTGTATACTGCTGAGAAGATGCTCAAGGAATATGGGGAAAAGCTTTCAGCAGACCTGAAGAAGGAAGTCTCTGAGAAGACTGAAGACCTAAAGAAAGCGCTCCAAGGCCAGGACATTGCGCAGGTGAAAATTAGGAGAGACGCACTAAAGGACGTGATGCAGAAGGCCGGGGGTTCTATGTACCAGGGAAGCGCAGGTGCTGGCGGAAGCGGGGGCGGGGGCTCCGCAGGCCCGGGAGCCAGTGGAGGAAGCGACAGCTTCAAGGGCAATTACGGACCTGGCGGGGACAATGTCTACGATGCGGATTACAAGGTGAATGACAAGAAATAGGGGACTCCCAAATGACTACCAAGAAAGATTACTACGAAATCCTGGGAGTTTCGAAAACAGCCCCGCTGGATGAGATAAAAACCGCCTACAGGAAGCTCGCCCTCCAGTACCACCCTGACAGGAACAAGGATTCCGGGGCTGGGGAGAGATTCAAGGAGATTTCAGAGGCCTACGCTGTACTCTCGGATGCCCAGAAGAGAGCACAATATGACCAGTTCGGGCATGCGGGCTTTGACCGGATGTACTCCCAGGAGGACATCTTCAGGAACGTAAACTTCGAGGATGTTTTCAGGGAGTTCGGTTTCGGGGATTCTGGGGGGAGCTTTGGCGGGGACATCTTCGAATCGTTTTTCGGGATGGGCGGAGGGGGAAGAAGGAGAAATAATGACCTCCGCTATGATGTCCAAATCACTTTGGAGCAGGCAGGAACAGGGATTGAGCAGGAAGTGATGGTTCCCAGGAATGGGCCTTGCGGCGAGTGCAGGGGAACCGGGTCGCTTGGGGGAAAGCGGGTGACTTGCTCGAAATGCGGGGGGAGAGGAAAAGTTCGAAGTGCCAGAAGGATGGGTTTTGCGCAATTTATGACAGTCTCTGACTGCGAAAAATGCGGGGGAACTGGCTCGATTCCCGAAAAGCCATGCAAGAAATGCGGCGGAAGCGGAAGCATTCGGAGAGAGGATAGGATTACTGTAAAAATCCCTGCTGGAATCGAGGATGGGGCTTATTTGAGGCTGAGCGGGCAAGGGAATTATGACGGTGGAGAATCTGGGGATTTGTATGTGGTGGTTCACGTGGCGCCCCACGAGTTCTTCAAGCGCGATGGCGATGACCTCTATTGCGAGGTACCCGTCTCATTTGGAAAGGCGGCGCTCGGTGGGGAAGTTGAGGTTCCCACTCTTGAGGGGAAAGCGACACTCACTGTTCCTGCTGGAACCCAAACCCACACCCTCTTTAGGTTAAGGGGGCAGGGGATGACGAGAATCCGGGGAAGGGGAAGCGGGGACCTGATTGTCCGGGTAATTTTGAGGACTCCGACTAAATTGACCGATGAGCAGAAGGAAGCGCTGAAGAAAATCGGGGACTCTGAAGAAAAGGAAAGGAAGGGATTCTTCGACAGGATGTTCGGTTAAGAAGCTCGGGCCAGAAGATTGTTCTTTGGCAGGATGCGGTAACTATTTCTTCTCTTTCCCCTCGAACTGCTTGAAGAGAATCACGCAGAGCACGACAATTATCGTGATGTCCCGGAGCAGGGTGAGGGTTGCTGCGAGGTATGGGCTGGTTATAAGCGGGTAATAGGGCGAGATATAGGGGGTTGCAACTGCGGTCGCGTTCTGGGCGAAAGAAAGAGCTGGAAGCATTAGCGATGCGAGTGCGAATTTTGTTTTCATCTACTCACCTGCGAGTGCCTCAATCTTGTGCATGAACAGACCAAGGGCAAATCCCACCACCCCCGCTATGGCGAGGAACACCACCCCTAGAACATCGGAAACTGCATTCGTGGTTCCGCCTATTATTGAACCGATTGCCGGTCCTGCTGCTGCAATGGAAGCAACCACTAGGACTGCACCGATAACTTCGAGCAAGAAGCCTGCTGGGCTTTTCATCTTACCACCAGTAGAACTCTGGACTCTCGGGATTTAAATACCTTAGGCAGCAGTGCCAATTGCGGCGAGCCATCCGGATGGCTCGGCCAGCCCTCGGGGGCGGCCGCTTGCAGACGGCCGAGGGCGAGACTGCAAGCGCCGCGGCACCTGCTGCCCTGACCGGTTTAAATATTTTCTTTGGCGAAGTTAATGTATGTTCGAGGACAGGTGCAAAGAGGGGCGAGAGTTTCTTGCGAGAATGAAGAATCCTCTCATTGTCAACCACTACGACTGCGATGGGGTTTGCTCTGGCTCGCTTGTGAAGAAAGGACTCATGGGGATGGGGAAGGACCCTCAGAATAGAACTTTCAGGAGCCTCGATGAGGGGATTGTGAAGGGGCTGAGGGGTGAGCGCGAAATTGTTTTCGTTGATTTTGGCGGGGCGATGGGGGAGAGGATTGGGGAGCTCCTGCCTGATTCGGAAGTGCTGATAATAGACCACCACCAGGCCAATGATAGTAAGGTGCTCCAGGTGAACCCCTTCATTTTCGGAATTGACGGCGGGAAGGAGCTGTCTGCTTCGAGCACCGCTTACCTGGTTTTCAGCGAGCCTTCCCTTGCGGACCTCGCAATCGTTGGCTCAGTTGGGGACATGCAGGACCCGTTCATTGGCTGGAACAGGAAAGTGCTCGAGCAGGGAGTTGAGGCTGGTGAAATAACTTGCGAGCAGGACTTGAGGCTCTTCGGAAGGGTGAGCAGGCCGCTAGTTTCTTTTCTTGCCTACTGCACCGAACCCTACTTGCCTGGGATAACCGGGAGCGAGGAGAAAGCCGGAACATTTCTCGCTGACATCGGGATTGAGCCCAAGCAAGGGGAAAACTGGAGGAAATACGGGGAACTGAGCAGGGAGGAGAAAAAAACATTTGTGAGCGGGCTTGTGAAGCACCTTTATTCTGTAGGGAAGGGCCACAGTGCCAGCGAACTGATTGGGGAGGTTTATGGGCTCCCTAGAAGGCCGGCTGGAACCGAGCTCTCGGATGCGAAGGAATTCTCCACTTTGATTAATGCCTGCGGGAGGCACGGGAAGCCCGAGGTCGGGGTAGGGGTTTGCCTTGGCGAGGAGGGAGCCTACAAGGAAGCGAGCGCCCTTCTGCTGAAGCACAGGAAAGCCCTGAGGGACGGCATTGAATATGGGCGGAATGCTGTTGAGGACTATGGAAAGTTCTACTTTTTGGATGGACGGGGAGTAATTGAGGACGGGATTATCGGGGTCGTAGCCGGGATGCTGTATTCGGTTATAAGCAGGGACAAGCCGATAATTGCAATCGCATTTTACGATGAAGGAAGCATAAAGATTTCAGGCAGGGCCACGCAGAAGCTCATTAAGGAGGGAGTTAATCTCTCGAAGCTCTTGCACGCCGCGACTGAGGGGATTGGCTTGGGGGGAGGGCACAACATCGCTGCTGGCGGGAAGCTCGAGCCTGGGAAGCTGAACGAATTCTTAGTGAGAGTTCACGGGGAGCTTGGGAACTAATAATAATTTTCTCCTCTAGAACGTTCCCATGCGAAACTTGGGTGTCACCGTAATAGACCTGAAATTTGAGACTGCGGGAAAACTCGCAAAGAAGGGCACAGCGAGCGATTATACCATTTACAACAGGAAAACTGATGATTCGGTCCTTTGCTTGTATGAGCCGAGCCTTTATCCAGAAAAACTGGTCTCGCTCCTCCATTGCCTGAACTCCTCAGACATTGCATTGCTTGTTTTCGATGGAGTGAGCAAGGAGATTGGGGAATGCATTGTCGCCCTTGATTCGCTTGGGATGAAAGGGGTAGTAGTTTTCAGGGATGGAACGAAAGAGGAATTGGCGGGGATTGCAAAGGGAACAGCTGTGGAGAAATTCGAAACTTGCGAGAACAATGCTTCAGCCATGCTCCAAAAACTGGATTCGGTTAATATTGACCGGGCTGTCTCTTCGCCTCTCCGAGTTCCTGTGGATTCAGCCTTTGTTGTGAAAAGCGTCGGGCTCGTTGTGCTGGGAATCGTAAAGAGCGGAACAGTTAAAGTGCATGGCGAGTTGAGGGCTCTTCCCTCTGGCAAGACTGCTTCTGTGCGCTCCATTCAAGTCCAGGACAAGGACGTGCAGGAATCGAGCGCCGGGGACAGGACGGGGCTGTGCTTGAAGGGAGTTGATCTCGAGGATGTTGAGCGGGGGGTTGAGCTGGTTAATGGGGAAGGGTTTGAGACTGCGGATGAACTTTCCTGCGGGCTCGAAATGACAAAATTCCAAAGAACTCCTGTTTCTGGAAGCGAGGATGTTTTTGTTTCCTATGGGATGCAGTATGCGAGCGGTAAAGTTTCAGGGGAAGTGAAGGGTGGGGGGAGCGGAAAAGTTAAGCTGACGCTCATAAAGCCATTTTCCTATAAAAAAGGAGACTCGGCTCTGTTGATTGGAGCGAACAGGGGGCTGAGGGTTATTGGGAGATTGAGGCTCTAGTCCTCTTCTTCGAAATCCCCGAGCTTTCTTTGCTTCATGTTGTCGAGAGTCACCCACTTGGTGCGGAGATATTTTTGGAGAATCTTATTGGCGAGATTCTTTTTCACGAAATCAATTGTCCTCTCGTCTGAGGTATAGCCGCTCCCAAAATCGAAACCGACCTCGCGCTTTATTTTTTCAAGTTCCTCGTCTCTTTCCACTTTCGCAGCAATCGAGGCTGCTGAAACTATCGGGAATTTAGAGTCTGCCTTGTGCTCGCTGATGAGTTTTTTGGGGTTGAAGCCATACGAGCGAATTCTCTTCTCAAATCTCTTTGTGATTGTATCCGGGGAATCCACGAAAAATTCCAAAACCTCCTCCCCTTTCATTCCCTCAGCTATCTTCATTGCCTCAATCTCGTTCAGGCTCTTGGTTTTCATTAGTAAATTAAGCTCCTCTGCAGTGATTTTGACGAGTTTGAAGCGGCAGACTGAGGAGAGCTCGGAATAAAGGCGGGTTCGAGAGGAAGGCGAGAGGAGTTTCGAATCCTTTGCTCCAAGCCTGCGAATCTGCTCTTCCGAACCCTCCTTGGCGAATGCTATCCCAATTACCAGTGGCCCTATCAAGCATCCTCTCCCCGCCTCGTCAGCTCCGGCAATGAAACCCATGACTAGGGGTAGGAAGAGCAAAAATAAAAACAAGCGGGCTCTAGAGGCCCTTCTTGTCTACTATTATGTGGTCAGAAACAGCAAGAACTGCGTTGTATTTTATCAATATCATTCCGTCGCTCTTGTGGAGTGACCTCGCGGTCGGGTTGTCCGGATTCGGCTCAATGACGATGGACTCGAGTTTGCCAGTTACTTCGTTCACGTTCACGTCGACGAGCTTGCCTATCTCCTCGCCTTCGTTGGTAATAAGCTTTTTGCCAGCGAGCTGCTTTGCAATCACGAATTTGCTCATACTATCACCTTCGTTCTGGATTTTCGCTGGGAGATTTAAATATCTTTCTATGCCCATTTCTCTCGAGTGATTGGTTGGATTTCAAGGCATCTGCAATTGACCTGGACGGAGTCCTTGTGCTGGGGAGGGACGCGGTCCCCGGAGCTCCTGCTGCGGTGAAGAAACTTCGGGACATGGGCCTGAAGCTCCGCTTCCTTACCAACAACGCCACTAGGAGCAGGAGGATGATTAGGAAATACCTTTTCGAGAACGGGTTCTCGGTTGAGGAAGAGGAAATCATGAGCTCTGCCTATTGCGCAGCGAGCTACCTTAAGGAGAGGTACGGGAAAGGCAGGGTATTCATAATCGGGGAGGAGGGCCTGGCTGAAGAACTGGACAGGGCCGGCTTCGACCTGGTGATGGACGATGGCGCGGACTTTGTGGTTGTCGGGCTTGACAGGAGATTGACCTACGAAAAGCTGGCAATCGCGTTCAGGGCCCTGAAGAGGGGCGCAAAGTTCATTGCCACAAACGAGGACGCAACCCTCCCCACTGAGAGCGGGCCGCTCCCCGGGGCTGGCTCGATGGTCGCCTCCCTTGTCTGGGCCGCCCAGAGGAAGCCAGACATCGTTGTTGGGAAGCCGTATTTGCTGATGTTCGAGCAGGCGCTGAAAGAACTCGGGACAAAAGCCGAGGAAACACTCCTCGTTGGAGACAGGCTCGAGACCGACATTCTCGGGGGCAATGACATGGGTCTCTACACAGTTTTGGTGCTGACCGGAGCCTCGAGCAAGGAGGACGTTGAGAAGGCTGGCCCGGATTACAAGCCGAAGCTCGTTTTGAACTCAATAACAGAACTTCCTGAAAAACTGAGCGGGATTTAAAATTATCCCTTCAAAAATGAATGAGCTGATTCAATGGTTTTGATACTCGGACTCCATGTGGGGCACTGCTCTTCAGTATGCCTAATGCGGGATGGGCGGATAATCTCCGCTGCCCAGCAGGAAAGGTTCGACAAGAAGAAAAACTCAAGCGGGTTCCCGAAAGAAGCACTTGAGTGGACCCTCAAGACTGCAGGGATTGCTGCAGGACAGCTTGATGCTGTGGCTGTCGGCGGGCTCACCATATTGCCGGCCCCGCTTGACATGCCTGTCACTGGGTCCAGGGCGAAGATGCCGCTGACCCCGAAGGCGATGGCGACCAGAGTCTGGAGATATGTAGACTACAGGCATGGGAACCTCAGGAAGCTCTTCCTTCCGTTTGTCATAAGGAACAGGGAGAACACTGGCAGGAGGGGCAGGGAGTGGGTGAAGCAAACGCTTTTCTCAGCTTATGGAATCCCCCCTGAAAAGGTGCATTTCGTAGAGCACCACGTGTGCCACGCCTATTCCTCTTATTATGGATTGCGGGGGAAGGAGAGGAACCCGCTCGTGCTTACGGTGGATGGGGAGGGAGACTACTATTGCGCCGGAGTGAACAGGATTGTCGACGGAAAAGTTGAGCGGGTCGCGAGCACTCCCTTTTACAACTCCATAGGCTATGTTTACAGCATAACGACCACTTACCTCGGGATGAAGGCGCTCGAGCACGAGTACAAGGTCATGGGGCTCGCGCCCTATGCGAAGGAATATTTCAGGAAAACTTACGATAATGTTTTCAAAGGAGTGATTGACGTCGACACTGAGAAGCTTGTTTTCACGAGCCCGTTTCCTCTCACGCGCTTCATGTACTGGCTCAAAGAGAAGGGACAGGGTGAGAGGTTCGATAATATTTCCGCAGCGCTCCAGTATCTGACTGAAGATGTGGTTGGGAAGTTCGCAAAGGCTTCCCTTGACAAGCTCGGGGGAGAAGAGCTCTATTTGGGGGGCGGGGTGTTCATGAACGTGAAGATGAACATGAAGCTCTCTGAAATGCCGGAAGTGAAAAACATCGCACCGTTCCCGAGCGGGGGGGATGAGTCGAACCCTTTCGGGGCATGCTATTATGTTTATTTGAACCACTTTGGCAAGAAGCCCGACGAAACCAAGAGGATAAAGGACCTTTACCTGGGCCCGGAATATTCGAACGAATATGTTGAGGAATTGATTAAGACAAGGGACTTGAAGAGAAAGTATAGCGTTGAGTTCCATAAAGATGTCGACGGGGAAATTGCCGAACTGCTTTCAAAGGACAAGATTGTCGCAAGGCTTGCGGGAAAGAGCGAGTGGGGGGCGCGGGCGCTCGGGAACCGCTCCATTTTGGGAAACCCCTCGAAGATGCAGACCTTTTACAAGGTGAATGACCAGATAAAGATGAGGGACTTCTGGATGCCGTTTGCCCCGAGCGTGCTTGCTGAGAGGGGGAGTGATTACATTCTCAACCCGAAGAAGCTTGATGCTCCTTACATGATTATGGCGTTCCACTCGACTGAGCTTGCCCAGCAGGAGCTTATTGCAGGCATTCACCAGTCGGACAAGACCTGCAGGCCCCAGCTGCTCGAGAAAGAGTGGAACCCCCGTTATTACAAGATAATTAAGGAGTTTGAGAAGGAGACCGGGATTGGGGGAGTGCTCAATACTTCCTTCAACCTGCACGGTGAGCCCATGGTGTGCTCGCCCGAGGATGCGATACATACGCTTGAGGACTCGGGGCTCGAGTATTTGGCAATGGAGAACTGGATTGTCTCTAAGAAATAGGCTCGGGCGAGGGAGAAAAAAGTGATATGATGGCAGCAAAGATAACGAACCAACTCTCGCTCCTTGGCCTTCTCGCGTTATCCGCAATCTTCTCTCTTCCGGTGCTCCTGATTTTTGGCCTGACTGGGAATACGACTGTGGCCCTGGTAATGTACGTAATCACAGTCCCTTGCATGGCCGGTTTGCTCCATATTTTTTCCAAAAACATTAAGGGATTCCTTGATTTTCCTCAAGAATTAAACTGGCTCGAGATTCTTACTGACAAGGATTTGCTGAAGAACAAAGTTTTGCCGTATTTTATTTTCTTGATTGGAGCAACTTTGGCTTCCCGCTATTCTGAGACCCCGAGGACCCAACATGATTATGGGCAGTTGGCGCTGATTATTGCGCTTATGTGCATCGGGCTTGGTTGGTCAATATCAAGTAAAATAAAGAAGCACTAAGGCTACTACTTAACACTAAGCTAATATCCCTCTTGCTTTGCAATCGAAGCTGCCAACTCGATGACTTCTTTGATTCTCTTTTGCTCTTTTCCTTCGACAAAAATGAGCGACAACTTAAAATAGCCCTTTACTAGCTCTCCCTTAATTGGGATTTGAAAGACTCCAATCTCAAAAGCTGATTTGGAAAATGCTATCTGCACGAGTCTCTTCAGTTGTTTTTCGTATTTGTCGCAAAACTCACTTGCCGCGCTCATGTCTTTGCTTTTTATTATGAAATCCTTGTGGACTTTTCCACCTATGCTGAAAGGGGAAAATATGGCATCATTCAATTTTTTGGTTACTGGGTCGAAGCTTTCCCTGCCGCTCCCTGTTGGGGTTGCCGTGAACAACTCGAGAGAGAAAGGGGGCTTGTCCAACTCTATCTTTATGGGATTGTAATCAGTGTAGGCTGCTGTGAGATAGCGCTTATTTGCTATCCCTGAACCACGAATCTCTGTAAACTTATAATCGAGCCTCTCTATGGAACCGGAAATGGGCTCGATTACTGGAAATCTGTCTGTTATTGGTTTGTTAATGAGTTTGTAAATTACGAGTGCTAAAAAGATGAGGAATATCAGGAAGACCATGATTTCAAGAAGCACCATATTCCCTCTGTTCACGGCTGCTGCCAGTCTATCTCGTAGTATTCATATTTGCTCCCTGGGAGCTGGATTCTGCGGACTTTATAGTAAGTGACTGAGGTCTCCCTGTCTGCGATTGCGAGCATCAATTCCAGGCCCATTGATTTGCTCTCCTCAATTGCCTGCGCCAGCTCCTCCCCGCCTATCTGCTCCTCCTCAGAGAGCGAGAACATTAGGAAGCGGGGTCGCCCATCTTTCGGGGTCTCGATTCCGCCCTTTTTCCTGTGGTAGAGCAGGAAGTCGAGCTCCTTTTTTTTCGGCGTCTTGGACCTTGAGCCTGGAATCGCGAGAATGAATGTCTTTTTCACCGAGTGGGCGACACGGATTGCGCGGGCCCACTCGGAGATTATCATCTTGCTCCTCCTCGGGAAGACATGAATCACGTGCTTGGAGTGAATCCATTTCTCGATGTCGTTCGTTGGAGAGGCATTGGGGAAGTAGAGCCTGAAGTGCGTCCCGAACTTGAACCCTGTTTTCAGGATGAATCCGTGGAGGCGCCAGTCCTCGTAAACCTGGTACATGAGCGGGAAATCCGGCCTGTTTTTTTTCGCGAGCGCTATTACTTCCTTCTGACTCCTGTTCGAAATCGAGAGCCCGCAGTGCTTCATCATGAACAATGTTTCATAGATATCTAGCTTCGAGAGCTTGCCCCTGTGCTCGGCCTTGTAGGAGCCGAACTGCCCGAGCCAGTACTGGTCGTAGAGCTCCTTCCCAGTGGCTTCATCGTCGATAACAGTGACCAAATCCTCGGAGAAGAACAGGCCCTGGAGAGCATATTTCGGGGGCTTGAACACCCCTTTCGGGTATTTCTTGACCGGGTTCATCCCATAGTCCCCTTTGGCCTCCTCAACTGGCCTGAGGATGAGCCCCCTGTCGCGCCAGTCCTTGAATGTGAAGTAGCGGGCCATGAGCTTCGGGGTCGAGAAGTTCGAGGCGAGGTCGTTGAATTTGAGCTCGTTGAGGGACTTGTCCCTGCACTCGCCATTTCGAATGTCAATCAGGTAGAGGGCTTCCTCTGGGGTGAGGTAGATTGTCCCCCTGTCCATCTTCCCGTAGAATCCGCGAACCAGCGCGCCTACCGACTCGGGCTCCGAGACGGTTACAGCATTGGTTTCGCGGTCGAATTCGAGTTTCACGCCCATGCTGACACCGCGTTATTGATTGAGATATGAGAACTAGGACTAATAAAGGTTTCAGTGGGGTGCTTGGGAGCCGAGGTTGAATATGTCCAACCCAAGAGTTTTGTCCTTTGCAAGGTTTTCGCAAATCTCCTTGAGAAACCTTTCTTTCACCTCCATGAATCTCTCCCTTCCAACCTCCACATTTCCGATTGCATATCTCCTGTTCTTCATGTTAAAGCAGAACATGCAATCCCTCAGATTCTCGCAGTTGTGGCAGAAGTAGCAATCGGCGCAGTCCCTGCTTGAGTCGGTCTCGAAGCAGCGGGTCAGCTTCACTGAGTAATAGCAGTTTATGCAGAAATCGGATTCGAAGAGGTTGGCGCAGCCGAAGGCATAGTGCGAGTTCCTCGGCCAGAAGGAGTAGGCGCAATACTTTGAGTAGCATGCCCCGAGAGTCTTATAGCAGTTCGAGGAGGAGATGTAAACCGGGTCCTCAATCATGTTGGCGCTCGTTCCCTCAAAATATCCTGGAGAGAAGAACGCGATTTTCCCGAGCCTTGGACCGATATTTGAGAAGCTCAGGTTCTCAAGGTCTCCCTCGCTGAGCTTTGCATGCTCCCCGAGCAGCTGCGCCTCCCAGTTGGTTATGAGCCGGTCTCTTGGAAGGGCGAAGCAGTTGCAGTAGTCTCCCCTGTGGAGCGCCTTTCCGCTTACCGCGGAGGCGCATTCCTCCTTGCGCTGAACGTGTCGCCTGAGCCAATCCGCGTAGAGGTCGATGCTCCCAGGGGGTGCTCCCCCAATAATGAGCTGGCATGCCTTGGAAAACGCTTCCTCCATGGGCTTCTTGTTAGTCAGCTGCGATTCCTCCTGAGTTTTGGGAAGAACCGGGAGCTCAATTTTCGACCTCTGAACAATCTCGACCAGGGAGGGAAGCCTCTTGTTCCTCCGCAATTCATCTGCCATTTCGGAAAGCAGTTTCTTCTTTATCTGCCCGTATTTGCTCTGCCCGAGCTCGAGATTGCCTATTGCATGTCGTTTGTTCTTCAGGTGGAAGCAGAACATGCACTCGGAACAGTTATTCAGCCCGTAGGAGTAGTAGCAGTCGCTGGTGTTCTGGCTGAACCACACCTCGAAAATACGCTTTTCCCTGTAGGTTTCGGAGCACTTTATGCAGAAGGAGGACTCGCCGATTCCGTTGCAGCCGAAGCAGTCCTCGCCGAACCGCCCCACTGCGCAGCAGCAGATGTATTTCGAATCCCCGAACCTGCCTGATTCGTAAACATGGAAGCTGTCGTTTATGTTCGAGCTCCTTTGGACGAAGCGGGAATTCCCAAGAACCACGTTCCCGACATAGCAAACCCTGTCCGAGAGCGCTTCTCGAAGGGAGTCGGTGTCTTTCAATTCGTTCAGATCTAGTGGCTCGAATTTTCTGCCAGTGCTCATTTCATTGAAGTCCGCCCACTTCGAGTTCTCCGCATATTCGGGTATTACGTAGGTGATTGGCTTTCCTGATAGCGAGGAGTTCCTGTGAATAAGGGGCTCGGTGTTCTCGAGGAGCCATGGGAGATACTGGGAAAGACTCCCGACGTCTTCCTTGAAGATAAGCGACGATGCGGCCCTCCACCGCCTTTCCAGGGTTTCGAGTGGTTCGTCTTGTCTGTTCATGAAGAGCTATTGGGGCGAAACCCATTGGTACCCCTTACTTGAAACTTTGAATGGAAAAAAGCCGTACAAATGAACGGCTCTTATTAATAAGGCACGAACGGCATAGGATTGGGCATGGGAAGGAGCACCAGGCGGATTAAACAGGTCCAGGTTTCCGTCTTTCACCACGATTGCGGGTTAAGCGAGCCTAGCGAGAGGAACCCCGAGATAATAATTGAGCAGGCGAGCCCCATAAGCACTTTGAAGGAGAAACGGGGGAAAGGAGTTTACCAGGTGATCTGGAGAGTGCGGGCCCCGGATAGGGGGGCCCTCGACCGCTACTTGAAGAGTTTCAAAGTCCACAAAACAACTGCGGAGATGGATGTTTTGGAAAAATCGGACAGCGATGCGCTTCTTCTCTGGAGAACGAACACGATGACGTCTACTTATGATACCATCCTGAAGAAGCACATAATACACTCAAGGCCGGTCGCCGCCCAAGGGGGGTATGAAATACACAATGTGCTTTCGACCAATCCGGATGACCTAAAGAAGATGCTCGAAGAGCTCTCCTGCATCGGGGAGGTCAAGGTGCTCAGGATAGGCGACTTCTCGCTGGGAACAGACAAAAAACTCAGGATTACTAAAAAGCAGCAAGATGCCCTGGGAACTGCGCTCGCCCAGGGGTATTACCAGTGGCCCAGGAAAGTAACACTCGAGGAGCTTGCCATGGCGAGCAACCTCTCGAGGCGGTCGTTCCACGATAGGCTCAGGCGGGCAGAGGCGAATGTGTTTCCACTGCTTATTAAGGACCTATTGAAAAAACAGGGGCAATAAATCCAATCGCTCGTCTCGCCCGAAAGGCCCTGGAAGAGAAGGTCATTGCCGATCCCCATTTCGAGCCCTCGAGGGCGCAACTGTTATTTTGGATTGTGTGATTCAAACCAACTCAAAATCAATTAGCAAATGTTTTAAAAGCGGGGAGAGAAAACTATTTGGGTGTTATTACGGGTGAAGCGAGAGTTAAGACTGGAATTCCTGGAATGGACAAGCTGATGAATGGCGGACTGCCCCAGGGGAGCATAAGCCTCATCGCCGGGGAATCCGGAACTGGCAAGACTTCTTTCGGCCTTCAGTTCCTCTATGCCGGGGCAACGCAGTTCAGGGAGGCGGGAATGCTCATTTCCTTCGAGGAGACGAAGGACTCCATTGCCAAGGAGATGTCGTCCTATGGGTGGAGCCTCGACAGCGCCGAGCGGGAGAAGAAAATCGTAGTTCTCGAGTACCCGCCCCAGGAGGTCGGGCACTTCATGGCCCAGGAAGTCATAATACACGATGCCGTCGAGGAATACGGAGTGAAGAGGGTCGTCATAGACTCCATAACCACCTTCGCCCTGATGTACGAGACCGAGCACAAGCAGCGCGAGGAAGTGGTCAAGCTCGTCAGCAAGCTCAAGAAATGGGGATGCACCGTTCTCATGACATCGGAAGTCGAGGAGGACCCGAAGGGGGAGATGAGGGCGAGATTCGGACTCGAGACTGTCTGCGACGGGGTCATTTACCTCTACAATGCCAGGCATGAGAACGAGAGGGCTAGGCAGATCGAGGTTTACAAAATGAGGGGAACTGGCCACGAGTCGAAAGTGGTCGCCATGAAATTCACGAACTCGGGCATAAGCCTTTAACCTTCGTTCACAGGCATCTTCCTAATCGGCTTATATTTCGGCTCGGAATTGTGTTCTGCCTCCTTATCTGCTTTCTTCGGTACCGTGTCCCATGGAAAATGTTTCTTGGGTTCGGTGTTCAGCTGGTCGCTCATCAAATCACCGTTTCCTAACGATATATTTATAACATAAGAAGTATTTAATAGTTGGCCTTACGTCGAGAGATTCGCAAATTGATGTTAAACCTTTAAATAGGGGAAAATACATAAAAAGTAACGTAAAGGAAGAACACTAAGTACTGTTGTTTTATGGGAGGTATACGGTACTTGTTCTCAGACAGGAGGAATGCGGTATGGATTCTGAAGGACAGAGTAGAGGTCGAGGTTTCGGCATGGATGTGCCAAAGCCTGTGAAAGTCGGCGATGAGCTCGATGTGACCATCGAGGCAGTTGCCTCCAAGGGCGACGGAATCGCCAAGAAAGACGGATTCGTGATTTTTGTCCCTGGGGCTAAGAACGGTGAGACAGTTCACATAAAGATAATCAATGTGAAAAGAACGTGTGCCGAGGGCGAGGTAGCCGGTTCGGCGGGTTCTGCACCGGTTTCTGAAAGCGTATAAATGCTTATTGGGAGGTTGATGTGGCATGGAAGACACGTGTCCTGATTGCAAAAACAGGAATCTTACTCATGACTATGAGAAGGGCGAACTATTCTGCAGCGCCTGCGGTCTAGTGATAACCGAGGGAATGATGGACGAGGGCCCCGAATGGAGGGCGTTCAACGCCGACCAGAGAAGGGAGAGGGCCAGGGGTGGCGCGCCCATCTCGTATATGCGCCCTAACAAGGGCCTTGTAACCGAGATTGACCAGTACAACAGGGACATCCGCGGTGCAAGGCTTCCTTCGAAAAAGCAGGCCCAGTTCTACAGGATGAGGAAGTGGCACAAGAGGGCGAGCATCGCAGGCTCGACTGAGAGGAATCTCGCAGTTGCGCTGAGCGAGCTCAACCGAATCGCCTCCTACCTCGGCCTGCCGGACAGCATCCGGGAGTCGGCTGCCCTCACCTACAGGAGATGCGTCGACAAGGGCCTGATTAAGGGAAGGCTTATTGAGAGCATCGTGGCGGCCGTTCTCTACGCGAAATGCAGGGAGTGCGGGGTTCCGAGGACTCTTGCCGAGATTGCGGAAATCTCCGGTGTCAAGAAGAAGGAGATCGGCAGGGCATACAGGAACATCTCCCACGAGCTCGACATGAAGATACCGCTCGCGGACCCGAGCTATTACGTTCCGAGGTTCGTGGCGGCGCTGAAGCTTTCCGGAAGGGTTCAGGAGACTGCTTTTGGCCTGATGAAGAGGGCAACGCGAAAGAGGCTTATCTCGGGCAGGGGCCCGACAGGCCTTGCGGCTGCTGCTGTCTACACTGCCAGTGTCATGTGCAACGAGCAGAGGACGCAGAAGGAAGTCGCGGACGCTGCCGGCATCACCGAAGTGACTATCCGGAACCGCTACAAGGAGCTTAAGCGCGAGCTCAACATAGACGCCGAGTAAAATCGGCGCTAACTTTTCTTTTTCTGATTATTTTTCCCTGTTTTCACTTTCAATTTTCTCTTTTTTAACTTTTCC
>JBFYLO010000010.1:0-7694 GCA_041305385.1 Microcaldota archaeon | reverse complement strand
GCTGTTAAGCGGGAAAAGAAGAGTCTAGAACAGCTGGGAACTGGGGTAGCGGGCTTACTTTATCCCGTCCTTTAGCGCTTCTTTCAGGATTTTCCTCACGGGGAGGTCTTTCGTTGGGATTTTGGCCTCTTCTATTACTTCCCGGACTGCCTCCTTCGCGACTTCCTTGACAAAAGGCTCGGCCTCTGAGAAAATCGAACCCTTGAGCGCTTCGCTCTCCGGGATGAACGAGTAGACGCTCTCCGAAAGCTGCTTGTAGAGCTCGCGCTGGGACTCGAAGTTCTCTTCACGCTCAACTACCTTTCCTATGCCCTCCCACATCCCGAACCAGCCTGCCGGGGCTAGAAGAAGCTCGATGACCCGGGCCGGGAAGCTGTCCGAGAAATTAAAACTGACAAACGTTATTGCAAGGAGAACCGATGCACCAAAAAGGATGTAGAGATAGCCCGTTTTCCTCCTCTTCGAAATGTGCTTATCGAGTTCCTTCTCTTCGTCCTTGAAATAATACTTGAGCCTCTTCTTTATGGTCGCCTCGGACTTCGAATCCCGCACCTGGTCCGGGACTAGGAACCGGACCTCAAGGCCCCCTTTCTTGTGGGGCACGTGCCTGCGCCTCACCTCGGCAACGAAGTCCTCGGAAAGCGCCCGCTCATGGTAGGGGCGCGGGTCGAAATCCGAGAATATGTCATCGTAAGTGTCGATGATGATTGAGATGTTGAGCTGCTCGGACTGCTTGAGGGGGGGTGGGGGGTGAAACATTGATTCGATTGGCCGCCCCTCTTTTGCCTGTGGCTTGTCCATGAATCCATTTTGGTGCGGGCCATTAAAGAACTTTCCTCTGGCGTGGATGGGATAAGAGTACGGGCTCCTGCCCTGGTGGATAAGAATATATACCCGCGGCTGCGATTAGCTAGTGAGGTGGTCGGATGAGCGATATGATAATCGCCATGGTTTTGTCCTTTTTCTTGACTGGAATTGGACAGGCGTATCTTTCGAAACAGTGGGTTAAGGGGATAGCCATATTTATCGGCTTGGTAATCGCATCGATGGTTTTAAATGTAGTGCTGTGGTTTGTGATGCCGCTGCTTACGCCGCTTGTTTCGCTCGCGTTTTTGGTGGTATGGCTGTATGGCTTGTATGACACCTACAAGATGGCTGAGGCGAAGGAGAAAAACACTGGCTACAAGAGCCCGATTTTCGGCTAGAGAGACATAACAGAGCCATAGGACAAATTTCCGCAGAAATTTGGCCGCATTGGAATTAGCAAATTCCAATACAACGAGAAATATGGGCTCGCTCGGTTCAAGCTCGGGAGTTGCGCTCTTGGTTCGAGCGAGTTTTTTTAATTTTCCTTTTACGTTCTCCGAGGAGCGCCCGCCCTATCCGTATCATCGTTGCGCCTTCCTTTACTGCAATCTCGAAATCGTCGCTCATTCCCATGGAAAGCTCTGGGAGATTGAGGGAGCGGGCAAGCTCGCGGAGAGAAGAGAAAACTCTGCGAAGCTCTGGCTCGCTGGACCCGTATGGGGCCACAGTCATCAATCCTAAAACTCGAATGTTCGCAAGGGTTCTTGTTTTATCCAAAACATCCTTAACCTCGCTCGCCCTGAGCCCGAATTTTGTTTGCTCCCTAGAAACGTTTACCTCGAGGAGAACGTCCTGAATGATCCCGAGCTCCTGGGCCCGGGCGTTTATCTTTTCCAATAACTTGATTGAATCGGCTGAGTGTATGAGCTTGAATTTCCCGACTGCTCCCTTGACCTTGTTCGACTGCAGGTGGCCGATGAAATGCCAGCGGATGTCCTTGGGCAGAGCCTCGGCTTTTGGAAGGGCCTCCTGGAGCTTGTTCTCCCCGAAATCACGCATCCCCAGATTGTAGAACTCGAGGATTTCCTCGGGTGATTTTGTTTTTGTTACCCCTATGAGACGTGGCTCGCGGGAACCGGGCGGAAGGGCCGTGCGAATCTGAGAATGAAGCGAGTCTAGCTTCTCTTTCGGGTGTTCCATTGACATAATTGGAAACTACAAATCTTTTTAATATCTAGGCGAACAATAGGAAGAGGGGAATTCGATGCCTTCATCTGAGTTTTCTGGCTTTTACAAGCTGAGCGCCGAGGAGCGCCGAAAGCAAGTCCGGCAGTTCGCCGGCCTTAGCGAAGAGGAGATGAAAACACTGGCCGAGTCCGCAGGGCTTGGGGGCGGGGCGGTTTCGCAGATGGTCGAAAACCAGATAGGCTCGATGCCTGTCCCCCTGGGCGTTGCGACCGGATTCTTGATTAACAAGAGGGATTACCTGGTGCCCATGGCCATTGAGGAACCGTCGGTTATCGCGGCAGCTTCCAATGCTGCCAAGATTGCGAGGCAGTGCGGCGGGTTCGTCGCGAGTTCCACTGAACCGGTGATGATTGGCCAGATACAGCTTCTTGAGATTGAAAACCCCGAGGCTGCAGTCAATGCACTGGTGAGGGCGAAAACGGAGCTTCTCGAGCTGGCGAACAAGCAGGATGATGTGCTCATCAGCAGGGGAGGCGGGGCCCGGGATATAGAAGGAAGGGTCATCGATACCAGCCAGGGAAAGATGGTCATCGTGCATCTGCTCGTCGATGTCAGGGATGCTATGGGCGCCAATGTGATAAACACCATGGCCGAAGCAATCACCCCGCGAATCGAGGAAGTGACTGGCGGGAAAGCCTGCCTGCGGATAATTTCGAACCTCGCTGTCCACAGGCTGGCACGGGCCAAAGTTCTGCTTAAGAAGGATGTGGTCGGGCAGGAGGTTGTCGATGGGGTGGTCCTCGCCCATGCCTTCGCTGCGTCAGACCCCTACAGGTGCGCAACCCACAACAAGGGAGTGATGAATGGGATTGATGCTGTGGCTCTTGCAACTGGAAATGACTGGCGAGCAGTCGAAGCAGGGGCGCATGCCTATGCTGCACTAAAGGGGTATCACCCGCTCACCAATTGGGAGAAGGACGAACACGGGAACCTCAGGGGAAGCATTGAACTCCCGCTCGCTGTCGGGATTGTCGGCGGGGCTACGAAAACCCATCCAGTTGCAAAAGTATCGCTCGGGATACTTGGTGTCAAGTCAGCTGGGGAGCTTGCGGAAGTCATGGCCTCAGTGGGGCTGGCGCAGAACTTCGCCGCGCTCAAGGCCCTTTCTACAGAGGGAATACAGAGGGGGCACATGAGGCTTCACGCACGAAACATCGCGATTCTGGCAGGTGCCGAGGGGAAGGAAATCGAGGCTGTTGTGGAGAAACTCAGAGGGGGCGGAAAGGTCAGTGTTGACCGGGCCAGGGAAGCACTTAAGGGAGTGAGGGGAAATGGATAACTGGCTAGTGGAGATGGGGGCTGTTGCATTTGTGATAATTTTTTCTGTTTCGCTGTTCACCTCGGTTCAATCGGCATATCCGCACGCTGTTTCGTATAGGTACGCACTTGAAGCTGAGAGGGCCATAAAGGGGGGCGGTTCCACGCCGTTCACCGAGCTCACGCGCCAGGTCTATTTTGCAACTGGCGGGACTGAATTCGACCACAAGCGATTTGAGATGGTTGTGAAGTACCTTCCAGTGCTTCTTGGGCTCGTTTCCGTGATTGCAGTTTATATTGCTGCGAGAAGCCGGCTCAGGCCGGAGGTTGCTCTGCTCGGGGCTGTTTTCCTTGCATCCTCTTCGCTGTTCCTTCTAAACTCCGCGGAGGGGGTCTATGCACCGGGGATTCTGAGTGTCGCCCTGTTTTCGGTTTCGATTATGCTGTTCTTGCTGGGAGATGTGACAAAACCTGCGCCGGTGGGCATTCTCCTCTCACTCGCTGCAGGGACAGTTGTCGGAGTAAACATGACTGTCAGTGATGCCGGTTCGCTGCTCGCTGGGGCAGTCATTGCATCTGCAGTTGCCCAGTTAGCGTATTATGTGAAGGAGGGCTCTTACATTACCTATGGAACGCGGGTGGCGGCGCTTATCCTCCCAATGGTGTTGTTCGTTTCATCTGCGAAATTCGCAAATATCGGCGAACACCTTAGGCTGGAGGATGCTTTCAGCACCTATGTCCTGCTTTTGCCCCTTCTTGCTGTTTTCGTTTTTGTGGCCCTTAGGGATTTGGTGCAAGAAACCAAGAAATACGAACTGTTCTTTCTCGCGCTGGCAATCAGCTCAGTTGGAATTGCCCTGTTCGACCCGCTCATGGCAACGCCGGGAATGGCCGTTGGGGCTGTTTTTGGAGTCGCTGCGGTTCTGGGGCACACTCATGAGAAGTGGCTGACATGTGCGTTTTTCAGCCTATTGTGCGCCTGCGCCATCTTTCCAATTACAAACAATATCGCCGGCTTCGGAAGCGCTCTTGCGCTTGCTCTCCTCGCCGGAGGCCTTGGAATGATGGCGCTTCTAATGTATGACAGCCCCTCAAATCGAAAAACTGCGGTCTTCGCAGTGGTGGCTATCCTTGCCTTCTCTTCGGTCATTTCGGGTATTGCGATGCTGAAGTCGAATTACCTTACGATTGGGTCTGACTGGGGCGCAACCCTCACCTGGGCCGGGGAGAACTTGCCACAGGATGCAGTGGTTGGCGCAATCGGACCGATGGGATTCGTCCAGTACCTGGCCGGCAGGGATGGCTGTTGCGATGCCCAAGTTGCCAGATATCTGCTGAATGAGACTGGGACGGGCATACTGCAGGGGGCTGGCGTGACACATATCATTGTCGACAGGAGTTATCTGGATGATGTTCCGGGCCTTGCCAAGGTTGGCAATGTGACAAGACCTACGCTCGAGACTTACTTCTTCGCGGGGTATATGAAGGATTCCGATACTCAGAGATTTTATGCAGGGTATGTGTCGCGAAGCGGGGATGTCATGCGAGTCCAAATTGATGACGGGGCCAACCCTCTCGGGCAGGATGTGCAGGTAGACAGCATTGGCCAGATACCATACAGCAGGTTGAGGCGATTTGAGGGGGAGAGCCTCCCGATTGGCCCTGGTTCGAGAATTGCGCTTCCGCTTTATGGGGAGAGGAACACCCTGTTTGACATATATTTTGAAAACCCAGACGGACTCGAGCTGTTGCATTCTGAGGGAGATGGGGTTATTAGGCTTTACAGGGTGACCTGATGGATTACCTAGCCGGCAAGCTCCCTGAGGGGGCTGTGCTCGTATTCCTGGCCTCTTTTGCATCGACCTATCTCATAATGCCTTATCTCATAAGGAAGCTTCGGGCTGCAGGGCTCGTGGGCGGGGATATGCACAAGAAGGGCTGCCCCCTGATCCCAAACATCGGCGGGCTGGGGATTGTGGTCGGGTTCATCGCCGGAATCCTTGCTGCTGTCGGGATGCATACGTTCCTTGGACTTGACATGAACCTCACCTTTGTGCTCACCGGGCTGATAACCGTGCTCATAATGGCGATGGTTGGGATATTCGACGACCTTTTCGACATGAGGCAGGATGTGAAAGCACTGCTGCCCGTGTTTGCAGCGGTTCCGCTCATGGCCATCAGGGCAGGGAGCACGGTACTGATTTTCCCGTTCATCGGGCCCGTGGATTTCGGGCTCGCCTATGTGATTGTCCTTGTCCCGTTGGGAGTGACTGTGGCCTCGAACCTCACAAATATGCTCGCTGGGTTCAACGGTCTCGAGAGCGGGCTCGGAGTGATAATGTTGGGGGCAATCGGGACCATCGCCCTAACGCAACTCGGGGTAAATCCGGGCGCTGGCAACGCGCTCCTAATCTCTGCTGCCATGTGCGGGGCACTGCTGGCCTTCACCAGGTTCAACTGGTTTCCAGCAAGGGTGTTCCCGGGAGACGTTGGGACACTAATAATCGGGGCGTCGCTTGCCTCCGCAGTGATAATCGGGAACATGGAGGCTGCTGGAGCGATTCTTGTAATCCCACATGTGGTTGATTTCTTCATAAAAGCGAGGCATGGGATGCCCAAGACATTTGGAAAGTTAAAGGGGGCAAAACTCATCTGCCCAAAGGAAGGGCCCAAGGGGCTCGGACAGCTCCTAATGGACCGTCTTGGGGGGGTGGGCGAGAAAAAACTGGTGATTGTCCTCCTTCTGGTGGAGTTGTTTTTTGCACTGGTTGCGATAAGGCTGTTTGCAGTGTTCTAGTCCTGCCCTGAACCGCCAGGGGAGGCCACATGCCTTTGGGTATATCTGGCTGATTCCACTGGAAAAAATATCTCTCCGTCTTTGACGGGCCCCCATGCGAATGGATTCACCGCGATGTAAACTCTGTCCTCTGCCTGGTTAACCTTTCCTGCGCGGAAACTGTAGAATGGGGAACCGCTAACTCCTTCCTCGGCTTCTGGGATGCTGGCAGGGGTTTCTGTTTTCCCTATTTTGTTGATTCCTCGCTCAAGCCGCGGGGTGTCGGTTTTGCTCACGCATATCTCATCCAGGTTTGTGAGTATCTCGAAATGCAGATGGGGGCCTGCGTGGTGTGGGCCGACTGAAGCGAGCCCTTCGCCTGCTAGCACCTTCTGGCCCTGTTTGAGCTTAATGTCCTCGTCTAGGTGCGCGTATATTACGTATATGGTTTCGCCATTTAACTCGCTCTTGGTTATCACGGCATTTTGGTAAGCTCCGTATGTTTTTCCGGCCCAGATGACTTCACCCGGCAAAATCGCACGGACAGTGGTTCCCCTCGGGGCGTATATGTCGGTTCCTGCGTGGAGATGCTCTCCCCTCGGGGCGCAGGGTATGCTGAAAGGGGATATCTTTTTTGCGAGAATGTCCCACATCTGCTTGTTCGTTCCAGCCTGGTTTGGAACAGTCTCCTGTTTGGCCTTAATCAGCACCGGGCTGGGAATTTTCTCGGTCTGCAGGAAATCACCCAGAACGTGTGCTTTCCCTGCCGTGGTGGTGGAAGGCTAAATCGAATATAGAAAGCGTTTGGTCGAGACGCTCGTAATCGTGAATCCTTCCGATGTCAAGCCAATACTCATTGATTATGTGCGAGTTTATCGGCTCTTTGGCTGCGAGGAGTTTCGGGAAAACGTTCTTTGCAAAGTCATCTTTTGGGGAAATGAACTTGTATATTTCCGGCTCGAAAACGTAGATTGCTGTATTAACGTAGTTCCGAAGGATGGGTTTTTCCTTGAACCCGGTGATGAAGCCCTCCCCGTTGATTTCAGCAATCCCGTACTCCAGGGGGACTCCCTGTTCCTTAAGCCCGATTGTCGCCATGGCGCCCTTTTTCTTGTGGTGCTTGACCATCTTCTCTAAATCAACCATGGAGAGGTGGTCGCCCATGACTACGACGAAGGTGGAGTCAATGAGACCCTTGCCTGGAAGAATCGAGCCCGCGGTGTTCATCTCCTCCCTCTCCTCGAGATAGCTTATCTTGGCCCCGAACTTCCTTCCATCTCCGAAATAGTCGGTTATCTGCTCCTTGAGATAGCCGACTGTGAGTATCAGGTCCTTTATGCCGGATGATGCAAGGTTGCCTACCACGAACTGCAGAATCGGCCTCTTGCCGAGCCTGAGCATGGGCTTCGGGATGGAGTAGGTGTAGGGCCTCAGGCGAGTGCCTTTCCCTCCGCAGAGAACGAATGCCTTCATCAAATCACCTATAGCAAACCGCCAAAATAACTCGACACTCGAGTTGCTCGGGAGCCGGGGAACGAACGGCCTCGCTCTCGTTGAAGCGAGCACCGTGCCGCCCGCGAGTTCGTTGGTTGGGTTTTGCCGAATT
>JBFYLO010000009.1:0-7845 GCA_041305385.1 Microcaldota archaeon | reverse complement strand
TTTTATTAAAAAAAAATGCTTTCTTTTTTATTATGAAGGAGATTAATCGATTTAAAACGATAAAAGAACCCCATAAAGTTTCAAGAAAGAAAAATACCGTAAATAACTCTATTCAATTGAAATCTTTTTCTGTTTTCCGTAAAAATCTATGACCTCATTCACCGTCGTAGCATCCTCCGGCCCCTTGTCCGCCCTTATTCCGTGCACCATGCGCGGGAAGCGGAGGGCAAAGCCGGTTTTTCCCCTGCCGCAGGTGTGCATGGGCGAGCGGGTTATCTCGTCTGCGGAGACGGTTATGACGTATTTCGGTTCGACCCAGACGTCAGCCTTGAGCAGGGAGTCTGTGTTGTTCGGCTTTTCCCTAACCGAAATTTTCTTGAGCGTTGACTCAAGCTCGACCATCTGCTCCTCCGAGAAGCCCGAGCCTATCTTCGCTATCGTCCTGAATACGCCGGCGTCATCGTCGTAGACGCCGCATAGGAGGCCTCCAAAAGCAAATTTCACTCTTTTTCCTTTTCCGAAGTAGTATCCGAGAATCACCAGGTCAAGGGTGTCCGCCAATTCAGCCTTATAAGACCTCTTCAGTTTTATCCACGCAAATTTTCTGGCCCCTGCAACATAGGGCGCCTTGAGGTCTTTCGCTATGATTCCCTCAAGGCCCTTTTCTATGCATTCCTCGAAATAATTCTGTAGCTCTGTGGGATCGTCGGTTGTTATTGAATCGGAGAGCACTATCGTTTTGTTATCCCCGATTGCTTTCGCGAGCGCAGCTCTCCTGAGTCCATAGGGCTCGTTTGTGAAATCCTTCCCATCCGCATACAGAAGGTCGAATGCGAACAGCCTGAGCGGGAATGCCTGTGCCATCTCCTCAATGCCGTATTTTCTCTTCCTCTGGATTGTCAGCTGGAAGGGCCTGAATTCACCCGTGAGGTCGTTGAATGCTATTGCTTCGCCCTCAAAAATCGCTTCTTTGGGCCCTATGAATCTCTTAGTGGCATCCACGATTTCCGGGAACATTCCTGCCATGGGCTCAAGTTTCCTCGAGAATATCTCCACCTGGTCGCCTTTCTTGTGGACCTGGCACCTGAATCCGTCGTATTTCGCCTCGGCGCTGCATGTCCCCATTTTTTCGATTATCTCCTCAGCTGAGGGAAGCCTTTCGGCTAGCGCGGGGCGGACTGGGCTGAACACGGACATCCTGAAATCGACGATTTTGCCGGGGTCTTCGAAAAGGGTCCTTGCAACCAGGCCCAAATCGTTGCAAAGGTTGTACGCTCTCTCGATCTCTTCCCTGATGCTCTTGTCCCCTGTTCTGTAGAAGGAAAGTGCATCCAGAATCGTCGGGTCACCGACCCCGAGCCTGAGCCTTCCGAGGGGGAACCTGACGATGTAGCGGGATTCAAGAGGCTCGGCGCTGTTGAGGAGGTCTATCAGGAGTTTTATTTTCAACTCCTGGCTCCCATGCCCGGCGCTCTTTGCAATTTTCATGAACGAATCGAAGACCTTTTGCACCGAGAGTTCTTCGCTTGCAAGGGAGGACTGCTTCCGTTTCTCTATGAGGTTTTGCGCGGCTTTCCCTATGTCCCCGGTTTTCCTGTATTCTTCCTCGACTGTTTTTATCGAATATCCAGAGGCCACCGAAATGGCTTTTTCGACGAATTTTTCCCCCATTCCCACTTCGATGTTCTTGTGGGACGGGGCGATGCTCCCCTGAGTCAGATAGATTATTTCGTGTATCTCGCCTGCATCCGCCTTCTTGAAAAGTTCGGACAGAATCCCGGTTATCTCCAACCTTGCAGTCTTGGATTCGATTTGGTCGTATGTTTGAGCCAGCTCGAGGAACCGCATGGATTTTTATTAGTTAGTCGATTATAATAAGTTTGGCCTGAAGGGGGATTTGATGGATTCCTTCGAATATGGAAAACAAATCTGGGTTGACGATGCGCCCAGGGGACCGGCTTGGAAGACCGCGCTCCTGCTGTTTGTCGCAGTGTTCTCCATGAATTTCATCGCCAGCCAAGCGATTGAATATCTTGCATTTGCAGTACTATCTGCAGTTGTGTATCTTTACTTCTCGGTGAGGACGGACCGGGCTGTCTCGCGACTGGGGGTTTACCAGAACGGGATTCTTGCGCCGGCAAGGCCCGCAGGCTCGAGAGCGCCCCCAATAGAGAGATTTTTCAAATGGAGCGAGATTAAATCGCTCAAGGTGGAGACCGGCGGAATGATGAAGAAGCGAAACACGCTGCAGATTGAGACGCAGCTCGGGTCACATTCAGCCGACCTCCAGAAAAAGATCTCGTTCATCTCCTCCTGCAAGAGCCTCGGGAAAGAGATTTCAGGTTAAAGTATATCAAAACCAAAAAAATGCGACAACCCGCTCGAACTCGACTGGACGCCTCGAGGCGCCCGAGGCTCGCGGACCACGGACGAGTTGCACCACTTTTCTGGTCCGCTATAATTGCTCTAAATCTCGTTGTCCAGCTCCAAGGCAAGCGCCAGGCTTATTTTCAGGAGATTTGGGACCGGAAGCCCCTTGCTGTCTAGGAGTATGTCGCCTTTAGGGCTTACAATCATGAAGGCATTCGGGTTTGTGCCCACGACTTTGCTGACTAGCTCCTGGAGCTTGTCGCGGTTGTTGAGAAGAGCTTTGGCCTTCTGCGCTTTCTCATCATTTTTGCAGAGCTTGTCAATTTTCAGTTTTATCTCTTCCGCCTCATCCCTGTTTATCTCGTTCCTGCCTATGAACTTCCCAATCTGGAGGGCGAGCTCCACGTTCTCGTTCCCGCCGAAATTATCCCTGTGGCCGAAAACATACTGGACATAGTTGGCGTAGCCGATGAGCGCGGGCGCGTTTTCGCTGTAGAATTTCCTGTCTTCCTCTGTCAGTGTCAGCATCATCATCACCTCAAACGCGCTCCAACATCTTTTGGATTTCGGCCGCGTATCTGTAGAAGTATACTTTGTAGGGGTCCCTAGAGTCTTTATCCGCATCTTTCCGCAGGTTTTCAGCAAGTTCCTGGGCCTTCTGCTCAGTTTCTGTTTTATCTTTTTCTGAAATTTTCGATTGGTCCTTAACTGCTTTTTGGAAAATGCCGCCCCTGTTAAACGCACAGATGGCTGACGTCAAGTCCGAGCAGAGCGCATAGAACTCTTCGTCATGTTGCTGTCTAAACGCTTTTGCATCGAGAACCATTTTTCCCCTCGTTTGCTGCATTGCTCTGAACGCTCGGAAGCGTCTGGCGCCGGATTTGGTGTTGGGGGCGACTATTTTAGTCAACGCGGTATGAACATGCGAGCTGAGGCCGAAATCCTCTCTCAAGATGTCTTCGGCTTTTTTTGAAGCGGCAGGCCCATCTTTTTCATATTGACCGATGAGATCAAGGGTCGCCAAATAAAATTGGACGTTAAGGCTAAGGATATCGCTGCCCATCAGTTTATCAAGCTCCTCCGCGTGCAGGTTCTTGAAAAAATCGACAATCTCGTCGGCGTGACCTGATCTGATTATCCTTTCCTTCATTATTCTGTTGGTTGCGTATACGTCATCCCCAGTTAGATGGGAATATTTTTTATCTCCCTCCGCAGTACCCATGAATAGCTCTCGGTTATCGTTTTCTCGTTTGAAAGAAGGAAGGACCTCGTCGAGAACCTCTTTTGTAGTTCTGCAATGCTTCAGGGTGCCTTCGGCAAGAGTTTCCGTTTGGAACTTCTCCTGCGGCGTTACGTCTATTGTGGAGGGTTCAATGCGCACTAGGAGAGTTCCAACCACCTGGTCCCCGTTTAGCTTAACGCTCGGGTCACCGACGACTGTTGCCGCGTATGTAGTGTCCGCAAAGGAACCGACCGCAGGCGAGAAGCTCTTGTAGAACTCCATATTAATTTTTTTTCCAATCTGGGTCGTAATTTCATTTGGATTGGTATCCGCAGGGGCTTTGTATTCAACTTGATAGTGGCCGTCCTCCCTTTTAGTCAGGGCAACTGTGATTGGCTTCTTCGGAGCGGTGCCTGGCCCAGTTGGTTTTGAGAGCTTGTTGTGTTGGTCGGAGATTGACTCTAGGAGCTTGCTCATGTCAATTTTTTGCTTTTGTGGGCCACTCGAAGCTGCAAACACAAACATAAATCTCCCTCCTTACCCTTACTGCATTGCGGGACTGTTGTAGTTATGCCTACTGCAGTATATATAAATATGGGAAAGCCTGTTTAAGCCATGGAGCCCGGGGACGTAGTAATCCTGTTTATATTTGCAGTCGGAGTGCTCGCTCTCAAGGCCTTCCTCGAGGTCTTTCTTACTCTCCCAATAATTGTGCTCTACATCGTGATTGCACTTTTTTTCGCCTTTTGCGTGATAGGGTTCTTCATGCTGCTTGGGAGCAAAGGCGAACATGTGGAATTTAATTTTAAAACTGGTTTCACGTTTCTCAAATTCGAGCCGAAAAGGGCGCTCCTTGACGCGACAGCCCTCTGGCTGAACTGGCCGTGGTGGGCGATAATGCTCTTGGCCTGGAGATTGTTACAGCCCCGGATGGAGGAGAGTGCAAGGCTGTTTGCAAAGAATTTTGGGTTCAATCTTGATGTTCAGGTTTATTTCTTCGGGTCCCCGCTCGTCATCTTATCCATTCTGTTAACATACGTTCTTCTTGTGTTCATAACTACGCTTTTCATGCTCGTGAACCCGGTTCCAGCCAGTTCCAAGAGAGTCGGCGAATGCCCACGCTGTGGAACCAAGCACAGCATCGTAGACAACTATTGCTCCCAGTGCGGTGGGATACTCCAGAGAAAACAGTAGTAAAAGAAAAAGGTAAGCGCCCCTCGGAGGGGCGCTTCGGCTTCTCTTCAGCACCTGCAGTTGGTTTTTATCACATAGGTCAGAGTCGAAGTGGAGTCTGCCTTCACCGGTATCTTCCACTCAACTTCAGACGTGCTCTTCTTGGTGTGCCTATAGTTCTCTTCGGTGATGTCCCAGTCGCAGTACGGGTGCTCGATAACCGTTACCACGATGTTCTCCTTTTTGTGATTCCTTAGTTGTATCTGAATCGTGTCCCTGGAGCTGCAGTAGCTCCCCTGGTGGTCCATGGTCTTCTTCTCTGCGACAACATCGAAGGCGTTGCCGACATAGAGCCTGACCTGTTCTTTTTCAGGCGTGTGGTCGATGGAATCTTCACCAAGGAACTGGAGTTGGCCGCCCGTATCTGGCTTGTAGATGCGGAAGGTGCCCTTCGGGAGCGGTATGCCCAGGCCGTTCTCCTTGGAGTCGTTTATGTTGAGCTTCACCTGCACCTTGTCCGAGCTTGCGCCATCGAAGATAAATTCCTTCTCGGCAGGCACGTTGTTAGAGGTGAAGAGGGTCACCTGCTTAATCTGGCTGTCCTTTATTGTCGTCGGCCTCTGGAGCGTGTAGAGGTGGTATTCGAACAATCCCTCTTCGGTGAACTGGGGGGATGGCGCGTATGATGCCTTTTCCGCATAGCCGGCTGCTCCATTGAGCATGTCTGAAACGCTCCTTGAAACATAGTGGATGTCGCCTGCGACGAGCTTCAGCTTCGCGTCCTTGAATGTCGCCCCTGCGTAGTTGGTAATTGTCACCCAACCAGTCAAATCAACGCGGTTGTCGTCCTTGTTCGCGACTGCGATGTAGTCCGCCTCCCAGGTGATTCCGCTTGTCAGGTAGCTGACCTCCAGGTCATGCTTTCCAGCCTGCTGCGCATCCACGAGCCAGCTGAGGGTCGGGGTCGTGAGAAGGCCCTCCGGGAGAGTGGGGTATATGATCTGCTTTATCCCATCTCGAATACTTATTATGCCGTTTTTATTCCTAAGCACTATCCCGTAGTCTGCGCTCATGAGAGTTCCGTTTATCTCTCCATTCTCAGTTATGACAGTTATCTCCTTGTCAATGTATTTCTCGAGGAGCTTGGTTTGGCTCACGAGATCGAACTCGTAGTTCTGCTCGAGAATCTGCGAGGACGAGGTCTTGTCCTTTATTGTCACCGAAGTGGGGAGTATGTGCGATGCCACGTTCCTGTAGCTCAGCCACTGGGTGCCTGTTGAAAGAAAGGCGCTCCTGGATTCCTTGACAAGGCCGACCCCAGTGCCTGCGGAGTAGGTGAGCCTAGCTATCTGCTGAACGTTCCCGTAGGATGAATAGGGATTGTAGTAACTTGAAGTCGACGGGGGCTGATAGACTGTTATCTCCACCGAAGACGGGTCAGAAGCCGTAGTATCCGCCGAGAGCGGCAGCAGCAAGCTGCACAAAAGCAATACAAAAACTGAATTTCTCAAACCAACCACCTCGGATTGATTGGGGTATAAGAGTTTAAAAACGATTTGAAATTGTTCGGTGGTTGCCGTAATAATACAAAAAACGAAGGTTTAAATAGGAGAGGAGGCATAATAGATGTGCCGAGCAACGACCTTTGGGTTTTCTGCAAAGCACGATAGATTTAAAACCATGACACGAAAAGATAATAGGGTATCAGATTAAGCGGGGGGTGTTAGGTTGGACGATCTCGAGCCGACCAAGAAGGTCACTATTTCCGAACTTATGGATGAACATTTTCCGGACTCTGTTTCCAGTCTTGGTGAGTATACGGTCAAGGGCCTCGACGGTGCAAAGCCCGAGCAGGGCCACTATGGGGAGATGACAACCGTAATCGACCGCGTCTATGATTACATAATGAAGAGGGAGATGACCTCGATTCAGGAGCTCTCGGACAGGCTCGGCATCAAAAAACACCAAGTGGAGAAAATGGTGGAGATGCTCGAGACGAGCAAGCTCATACAACTCAGATATTCAGTGGTCCCGAACGGAAGGATAGAAGTCCTTGTTCTCAATAAGGATCACGAAAGGCTGCCTCGGGAGATAACCCACGAGGAGAAGGTGAAGAGGCTCAAAAAGACCGTGTTGCACGACGTCGAAAGGCTCGAGAACGCCCTCTCGTCCATGGAACACCACTTGAACCTCTGGTCTTCGGATGTCGAGGAGCGGACTGCCAGTGGCAAAGAGAAGAGGGAGATTGTCACCCAGGTCAACGAAGAGTCGACCAAGATTGAGAAGACGCTTGAGCACGTAAGGGTCGACATGAGTTCGAGGATAAGCAGCATAAAGAAAAGGCTCTCCGACATGCGCGGCAAGATAAACGAAAAGCCGGCATCAGGAGCCCCTGGTTCCGGGGCAGGCCTTTTCGGGATAAAAAATCCGTTCAACTTTTAGGCTTTTTTAGCTTTTCAAGTGCTTCCCAAGCGGCGTGAATCAGGCCCAATTCTGCGTTTATTACCCTAAGCCTTGCTAGGATTGAGACTCTCCCATGTTTTTCATCCCTATAAAAATATTTTCCTTCCGGGGGTACGTTATCTGGGTCCTGCAGCCAGATGAATGTCTCAGCCGCTTTGTCAATCCCTTTCTTAGAAGGTTCATTGTGTGTGTACTCCAAGTGGAACAGGGCATTCGCGATGAGAAAAACCAGCACGACCTCTTTTTCCAAACGACTGAGTTCATTGGCAGGCACACTTAGCATACCTCCGCTTATCTCCTTTTGCGAATTCTCAATTTGAGCAATCATTATTTCCAGTGAACCCTCATCGTTTAAGAAACGCAGCGCCTGAGTCGCAATTATCTTTGCGTCGACAATTTTTTCTCTTTTTTTCACCTCAATCGAGAAGTCCCCTGAGTCTAAAGAGTAAATGCCCCTCAGCTGGGTGAGAAGCTGGGTTTTCAGCTTATCGTCTCTTTCGGAAAAATCCAGAACAAGCTTATTGACCATCTTCTCGAATACAAACATGTCGCTTTTTTTACTATCATCGGAGAGCGGGTCGAACTCCATTATCGATTTTATCATGAAGTCCTCAGCT
>JBFYLO010000008.1:0-16461 GCA_041305385.1 Microcaldota archaeon | reverse complement strand
TTTCTTTTCAATCCCACTGAACTCCATACGTCTATCTTCTCCAATAAACATATATAAATGTAAATTCCCCATCGTAAAACATGGCTTTGCTGCCGCTGCTGCAGTCCACCGCAGGTCAAATCTCCAGAACCAATTTTACCGAGGTGGTAATCAACGAACACTGGAATGCAGATGGATGGGGCCCAGTTGCCGCCTACTCGCTTCTCATTTCCGTCTTTGTGGTGGCCCTCGCCTACATCATTGCAGAGTTTCTCCGCTCCCCGCAGCTTAATGCCTGGGCCAAAGCCGAGCTCTACGAATTCATAGTGTCGGCGCTCATAATCGCCAACCTGTTCTTCGGCCTTACGGTAATGAACACCCTGGTCTTCGAGATTACCGGCGGCCTCGACCATTTCGGGGTCGCCAATGACTATCTGGACCAGCTCGTCAGGGCCCCGTCCATCTCCAACATGCCCGGCATCCGTGATATCCTTGGGGGGAGTCAGAACCACGAGGTCGGAGATATAACCAGCGCATACCTCGGCCTTTGGGGCATCGAACTGGTATCCGGCCTTGCGGATGGCTTTCAGCTGAACTTTCTCCTCTCCTCCGGCCCTGAACTCGCTTTTCTGAGGGTCGGGTTCATACCATTTGCCGGGCTTAAGACCCTGACCCCAGCAGTGATGTCCCTTCTGGACATGATGGGGATTATCCTGCTTGCATTCATAGCCCAGAAAGCGCTCCTCGTGCTGTTCAAGGAGACGATGTTCACTCTTTTCCTCCCCCTCGGCATAACTCTCAGGGCATTTCCCATCTCCAGGAGGCTCGGCTCAACCCTCATAGCCATAGCGATAACCTGCTATGTAATATACCCGCTCACCCTTGCCATGAACCTCAGCATCTACGATTCGATTCCCAAAAACGATGCAATGAACTCAAATCTCCTGAGCATTGACTTGATGTTCCAGGAGCTCGGCCGAAGCAAGGAGGGCCATGATTGCTTGACTCCAGCCCAATGCAACGGCGCCCCGTGCGTCGCAGGCGTATGCGGAAACAAATTCGGCCAGTCATGCCGCATAAGGGAAGATTGCGAGGGTGCACCATGCTATTGCAACGGGGACCCGTCCTGCGACTGTTCATTGGGTTTGTGTACCTGTCACCCTTGCCCGCCCATAGGGACAGATTGTACTGATGAAAAAGGTTCCGAATGCTGCGGAGGCTGCCAAAAAGTTTCGGAAACTGCCCCCCCCACCTGCCAGGTGTTCGCAGTCGACCCTCTAACTGCCCTCACCTACAGCTCTTCAAATCTTGCAAACGATGATTGTCCTACTCCCGACCCGGAATCCTGCGCCGATGATTTCGACTGCCCATGCTCCGGGATGTGCAACTTCGATTACCCAGATTTGCCCCCAGGGCAAGGGCGGTGCGGGGTTCCCTACCTAGAACACACGGATTTGACCAAAATATTCGACGAGAACAGCGCCGAGGAACTCAACTGCCCATCGTATAACCCGGTTTGTTTGATAAACCGCATCTACAATGCAATGTTCAATCTCCACGGGGACCTGGGGGACATTTTCAACGAGAAGCTAATCACCTATTTCTTCGTTCCGTTTCTAATACCTGAGCTCGTCTTTGACCTCCTGGCAACGCAGCTCCCAAAACTCCTTTGGGCCCCAGTGGTCGCAGCAGGCCTCGGCATAGTTGACATAATAATATGCATAACATTCTTCAGGAGCATTTCCGAATCCATAGGCGGTGAGCCCACTATCTGGGGCCTATCGAGAGCAATGTGATGCCATGATTCCAAGAGAGCTGCAATTGCAGGGAAAAAGAAGCATGCTCTTCCTAGCAGTGCTGCTCCTGGCTTTTGCAGGCATTTCTAATGCCCAGAGCTCCCCGCTCGCCTGCTTCACCGGCAACATGTACGGACGCGACATTGTGATAGCAATGGTAGTGCTCGTCATGATAATGATACTCGCGCTCGTCTACATGGCCTCCAAATTCCTCGGGCCCGAGTGGACGACCTGGACGAGGGCCGAATACCCGCCGATGATGGTATCATTGGGCAAAGCCAACCTGGAGGCATGGGTTAAAACCGAGTCTTACCAGCTGGTGGTCTCGTGCTTTATCGCAGCGAGCATGATTCTCATAGCAGATACTGCATGCTGGATCTCTTGGGACCTTTCATCAGACGCAGGCGCTGGCGGCGCAAATGCTTTTACCATAGCGATAAATTTCGTAGACATTCACTATGAAAAAACACTGGATGCGATACAGAACCTTTACTTCATACGGCTTTGGCTCGATTACCTGTCCTCCTACTACGTGATGATGGCAACAAACCCGCAATTCTTGGTGCAGAGGTTCCCGGGCCTTTCGTCAATCGCCCAGAACCTTAACACCCTTGTGACCATCTTCTCCATACTTGCCGGAAACCTGATGGTTCAGCGAATCATACTTCAAACAATTGAGCAGATAGGGTTCACCCTGGTCCTGCCGGTGGGCCTTGTGCTAAGGATTATACCGTTCACCAGGGACGCGGGTTCATTCCTAATAGCTGTCGCTTTCGGCTTCTATATAGTGTTCCCCCTGACATATGTAATGGCTAACCAAGTCCTGAGCGCGCTTCCTGACGAGGACCCGCCCAGGGTGCTCACGCCAATAGGGGCGCTTCCCGGGTTCCCGATGCCCGGCCCATTCTCATTTGTCGTCCTAAGCACGCTTTACGGACCAATAGGCATTTTTTTCGATTCAATAAAAAACCTGGATTTTATCATGGCTGCGACTTTCTTCCCGGCCCTTAACATAACAATAACAATCACGTTCATAAGGAGCCTCACCAAGGCCCTGATACACCACACGGGATGAAAAAATGGAAAAATACAAAGTTGCACTTCTCATGCTCTTCCTGGCACTCATATTCTCATCAGGCTGCGTCAACAGGTACTCCGACTGCACAGGCGGGATAATTGACCCTGCTGACCCCTTATACACGTGCTGCGTAAGGCCCGGTGAAACGATACCTGACCCCAACCCAAACAGCCGCGACTGCTGCCCTGGGACAGAGCAAGAAGTCATCCCCAACACCGCCCCGCAGCAGTTCAAATGCGTTCTGACTCTCCAGAGCTATTGGGGCGCCTGGCAATACGCGGCCCTGCTCGCCGTGCTAATCTCCGCGTTTCTCGTTTCCCTTGCCTACATGACTGGAAGCATTTTCAGCAACCAGATGCTCATCGCCTGGGCGAAGAACGAGCTCTACCAGGTAATGGCTTCGGCATTCATCCTCGGGTGTTTCATAGGGATACTCTTCATGGTTCAGGCGGGAATAGCGGGCGAGCTTGAGGACGCCGGGGTCCCCTGCGCAGGCACCGACTGCCACATCCTGCTGGCCAACCGCTATCTTGAGGTCATGTATGACGATTCAGCGATAATGGCCCGGAGCATAATAAGGGTGAACTCGGTCCTCATGTTTTTCAGACATTTCGGGGTTACTGCAGAGCTCCTAGTCCAGCCCTATTTCGGGATAGTCCTTTCTCCGGCTGCAGGCTTGGGGATACCCGCGGAGAGCCTGAAAAACACGATGGATGTCCTGATAAAGATAATGATGCTGATAAAGGCCCAGCAGATAGCGCTGGGCCTTATAAAGGACGGCCTGTTCCCGGTGCTTCTTGTGATGGGTCTCGTCTTCAGGACTTTCTTCTTCACACGGAAACTGGGCGGGCTTCTCATCGCAGTGGCAGTGGGCATGTACTTGGTTTATCCACTGGTCTTCGTATTGGCTCACAACATCTGGCTCGACTCGATACACACTCAAACGAAAAGCGACGGCACTCCCATCGGCAGCTACATCCTGAAGGCGAATGTCAGCGGAAACCTAACCTATCTGATTTACCCGAATTACGACTCGGGTACTGGGCAGACTGACAGGCTCCTGAAAATCAGGAGCAACTTGACCGGGCTTCGGAAATCGCTCGGGGAGATAGTTACCGGTAACTTTATCATCGGAGAGGGCGGGTTCATAGAGAAAACTTCGATACTGCTCGTCTACACAACATTCATACCTTTCGTCGCTCTGATGACCACCATAGGGTTTGTCAGGGGGCTTTCGTCCGTGCTCGGAGGAGATATCGAGATTGCGGGCCTTACCCGGATACTATGAGTGATTCGAATGAAGAAAGCAATGCCGTTCATCCTGCTGCTGCTCCTTGCGAGCGGATGCCTCGGGCTGACGGCCGAGCTTCCAGCGAACTTCCTCCCATGGTTTTCCGCAGTGTTCCCGGCAATCATCCTATCGTTCATGCTCGTTTCCCTCGCCTACATGGCCGGCAGCTTTTTCGAGTCGCAGGAGATTGCGATGTGGGCCAAGAACGAATTCTACCAGACAATGGCAGTGGCTGCAATGGTCCTCATGATGTTCTTTTTCTTCAGCTTCCTTGATGACATGCTCCTGCCCGGAATCACCGAGAAATCCACTGATATCGGAGGCCCCTTCGCTCTTTCAAGCAACAACATAATGACTGCAGCCGGCATCTACATAACCGATGTGAACACCCTAATCACAACCCAGTTTTCAGCTCTCCTCTACCTCCAAGTGGCCATAGGCAGGTTTGAGAACGTATTGATAAAAGTGATGCCCGGGGGGGTAGGATTCATGTTCTACCTCGGGGCTTTCTTTACGCCGTTTTCGCATTTCATCGGATATGCGCTCAACATGCTCGGGGTTGCCATGTGGTCGATACAGATGCAGCTTGCAATCCTCATATTCTCGGAGCAATACATGCTCACGCTCTTCCTTCCCATCGGCATAGTGCTGAGGTCATTCCCGTTCACAAGGGCCATCGGCGGCGCTTTCATCGCCATCGCAGTGGGCCTCTACGTGGTTTACCCGCTCACTTTCGTAGTTAACATGAACGTCATGCACACTCACCTAAGCGACTCAAGCGGCATCCTCGACTTTGCCTTCGAAATCACCCAGGGAAAGATATTCCCCGGGGCAAGCGGGCTTGACCCATTCAACTTCGCATGGTATGTCCTCCGGACAATTGCCCTAGGCGGATTTTACATCGTTACAGTGCCGCTGATTATGATGGCCCAGCTCATAGGGGGGGATTCAGTACTGGGTGAGATAGTCTTTTCAGTGCTTGCCTATGCAATAGTGCTTCCGCTTTTGAACGTGTTCATCACGCTGACGTTCATAAGGGCGTTCTCGCAGCTACTGGGCGCCGACGTAAACATAAACTCGATAACGAGGTTGCTTTGAGATGAGAACTTCAGTATTCCTGCTTGCGCTGCTCCTCTCAGCAGCTTTCATCTACTCCCAAACACCATCTCTAGATACCACCGTGTGCGAGGCCTCGAGCATAAATGCCTACTGGGAGCACAGGTTCGGCACGAACTGGGTCGACATCTGCGCCTTGGGGGTACTCATATCATTCTTCATGATATCCATAATCTACATGTATGCCCATGCCTTTGGCAAGCCGGACCTGGCTGCATGGTGCAGGGTCGAGCTCTTCCAGGTCTTCGTGTCCCTCATCATGCTGGCCAGTCTTTTCTGGTTCATCAACCTCACATGCACCCTCATCAAGCCTTCATTATTCGTTAATGATGTCGTGGCAGGCAGTCCTGAGGACGACCTTTTCCTCTACGCCGAAACATACCTGGATTGGCTGAGGGATGCCACCTACACAGTTTATTACCTCATGGCCATAGTCAACGGCATAATCTCCGGCGTCGCCTCGGTTTTCGTGAACTCGAGCCCTGGAGGATTTGGGGTCGCCCTTCGCCCGCTGTCGGGCTTCACCGTGCTGTCCTCCATGATGACGTTCACCATGAGCACCCTTCTCGTCGGGGGCGTCCTGCCGACAATGGCGCAGATTAGGATGCTCCAGGTGATAAAACTCGAGATGTTCAATCTCATCCTTCCCATAGGCATAATAGCCAGGTGCGTGCAGCCCCTGAGAAGGTTCGGGGGCGCAATGATTGCGCTCGCCATAGGGCTTTACCTGTTCTATCCGTTTCTCCTGGTGCTGAATGCAGGCGTGGTCCACAATGTCCTTCTAAAAGACGAAGTGGGCAACGACCTCTTAGAAACCATGGTTACTGACCCAAACACCGGGGCAGGCCGCCTTTTCACAGAAACAGACGAGCTCTACTACAGGGACTCGCTGTCACTCGAGCAAAACAAGGCGCGAAACAAGTGGGCAACTGATGAGGGTTCCTACGCGACGTCCTATGACCCGGACATATCCTCCCCAGGCCCTGGATACCAAGAGATGACCGCCTACGAAAACATCTACAAGATTCTCTACACAATCTCGCTCAGGATTCTTATGGCCTCGTTGTTCCTGCCCCTCCTGAACTTTATCCTGCTGACAACATTCATACTGAACCTCTCCAGACTTCTGGGTGAGGAAGTTGATGTATCGAGCATAACGAGGATGATATAAAAATGGAAAGTGCGTTGATGATATGATTGCTTTGAAAATTCCGCCGAGGTTGCTCGCAGTTCTTGCGATCCTCCTCTCACTGTCCTGTGTGGTTTATCCCCAGGCGTGCCCATCCAGTCTCCCCTGGCAGGACAGGATAATTTGCGAAGTGGAGCAACAGTGGAACGCGGGCTCATGGCAATCCATCTCGATGACTGCATTGATGATGATGTTTTTGCTGGTCGTCCTCGCATACATGCTTTCTGCCATGTTCGGCTCCAGGGAGCTGAAGATGTGGGCAAAGGCGGAATTCCTCCAGGTAGTGGCTTCTTCCTTCTTCGTCATCGCCCTCCTAGTCCTAGTCCAGGCAATGGTGATTTCAGTATCGCAGGTCAGCAACAACATAGCGAGCACCATGTCCCCCCAGCCGCCGGCAACGATTCCGACGCCGAGTGGCCCCGCAATAGTGTTAGACTGGGGGAACCCGTTTGCGCTCTCCCACTACTATTTCGACATGCAGATAAACTGCGCGAAAAAATACTACCGGGCAATATTCTGGGTCAACCTAATACTCGAGCCAATGGAAAAGGCGGTTTTCCCGACAGGCGGAATGGATGAAATCACTGGCTGGGTTCTTTCAGGGCCAGTGGGCATCATGTACTGGATTGCGCACAACATCGATTTTCTCCTCCTGGTCAACTATTTCCAGCGCCACCTCCTGCTCTTCATTGAGGACAATGCGCTCAAGGTGCTTCTCCCGGTTGGCGTGGTCCTCAGGATAATGCCCTACACGAGGGGCGCGGGGGGCGTCATAATGGCCATCGCCCTCGGTTTGTTCTTCGTCTATCCTCTGACCTACGTGGTCATACTGGGGATGATGCCAAGGTCGCAGTGCACGGCAGTGGTCCCCAGCGTCTACTCCTCGGATTTCTGCGAATCAATCGACCCGACGTGCGCTGCCCAGATTATCGCGTTCATAAACGAGCAGAGTAATTTCACGGATACAAACACCTTCATAACACAGGTCTCGAGCGACCTGAACATGATGTTCATCTCCGCGATTGTATTCCCAATCGTGAACTTCACAATAACCCTCACATTCATCCGTTCGATTCTGCAGTTCCTCGGGGCCGACGTGGCCGAGATGGGTGAGGGAATAATAAAGCTGATATAAGGGGAAGGCTTACCCCGCTGGCGCACCCCTTTAAGTTAACGATGCTTAAGGGATTTAAGGTTTTCCAACCTAAGTAAATGTGGGTTAAGATGGCAGAAAACCAGAAATCTGATGAAGAAGCGGTGAAACGAATAGCCAAAGCGCTTGAAAGGATAGCTGATGTTTTAGAATCACAAAAGCAAGTGACAGAAGAAGGTGCGAGGAGCGACCTTGTAGTTGTTCAAGCATCTGAAAAGAAACTTTCTAATGGTTTTTTTGAAATAAAATCAGCTACCCCGGAAGAACTTGCCTATCAGATTATCCTGTTTTCAAAGAAAGAATTCCCAGACGAGCACGACAGCATGTCTTTGATAAAAAACACTTCTCGCATATTTTGGGACTCTAAAGGCGTTGACAAGGATACTGCACCGGTAGAGATACAAGCTAAGATTGATAAGGCTGAAAAAATAGCTGAACAGAAAATGGGCATAGAAAGAGAAGACAGACACGGAACAGAGATGGGAAAAGACAGGCAGGAGTTGCCTTCCTTGATTTATTCCTGTGTCGATTGGGCCAAGGATAAAGGTCTCAAAACTCTCCTTCAAACAGATGTTGACAAATTTTTAAAGGAAAAAAGCATAGCGATTCAGGATGAGACAAAGATGGTTCTTTGGACTAAAGCAAGGGCCGAGTTGAAGTCCAAAATCCGATAGATTTAACCCTTCGGTTTCAGTATCAACTGCCCTAAGTTGTCAATAACCTCATCCATTTCTTGGCCCCCGAACCCCCGTTATTTTACGCTGCCTCGGTGCTCGCCATTTCCCAGTCTTTTTCAAAATTAGCAAGGAATTCACTAGCTATTTTTTCGTCCTCAATAAGAACAGAATACTCCCGGTTGTCATTAAGCGCGCTGCGCGACCAGTTCGTGCTCCCCACCAGGACCTTCTTCCCGTCTATCAGCATCATCTTCGCGTGCGTGAGCTTGTAGTCGAGCGAAGCCCAGCGGGCTTCAATTCCGTTTTCCCTTAAATACTCCATCATTCCCAGATTCACGTTGTCGCCGGAGAGCCTCGGCTCGAGAATCACCCTCACCTTTATCCCCTTTGCCTTTGCAGCCACCAGCTCCTCAGCAAGAGGCCTGTAGTTGAATAAATACATCTCCACGTCGATGCTCTCTTTCGCGCCCCGTATGAGCCCGATTACCTCGTCCTGGGAATCAGGAGAAAAAACAGTGTCAACGTTTCCCTTCAAGCAAATCGGGCAATCGCGGCCCTGCAACCCGAATGCTCCGAAAGTCAGGGCAGCTCCCAATGCAAACGCCAGAATCATTCCCGCAAGGGCCAGCAGAGCCTCGCTCCTTTGCATATTCTTTTATTAATAGCTGCACAATAATAAAATTATGGATGCCAAGACACTCGAAGGCGGGCTCCACAAGGCTTTCGCCGGCAAGGCAGTTCTTGTGACAGGCCAGCTGTTTTCCGAGGCCGAGCGCTACATCTATTATTCCACCAACCGTTTCCTCATCTCTGAGAAGGACAGCAGCGCAATCTGGATAGCTACCGACACGCCCTACGAGAAAGTCAAGGAGAAGTTTTCCGAATACGGCTTCCCCCTCCAGCAGCCTGACGAGTCAGGCAAGAGAGCATCGCTCCACCTTCTTGATTTAATCTCTTACAAGGCCGGGGTCACCAGGAAGAAGTGCGACGACTGCCATTACATACAGGACCCGAGCAACCTTACTGAGCTCGCCCTGGTGATTAAGGACACCCTTGCGAAAAAGAGCTGCAGCATGATAGTTCTTGACTCGCTCAACAATCTCCTTGTTTACAACGACCTTACGAAGTCCCTCCAATTCCTGAGATTTCTCTCCGCCTCGGCTTATGAAAAAAAGATGACGTTTCTCATCTACATGGTCTCTGGGGAGAGGGACCCGAGGACAGAGACATCGATAAAGATGGCTGCCGATGTAGTCATATCCTTTGAGCACGACCACGTAGCCATCCAGTCTGGCGCTTCCCAGAAGTCATTCAGGTTTGAGTTCTCTGGGGGGAAGCTGAAGCTCTCTTCCCCGTAATCGTTTAGTTTTCGGCTCCCTAGCCCTTCTTTGTTCGATATGCTGTTGCCGATTCCTTCAGCATCTCAACGCCGATGAGCTTTTTCCCAACGAGCGACTCCATGAAAGCCTTCCCCGCGAGGCTTATGTATCCGAAAATCTCCCTCTTCATCCCGAACTCGTCTATGGAGGCAATGGTATGCCCCCCGCCCCCGAGAGAAAAGGCATTCGAGCCGGCAGTCGTATAAAGCACTTTCCTGGTCCCCTCTTCGAATCCCTTGTGCTCCGTCACTCCCATCGGCCCGTTTATTATGACGGTTCCGGCGTCGGAAATGATGCCGGCATACTTTCTAACCGTTTTCTTTCCGATGTCCTTTATCGGATATTTGGATGGGAGTTTGGCCGTGTCCACCTCAACCCTCTCGCCGTTCTCATCCTCGGCAACATCAACTGGAAGTTCAATCTTTCCATAGTATTTAGCAAGGAATTCCTTTGCCTTTGGAATCAGCTCCATATACCCCTTCTGCTTCATGAACTCTTCATCAAACCCTATGTTCTTTCCAGAGGCAATGAGCATCACGTTTGCGATGACCCCGCCAAGGAGGGCTTTGTCTATTATTCCCTTCTCGAACAGGTTTCCCATGATTTTCATCGAGTCGTCTGGCTTCGCCCCGCCAATCACAATCACACACGGCCTCTTGGGGTTCTCCATGGCCCTTGCGATGGAAGTTACCTCCCTTTCCATCACCCTGCCGGCTACTGCCGGAAGGACCTTGGCGAAGCCCACCACCGAAGCGTGCGACCTGTGCGCAGCTGAAAATGCATCAAGGACAAAATAGTCCGCCAGGGGTGCAAGGTTCGTCACGAGCGGGCTTTTCGCGTGCTCCTCCGGCGTTTTCTCCTCAGTCTCGCCATCGAAAAAGCGGGTGTTCTCAAGCAATATTATGTCGCCGCTCTTCATTTTCTTTATTGCGGCCTTTGCGACATCTCCAAAAAGATCAGGCACATAGGTGACTTTCTTCCCAACATACTCCCCGAGCATGGTCGCGTGCTGGTAGAGCTTTATGAAGTCCGGGTCCCCTTTCCTTCCCTGGTGGGCGAGAACGACGACTTTCGCCCCCTTATCCGAGAGCTCCTTAATGGTTTTCGCATGCCCTTCGATTCTCTCAGCAGCGGAAATCTTGTGCGTTTTCTCGTCAACCGGGCAGTTTATGTCCACCCTCGCGAGAACCGTCTTTCCGCTAACTGCTATGTCATCCAGAGTCAGGAAATCCACCCAAACACCTCCTCAAGCACACCTGCGCACCTCGAGAGCCCAATCCAGACCCCTATCTAACGCCTCGGAGCCATTTCATTCAACTAGCCCCGAATGAGTTGCGCGTGAGCGTGTGTCCTATATGGGGACTCCGTTAACAACCCCGTCCTGGCCCACCCTGTTGGTCACCCTCACCTTGCCTATCTCGGTGTCGATGATGGCACCCTTGGTGATGATGTTCTGCCTCGCGTGGTGCCGGTTGTCAGGGGTTTCGGTTACGGTTCTTATCTTGACCTTTCGCATGCCCTCTTCGCTGAGCACGTTCACATAAAGGCCCTTCTTCAGCTTAACTTTCATGCCCCCGCCCCTGCCCCTCTTTAGAACTCGCGATTCCTTGTCAGAGGCCTTGGTCGCAGTGAATGGTCCCCCAGTCTCGGATAAGCGCGGTATCCTGGATTTCTTCACTTTTCCACCGCTGCCGCTGGTCTTCCTTTTTGAGCTTCCATGATATTGTCTCATGAAATAAACCTCCTAATCAATCCTAGATAACCTAGAAAGCGTTATTAATACGCCCATAATGATTAATAAGTTTATGGTAAACACCATCGGCGTTAAAACAAGGGAAAAGAACACAAAGGAGCTCTTCGAGAAACTAAGTAAATTATCTAAAGCGAACTCGATTCTTCTCCAGGCATTCAATCCAGACTCGATAGTCTCGCCCCGCCACCTTGCCCATGCATTCGAATTGGCCAATCACTCATTCCAAACTAAAAGGAACCTCGCCAGAAATCTCGAGACCGAGCTTCTCCTCAGGGCTGCTGGAACCGAGAAGATAGACAGGGCGATTGAAATGGTGGGGGTGAAGGACCCTTCAAGAATAATCTTATTCTCAGATAAAAAAATCGACAAAAAAATGCTCGCTGAACTCGGAGAAGAGGACAGTTCGCTCCTAAAGCTAACCGATGAAAAGAAGAAAAAAATAGAGAAACTGTTCGAGATATCCAAATCTGAGCTCGAACTCTACTCGCTCGAGGAGCTGGTTCTGGAGAGGATTGCAGTCGGACTCTAGGTTCGCGAAAGTTTTTTGACTCCTTCAACCACCCACGCGGGGCATCGTTTTAAATTATCCCTCAAAACAGATTCGTCAATCTTCTTTTGGATCTCCCCGAGAGTTTCTCTGCTAAGGTGTTCTCCAAAATAAACGAAGTCGATAAGCGTCTTTTCTACACCCGAAACAGGGACCCAACAATCCCCATGCCTCATCATCTCGAACCCAAAGAACATCCTCCTGTTGATTCTTTTCACCAGGTAATTGCCCCCGTCGAAATCCCTAACTCCACTCCTAACTTTTCTCGGGGTTACCACCACAGGATTCGTCTCCTGCTCCCACAGGTTCCTCAGCGAAAGGGCTTCCTGCAGTCCGTAGTAAAACGGCCTGAACCCGAAGCCCACCACTTCGATATCATCGCTATAGGTGTAAACCCCCCTAGTTATCCGTCTAATCTCTCCCTTCACAAGCATGTTGTGCACCAACAAGTTAAGATAGCCCGGACTTATGCCCCGCTTCCCTAGAAAGATTTTCATGTCGGCAATCGTGAACGCAGGCTCTTTTTTGAACCTCCTCCTTACTTCACCAAGGTATTTCATAAAAATCTCCTTTTCAGGGATTCGAGAATCTGGTCGAACGAGGGAATGCTGCCCGAATAAACAATAGCCTTCAAATTCTTCTCGTCAACAGGTTCCTCAACCGAGGCTAACAGATTCTTAATTTTCTGCCTAACCGCCCCGCCTTGTTCCAGGTAATTCTGTAAATGATAAATGTCGTAAATGTCCCGGACAAACCTCCTGCCATTGTAGGCTTCGATCTTCTCTAGGATCAGTTCCTCTGGAGAGAGAGTCAGCACGTCCATGAATGTCCCGTCTGTCCGCTCGTAAGGCCTAGCTACCGAGACTTTCTTTGCAGCAAAATTGACCTCAACCCGAACTTCGACCTCCCCATTGGAAATCTTGCAAAATATCAGGTTCTCCGTTTTCTTGAACTTCAAAACCGAGAGTCCGCGCCCGCTGAGCCTCTCCCTAAACGATTGTTCCAGGCCCTCGCACCCAAGGCAATAAAAATCCAAGTCTTCTGAAAACCTGTTCCCACCGTAGCATCGCCATATTGCCGTGCCCCCGTGGAGTATAAGGTCATTGTCAATCCCGTAAAGAATTTCCATTACCTCGTCCTGCAGCAGAGCTATCTCCACGTGCATTCGCTTCCTCAGCCTTTTCTCGAGCGGGATTATCATGGGTATATTAATTAACCAAACTTATAAAAAACTATATGTTTGGTTGATTCTAAGTTTATCCCTTTCGAGCCCGGCGAAGAAGACATCTCCGTTCTTAAATTAACCGATGAAACGAAAAAAAAATCGCGAAGCTCTTCGGAATCGGGCAACGAGCTTTCCCTCTACCCTCTGGAGGAGCTGGTTCTCGAGAGGATGGCAGTGGTCGACTAGCTATCTCTTCCCTAAGAGCATGGCGAGCTCCACGGTCCTGTTCGAGTAGCCCCACTCGTTGTCGTACCACGCGACTGTCTTCACCATGTTGTTCTTCCCGCCAATCACATACGTAAGCGCGGGGTCGAATATCGAGGAGTAAGGATTGCCAACGATGTCGCTCGACACAACCGGGTCCTCCTGGTACTGCAGGATTCCCTTGAGCGGGCCTGCAGCCGCTTTCTTGAATGCCTCGTTTATCTCATCCTTCGTGACCTCCTTCTTCAGGATGCAAGTGAGGTCGGTCATCGAGCCGTCCGGGACAGGCACCCGTGTTGAAAGCCCGTCCATCTTCCCCTTCAGTTCCGGCATCACTTCTCCGATTGCCTTCGCAGCCCCGGTCGTAGTCGGGATTATCGAGAGCGCAGCGCTCCTCGCCCTCCTCAGGTCCTTGTGGGGCAGGTCGAGAATCCTCTGGTCGTTGGTGTATGCGTGAATGGTGTTCATGTATCCCTTCTCAATGCCGAAGTTCTCGTGGAGCACCTTTGCCATCGGGGCAAGGCAGTTGGTAGTGCAGGATGCGTTCGAGACAATGTGGTGCTTGTTCGGGTCGTAAATTTTGTCATTCACCCCGAGAACAATGGTCGCATCCGGCTCCTTCGCAGGTGCGGAAATCAGGACTTTCCTCGCGCCAGCAGTGAGATGCTTCGAAGCCCCGGCCCGGTCGGTGAACAATCCGGTCGACTCGACAACAACCTCAACACCCATGTCCTTCCAGGGCAGCAGCGCAGGGTCCCTCTGGGCGAGCACCTTGATTTTCTTCCCCCCGACAATTATGGAGTCGCCGTCAGCCTTAATCTCCTCCTCCATCACCCCATGCACTGAGTCGTACTTGAGCAGGTGCGCAAGCGTCTTCGCGTCAGTGACATCGTTCACTGCCACGACTTCAAACCTGTTCCCGAACACTCCCTTCTCCATGGCAGCACGAAGGACGAGCCTGCCGATTCTTCCAAATCCGTTTATCCCTACTTTCATCAAAACCACCCCAAATTGAATGCAACTGTGCCAAACCGCGATTATAACCCGGCAACCGAACCAGCTCGCCCGGGCCAAACACGCTTTCAACTCGGCGGGGCGGCCCGACCAATTTGTGGCTTCGAGCCACAAATGGTCCATTTTTGCCCCGGGCAAAAATTGGAGTCGCCGCGAGCTCGTTCGTGTTTGGTTTGTCGATTTTCTTCAAGCTACCTCTTGCAGCTTCTTTATTCCACTTGATATTACTATGGAGGCAAAGGCGATGTTCTCCTTTGGCTTGAGCGAGCAGAGCAGGTAGACTCCCTTGCCGAGTTCGTTGATTATTACCTTGAAATCATCTGTCCCTATGACCGCCTGGCCGGGCGCAGTTATCCCCGAAGTGCGGGCAAGGGCCTTTCCATCATTTGCAGCCTCGACTGCCGGCGCCCCAAGCGGCATCGGGTCCTTCATTTCCGGGAACGCGGATGCGAGTACAACCCCCCTGGTGTCGACAATTGCGCCGCCCCTGACTTTTCCCGAAGAAATCATCTCGCCAAGTATCTCCTCGTATCGGCCCTTCCTCTCAGCGGACATCGTTTTTATCAGCTTGTTCCCGTAAATCACAAAGGCGTCTTCAGGATTCGACTCCATATACCTCTGGACCGCCCACTCCCTCCATTCGCCTGGGATTGCCCTAAGCGAATCGAGGTCCGCCATTTCGGCCCCCTTCATCGCTGAACCTATGGTCTCGGCCCACTTGGGGGCATCCTCCACGCTCGCGAGTTTGTCGCTGAGGCTTGCGATGCACCACTGGGCTGTGTCAAGGCTGTTGTCCAGCTCTTTCTTCAGGGTAACGATGTCCTCGCAGGATTTGAGCATCTCCTTTATCCTGTCCATTTTTATGCTGTAGAATTTCTCGTGCTCTTCCTTTATGTCGAGTTTCAGGGTCACTCCCTTGCTTACGAGCGCCCTCAGCTCCTTCACCCTGTCCTCCAGGGCAGAAGCCATTCCCTCGAGCCTGCTGAACATCTCCAATTTCCTAGAGACTGAATCCTTGATTTTGGCAACTTCCTGAGACGACTCAGTTACTGCTTTTTCTGCCTCCGGAGATAGCGACTGGGCCACCTTCTCGAGCTGCCCGGGATTAATCGACCTAAGGTCCCTCTCCTCAAGAGAAACGTCTATCCTCTTCGCTTTTGCCTGCTCTATGAGGGCTGCGGTTTCCTTGAATCCTTTATCAACCCCGACCACCTTGGCGGAGATGCCCTTATAATGTTCATCCTTTTTCGAGAGCACAGCGGTGATTCTGTCGTACTCGGCGAGGGTGCTCTCAAGCCTCGAGCTGGCATCCGAGAAAGAACCGCTCTTGCACAGCCCCTCTATTATCTCCAGCGACGCCCTCTCGTTTGCCTTCGCGTAGGCTCCATCCTCTTCCTTTACATCCATCCCGTTGCGCTTGTTTGCTTCCATCATCATCTTCATGTCCATTGCTTTCTTCCTCATCTGCGATATCTTGCCAGAAAGCTTCCCGTAGAGCTCGAGCTTTTCTTTCATCTCGGATACCAGCGCATCCTGTGAGCTTTTGGTCGAGGTGAGAAGGCTTGTCGCCCTGTCGAGCTCGCCCTTCTCCACCTGCTTTGTTATGCTGCTGAGCGCAATCTGAATCTCCTCAAGCCCGTCCTTTTCCGAGTCCATGTTCATGAGCCACTCCGCATCCTGAATCTCCTTGGCAGCTTCCTCGAGCTTGTTCACGGAATCGCCCATGAGCTCGAGTATCACCTCGGCGGGGTTTGCCCCGCATGAGGGGCACGCCTGGTTCGCCAGGTTCATGTTCTTGCCGCACTTGAGGCACGGGAATTTCCTCGCGAGAAGTTCGTTGTAGTGGGTTATCTTGGTGCCGACGCCCCGGCTGATTTTTTCATACTCCCCCTTCAGCCTCTCAAGCTCGCCCAAGGCCTCCTTGAAGTTGTCGTCTTTCCAGAAGCTCTCAGAGGCGAGCAACTTCAAGGAGGCCTTGGGCGAGCTTGAGAGGCTGAAGGGGGAGTATGAAAAAATCAGCCGGGGCGTCGGCACCAAGATAACCCACTAAGATCGGAAGA
>JBFYLO010000007.1:0-14705 GCA_041305385.1 Microcaldota archaeon | reverse complement strand
TCTTCCGATCTTTAATTCCCCCTTAGCTTGCCGAGTCCTTTCTCGATATCCTCGAAACCAAGTAGTCCACATCCGGCCCATGGGAAAGCTCAGCCACCATCCTCTCGAGCATTTCGACGGTCTGGAGCACAATCGGAAGCGAAGCCGGGTCTGCGCCCCCCTTCTCAAGATAAGCGTCGAAAAGGACAGCCATGCTGTCGGAAAGCTGCGAAATCTTCACGAATCCGTATTTTTTGGAAAGCGAGCCAAGGGCTTTCGACGCCTTGCAAATCGACTCCATCGTTTTCCTGTCCTTGTGGTTTTTTGTGAGTTTCTGGGCTTTCCTCAGCTCCCCGACCAGTCCCGTTGCCTTTGCCTCATATTCCGGTATGCCCATGTTCTTCTTTATGTCCTGGTTGAATAGTTCTGTCAGGTGGTCGATGTTTGCCTCGGGCTCGCCGGCCTTCGCCCTTTCCCTCTGGAGCGTAATCTTCAGATGCACCTCCCCGGTTTCTTTCATGCTGAGGTCCGCAGTCAGGACCCCCCTCACCTCTGGGTGCTGAATCGGCTCTTCCGCAATGAGGGCTATGTCCTCCTCGCGTTTGCCTATGAGCTCTATGGACTCCCCAGGAGCCAGGGACTCTGTCCGGTTTACAAGAACCTTCCTGACGAAAATGGGCATGTCCTTCCCCGAGACAAAGCCCTCGATGAGGCCCTCCTTCCCGCTCCAAATCGTTATCTTGAACCCTCCCTCGATGGGGTCCAGGTAAAGAGAAGAGAACGTGCCCATGTTCTCTGGATGCACTGAGTCCATAAGGTCTTTCAGGGGCTTCTCCCTGCCTGCTCTTTTGGCAGCAGCTTTTTTCGTTTTCTTTTTCCTTCCCATGAGTTCACCTTATCGGGCCGAGCACCCCGAATTCCTCAGAAGTCGGCGGTTCGGCAGTCCTGACGCGCTCATAAACCCAGGCCCCGAATATCGCGCCGAGAATCGTGGCTCCCCAGTAAATTGGCTGCCAGGTAAACTCCCACAGCACTATGGCGGGGGCAAGCGCCCTTGCGGGGTTCATGATGGCCCCGGTTATGCCGAGCGCCAAAAGCGAGTTGAGGACCACCGCAAGCCCTATGGGCAGTCCCGCGGCAGACGGGTCAGCTGCCCTCGAGTCAGTCGCCACCCCCATGATAACAAGCATCAGAATGAACGTTATGGTGAATTCCACCAGGAAAACGAGGCTCCAGGAATATATCGGGGTCGTAAGCCCGAAGTTAGTCATGTTCCCGAAAAGCATATACGCGAACATGCACGCAACGAGTGCCCCAGCGCACTGAGAGATGACATATGGGACCACATACTTAAGAGGGAACCTCTTCTGGCTTGCGAAGGCGATTGTAACTGCCGGATTTATGTGTGCCCCTGAAACGTGGCCCAGGGAATAGCACACCACGAGCACGGCGAGGCCAGTTGCAAGCGATGACCCAACCAGCCCTAGCTGGCCGTCGCATACAATGTTCACGACAGGCGCGGCAATGCTCGCAAAAACCACTATGAATGTGCCAAGTGCCTCAGCCGCATAACGTTCGCCAATGTTTTTCAAAGACATCATTTCACCGCTATTCGCTGCGCGACCATCTTCTGAAAGCCCGGTAGAGCTCCTTGGACTCATAAAAGATGGTGAAAAGGTACCAAACGACTATTATGACCAGCAGAAGCGAGGACGTTGTCGCTTTCTCGAGGATTGACCAGTATTCATTCCTTGCCGCGACTGTCACAACCAGCAGGGAGCCGATTTGGAACGATATCAGATGGTCGGCAAGAAAAGCTGCGCTTATCTGCTTTATCTCCTTTGCGTCCACGATTACCGTCAGCCGGTTAATCAAGTAAAGCGCCACCCCCAGGGTCAGCACTGGCGGCATGGCCCTGACGGCGAATATGCTGAGCGATATCGCGAGGCCGAGCACTATCCCATAGGCAAAGATGCTCTTTCCGAATTTGACAGAAACGTAGTAGGAGAACATTATCACAGCTGCAAGTATGGAGAGGGGGTAGAAGACAAACGTGAGGAAAAGCTCCTTGCCCAGAGGCGATGCCGTGAGATAGCCAATCATCACAAAAGCCAGGAGCCCGACAGTGTAGATAAGCTCGAGAGCCAACAAGGCGGTCTTTAACCTCATAGTCACCACTTTGAATTCTCATGCCCCATATTAAAGTCTTTTGGCCCGGTTTTTGGCATCATCGTCAATGCGAAAGTATTTATTTATGCGATGGACAGCATAATCATATCTCTTGCGACATGCCGCCTTACGGTGAACTCAATGATCTACATATTCGACGATTTCGAAAAACTCCAGGAGAAAGCCAAGGAATTCGGGATAACCAACGACCTCGCGAAGCTCAGGGAGCTCGACATCCTCTTTTACGAAGTCTACGAAGAGTACATGATATTCTCCTTTGTCGCTTTCGAGAGCAAGCTCAACAAGGTCGTCATCCTCTCGAAGGGTTACTCGCTCGTGTTCCCGAGCGCTGCGGCTGAGCTGAAGAGGGTCAAGATAGGGCGGATGAAGACCCGCTCCAGGTATCTGGAGAGCACAATGTGCGCCTACGCCGTCTTCAGGAGGGCGGTCGAGAACTACACATCCCACTTCGACAATATACGGAAGGAGATGAACCAGTTCGAGGCCGGCCCCGTAGATATCGACAAGCTTGATGCCATCGAGCGCAAGACAAGGAGATTTAGGGAGCTCATGGAGGACCTGCTAGGCTTGTTCATAAAGATTGAGGAGAAGGAAGTTCCGTTCATAAACGTCAAGGCGTTTCCTTTCGAATTCGCCATCCTTCGCGCCGAGATTCAGCACCTTAACGACAAGGCCACGAGCGTCAGGAGGGAAGTCGACATAACGCGGACAAGGTTGGAGATGCGGCAGACCGCCGAGCTCAACAGGCGAATCGAGAAGCTGACTGACATCATGAAGAAGCTCACTGCGCTCACTGTCCTTTTCATGATTCCAAACATAATCGCCTCCTATTACGGCATGAACTTCAAGCATATGCCGGAGCTTAACATGCCCCTGGCGTATCCCATGGTTCTTCTTTTAATGGTCATGTTCGTTCTGTTCGGGGCTTATCTTTTCAGGAAATGGGAATGGCTTTAACGAGGTGGAAAAATGGAATCATTGGTCTTTATGGGTCTCGGCGCGATAGTCCTCGGCTGGCTCCTGCAGCTTTTCGCGGCGATGAAAGGGGAGAAGGAGCTTCAGACATCTTTCGTCGTTTGCTATATAATCGGAGTTGCAATCCTGGCAGTGGACGGCTTCTCGAGCGGGCAGTTCCTTTCAGCAGTCATAAACTCCCTTGCGCTCATTATTGCTGCGCTCGTAATCTTCCAGACCAAAGTGGTCTCAAAGAAGAAATAAAGGGGCACCCATGGACGAACAACTAATCTCCCTTTGGATACTTCTTTTCTTCCTTATCCTTATCGTGCTCCTTTACATTTTCATGCTGAGGAAATCCATAGGGCGGGAGAAGAACAAGGTCGAGGAGCGGGAGAAGGGCTACGATGCCATATTTGAAAAAATGCAGAAGAAGTTCGGCGGGGAGCTCTGGAAGGAGGAGTCCCCGGATCCGCTTGCAGAGGTTTCCTACTCCCTTACTGGGAAATACCGGGGAATCGGCTTCAGCCTGAAGAACGCCGACATAAGGCGCTTCAGGGGCTACTTCGAGGCCCTAAGGGGGCTGAGGCTCTCGCTCGAGTTCCCCCTTGATTTCAAGCTGGACATATCATACGAGCCGGTTTTCGAATACCCGGGCCACGGCTACCTGCTCCAGCTTCTCGAGTACAAGCTCTCGTCTATTTCCGGCGCTAGGTATGGCTGGTTCTTCATACGGAGCAGCGAGCCGGACAAGGCAAGGGAGTTTTGCGACAAGAACAAAGAGAAGCTGAAGAAGCTTTCAGTGGCAGGGGACCTCCATTCATACTTGCTGAGCTCCATATTCACACTCAGGATAAAGAACGGAAAACTCTCGTTCTTCTTCGCAGCAGACGGGGATCTTGCAATCAAGCTTCTCGAGCTTGCCGCAGACCTCGTGAAAGGGACCAACGGCGAAAAAAGCAAGGCATAATGTCGCCTACCCAAGCCTTCTCAGGGCAGGCGCGAATCTCCAGAGCAGAATCCCGCCAAGCGTGAACGCAAGGGCGGAAGCCAGAACAGCATTCGGCTCCCCGAAATACTCGGCAAAGGCGCCAATCCACAGCGCGCCGATGGGCTGCAACCCGAAGAACACGAGGCTGTTGATGCCCATCACCCTCCCCCTGAACCTGTCGGAAGTGACAGTCTGGAGAAGATTGTATGCCATGTTCATCAGCAATATGCTCGCCCCACCTGAGAGCAGGATGAACAGGAGCGCCAGGTCGAGGGAGCGTGCGTACGAGAACGCTATCAGCGAGACTGGCGTCAGGAATGCGCCCAGCGCGACCAGCCTGCTTTTCGAGCTTACCCGCCCCATGGATGCAATCCAGAGGGCAACTGCCAGGGCGCCGAGGCCCCTTGCCGATTGGAGGAGCCCGTTCGTCTGGGCGTCGCCCCCGAGAATCGTGACTGCCCATGCGGGGATGAGGGTCATGAACGCCATCCCGAACAGGCCAGTTATCCCGATTATGCAAAGAATCGAGACCGCTGCCGCATTGGAGCGCGTATACTGGAAGCCTTCCCTAAGGTCCGCAAAGGCCGATGTCCTATGCGCGGGCATTGCAGAAAGGGGCAGCCTCATCATCAGCAGTGCGATTATCACGGCAATGAACGAGATTCCATTGAGCATGAAGCACCAGCCAGGGCCGACAGCCGCATAGGCTATTCCCGCAAGCGCAGGACCGGCAACAAGTGCCATGTTTATCATTGTTCCATTGAGCGAGATGGCGTTCGTGAGGTCCTCGCGGTTAACCATGTCCACCACGAGCGCCTGCCTTGCCGGGGCATCGAAGGCGTTTGCGATTCCCAGGAAGAAGGCGAGCAGGGCTATGTGCCAGGGTTCGACAACCCCGGAAAACGCGAGTCCGGCGAGAATGAAGGCGAGCAGCATCATCGAGATTTGCGTTGCGAGCAGGATGCTCCTTCTTGGCACCCTGTCTGCAACAACGCCCCCGAAAGGGGTGAGCAGCAATACGGGTATGCCCGCGGCAAAGCCCACGAGCCCCAGGTATGCCGGCGAATGGGTCAGTTCGAAAACCAGGAACCCCTGGGCGGTTATCTGCATCCATGTCCCGAACAGGGAGAACGTCTGGCCCAGGAACCACAGGCGGTAATTCCTGTGCTTGAGGGCCCGGAAAGTTTTTTTCACTCCGCCCGGGAGCATTTTTTTAGCATGGTGGATGACCATGAAGGGTTGTTAGGGCAAAATAAGCAATATAAGGCTTCCCTGAACCTCGGGCAGCTGATACTGAAACCGAAGGGTTAAATAGAATTAGTGGGATATATGCTCAGAAAGACGCGTTGTTTTGATTTTTAGCCGGGGACTGTCCAGTCTCCCCTTTCCCTTAAGGGAAGCCAAAAAAGGAGGTGTGATGATGAAGAAAAACAGGACTATGGAAAGGAAGATTAGCAGAATGATAAAGCGGCAGAGGAAGAACAAGAAGAAAAGAAATGACTGATTGACGCCCACGAGGGGCGTTCTCTTCTTCATTACGGACAAATGATTGGGTCGCATGACTAGGCGCTTGAATGAAGATACGCAACCGGTTGTTTGATGCCGACGTGCCTTTGATTTACGGAGGCAATTTTAGTTGGCTGAAGGCAGATGTCAGTTTCTGGTCTCTGTCGCAGAATGCATATCCGTTGATGGCATTAAAGGAAAGCGATCTTGAGAACCTACCCGAGCCGCTGTGGTTGTGGGAGTTGAGTGCCAACTCCGAAGTTGGGACATTTGATGAAACTGATGAATGCGAATACTTGGTCTCAGGCTTTGACAGGTTCGAGGACTATTTCAAGCGGCTTAATCACGGCAAGCAATGGACCATGAAAAAGTTTGATAAGTTAATTGATGTCGCAGTTGAAAAACCAAAGAGGGCCGACTTTGAAGAGATGTACGGGCATCAGTTCAACAGACTAAACGACGATAATCAAACTGACGGATACTTTGAACAATGCATGGATGCGTTTTGTTCAAAGAACACATACGCCTATGTTGGGAGACAAAAAGAAAAGATTGTTGGGCTTAACATCGTAGTGAAAGAAGAAAATGAGATGCATACCCTTGCGGTGGTAATCCCAAAGGATTACCTTTCGGGGATTGGAATCTACCTGAATCTTGTTGCAATCAAGGATACGATAGCCAACGGGGAAAAGTATAATCTTGGCTATGGAAAATACTCCTACAAGGAAGATTTGTGCAATGAACGTCGTTTAACCAAACAAGTAATATGCGGAAGCAAGGAATTTGCGCATAAGATCGGGGTCAAGGAACAGGATGTTTGGAGATTGGAAGGATAGTTTCGGGCAGCTGACTATCAAGACAAAGCCTTAAATCACTTATCTGCGTTAATTTAACGACGGGGCACTCATTTAAATGCCCTGCAACTTAATTGAGCGAAAATATTCAAAAAACGGGGGCGTTGCCATGAGATTGTTTAATCTAGTAGGGGGCATGGTTGGGCTTTACCGCATCGTGCCAGCCAATGAAGCGCACGTCCGGATAATGTTTGACAAAAAAGAGCTTGTTATGTCGAGGGACGCGGGCGTTAAGCCAGGGGCGGAAGCAGGCGGAAAGCCAAACAGGCCAAGCTACTGGGTGGTTCCATTTGTTACGCGGGTGCATAAACTGCCGCTTACAAACATCAGAATCGATGTTCCAGACGTGAAGCTGAACGACAAGAACATGGCAAAATTCCTGTGCGACATCGTCTGTTTCGTGAACATCAAGGACCCCCTGCTCGCTGCAGAGAGAACCGACATAACGATAACCGAAAAGCGCTATGAAGATCCGGCAATCAAGATGCTCTCCGCTGACTTCCAGGCAATTATGGAATCCATCGGACGGACGACTGCGACAAAGCAGTCGATACTCGACATTTATATGGACAGGACGAATTTGGACAACGCAGTCACTGCCGAAGTAGAGAAGGTATTCCCGCAATGGGGGCTTCAGCTTGTTGATTTGGAAATTAAAGACCTAAAGGATGTTTCGGAGTCAACAATCATCGCAGACATAGAACGTAAGATTGCTGCTCAAATCAACGCCGACGCGAGAGTTAAGGTTGCAGAAGAGACTCGGCGCGCCGAGGTAGTTGAGGCAGAGCAGAAAAGGGCTTCTCGGTTCAGGCAAGCTGAGATGGAAGAAGAGGCCCGCAAGAGAGAGATAGCAAAGGATCGGGAAGTCGCAATCGCAGAACAGGAAAGGGAGAAAATGGAGGCAAAGAAGACAACTGAAGCCAATGCTGAGAAAGTCGAGGCAAAAAGGAAAATCGAGGTCGGTTTTGCCGATGTCGACAGGGAATCTACTGTGAAACGGGCAGAAGGAACGAAGAGCAAGCTTGAAATCGAGGCAAAAGGCATTGCCGCTAAGACTTTCACTGAAGGAGAAGCAGAAGCCAAAATCGTCAAACTGAAGAAGGTGGCAGAAGCTGAAGGCATCGAGAGGCTTGCAGAAGCTCAGAAGCAATTCGATGAGGCTGCAACAAGAATCCAGTTCATTAACGCAAACAAAGAGGTCGGGATGGAGTATGCAAAGGCGTACCAGCAGCTCATCAACTCATCAACGATAAACATAGTCGCAGGAAGCACTCAGGAAGTGATGAGCGGAGGATTGTTGGGGAACGTGAGGCTCGGTCCGAAAGAGGGAGTGGCGCTCGGGCAGTTCCTGGACGCAAACCCTGACTTTGTGAACGAGCTACTGAAGAGGTACCTGCCTAGCCCAGCGCCTGATGACAAATCCAAGAGGAAGTAATCGCCGGGCATTCGGAACATTGGCAGGTCTCCCTGGCAGCTTGAGCCAAAGGGTTAAAACCCCTAATGTTCCACCATTATCTGGTGAGGAAACGAATCTAAAAGAAATCGGGAAACTCTTGCTTGCAATCATCATCTGCCAGCTTGCAGGGGCAATAGGCTCAGTTTTCACTGTTCAGAACATCCCCACTTGGTACGCTTCCCTTAACAAGCCCTGGTTCAACCCGCCAAACTGGATTTTCGGGCCGGTCTGGATTACACTTTACGCGATGATGGGGATTTCCGCTTACCTAATCTGGAACAGGGGAGTTTCGAAAAAAGAGGTGAAGCAGGCTCTCGTGATTTTCGCAGCCCAGCTCTTCCTGAATACCCTCTGGTCCATCGTTTTCTTTGGATTGAAATCCCCGCTTTATGCGATTCCAGTGATAGTTTTGTTATGGGTTTTCATAGCTCTCTCGATAGCGAGCTTTTATCGCCTTTCAAAACCCGCAGCCCTCCTCTTGGTCCCTTACATCTGCTGGGTTAGCTTTGCAGCAGTTTTGAACGTTTTCGTCTGGATGCTGAACCCATGAAACACAGCAAGCCTTAAATTCTTCTTTGAAGCAGTTAAAGCATGAAACTCTCCCACTTGTTTATAGTTCTGGTCCTGGCTTTCGGGATTTTCGGCTGCGCAGGAAGCGGGCCGAAGGCATGCACCATGGAAGCCAAGCTCTGTCCCGACGGCTCAGCAATCGGCAGGAACTCCTCGAATAACTGCGCGTTCGACCCATGCCCGGCTTCTGTATTGTGCGATGCAACGACCCGGTGCGCGAATGGGGAATGTTACAAGTTTCAGGATTTGGAGAAGCCGATTTGCTGGCAGGGAAATCCCTGTGACCGGTGCGCTTCCGGCAAATGCTCCATACTGGAGTCCTATCCTCCTCAAATAGTATGCGAGACTGCTTTGCCGGGGAAGATTCCCCCGGTTGCGCCTTCTCCCCCAGCCACGGAGGTTCCAGAATCGGCGCCTTTCCCACTTCCGGAAAACAACTCGATTAAAAATAACTTAACCGATTGCAGTACTGAAAAACTTCCGGATGATTGCTACTACCGGGTTGCAACTGCAAGAAAAGACGTTTCGATTTGCAGTAAGATTACTGCGCTCAATAAAAGGGATGCCTGTTATTACATGGTTGTCGTTCAGACGAAGGATGAAAGCGCCTGTGGAAAAATAAGCGACGACCTTGTCAGGGACCAGTGCGACCATCTTTTTAGCCAGCCATAACTATAACCAAAGGGTTGACAGATGTCCGTCAGCACTCAAGATCGTCGTCACAGTTCTCTTCGGGAGAACTCAGAAATACCTCGTTGTCATCATCGAACAAGTAAATTTAGTAAAAAAGAAATAAAAACTAGCCGAATATGGCCCCGAATCCGGCCTCGGCTGCGTTGTCCTCGCTCTCGATGGTCCCGATTACCTTCGCCTCTATCTCCTTCGCAGCTCTCTTGAATGAGGCGACATTGGCAACCTTGAACTTCTCCTCAGCCCACTTGAAGAAATCCGGTTCAGATTTAATGTAAAGGTAATACCTGCCCTCCTCGCCCCCGGCGAGCTTCCCCTCCTTCATCTTGTAACCCTGCCTTGCGAAGCTCACGTCGGCGTAAGGCTCGTGCTCCAGGACCTTCTGGACTGCACCTTTGTCCTTGGATTCGCATTCGTAAACTCTTTGCTCCATAACTACACCCCGTAGAGAGAGGTTACGAAAATAAGGTTTAAATCCCTTACCAAGCCGATTGAGCCCCCCTCCGCGGTTCGGAATGAAAAGGTTTTAATACCCCTTCTCCGAATTTATCTCGGTGATCCCATGGGATTCGAGGAGACTATAGAGGGATTTGAGGAGAGATTTGCAGAAATGACCAATTTATTGTGTGTGGTTATCGGAGGGGTATTGATGCTGTTTGCATTGGTCTCGCTCATGGACTACACATACAAGTCCATGATGTATTCGATGCTTGCGACGGCGTTCTTGCTGTTCCCGCTGGCAGCGAGCTTGGTGTTCAAGAAAGAGGCATACGTCCAATCGCCCCCACCAATAATCAGGAAGAAGAAATAGGTTTATCCAGGCGGGGCTTTTGCCCCGCATTATTAATAAAGGCGACCAAATCGGAGATTCGATGAAGCTTAGCAGTGACCTTTGTGCAGGTATTTCGCTTATCGGTATTTTGTTAGCTTTCCCCTCGGCGATACTTGGCTTTTTGCTCATGGTTGTGCAAAACCCTTGGACCAAGTTCTACGGCCCAATGTTCACATTTTTTGGCGCAATCCCGGCATTTCTTCTCGGCCTCATACTGTTCGTCACTTTTTACAGGGAATCGAAGCGCATAAAGCAAGTCGAGGCGGAGGAAGAACTGATACGGAAACTGGCGCTGGAAAGGCTCGAGAAGGACAAGCTTGGGATTTGAGTTCATGCCCCTTTACCTAGGTGATGCGCTTGATTTCCTCTTCGGGAAAAAGGAGAGCGACGGGAAGAGGGAGTTCAAGAAAACATCTGATTCCCTCAAGTCCCTGGGCTGGGAGTTCGAGAAATTCGATGAGGGGAGCAGAACAATCTATTTCAAGAAAGGCGAATGGAAGCTCATTCTGAAGGCGTGAAGCCTGCTTTCGAATAATCCGGCCTCAGCCCCCTCTCCTCTTCCAGGCGCTTGTGAACACAGCGCCAGATTGCGGGTTCTTGTTTTCTGAGTTCAACAATCCATTTTTCGGCCTCCGGCACCCTTAGCTCGTTCATGAGCCCAACAAAGAACCGATGAGTTACGTATACCTCGTTATAAATGTCAAGAAAATCCCCCTTAATCACGTAATCCTTCCAAAGGTTCGGGTCTTCCGAATACCCGTCACGCATCATGGCAAGGGTACTGGACAGCCTGTCTTTAGCCAAAAGGGCGTTTTGATATCTCCTGCTTTTCGGGTTAGGTTTTACTGGCTTCAGGCCCTTTTTTTCCGCCACTGCGGCAAGCATCAGTTCGCCATCGCCCCACCCGCTGGAATCCCCTCTAATGCATTTTTCAAGGAATTCGTTTAGGTCAAGCTTGGGCAGGATTTTGAAAATAGTCTCAAGGCTAATCGCCCTGTTGGTCTTAATCCCTTCAATAAGCCTTTGGTTAAAAAATGCGTTCCTTTGCTGCCTCGCTGCTTTGAACGCCTCGATTCTTCCCCTAATAGACATCGCCACGCAGAACATTATGCCTTCCGAGCCTATTATTCGTTTCTAATTTTCATTTTTTCGACAAATGACGAATGTCTGGAAGGTTTATATTTGTTAAGTGCCGTATATAGTTAATTCGGTATACATGGTCCAATCACGAGCTGTTTTTAGTACTAAAGCCAAGAAAACCCCAGCTGGCGGAAACATTTTCTCGATTATAGGGGACATTATTAATGAAAAGGAGCTCCGAGGGGAAAAAGTCTTTCGGATGGGCTGGGGAAACATGACGAGCAAACTCGGGGCAAACGAAGCTACTCGCCTACTCCTCAGCAAGACTGCGCTCGAGCATTCACACTCCTACGTGCCTTCCTTCGGGTTCCAAAAAACCCGCGAGGCCTTTGCCTATAACTTTTCCCAAGAAACTGGAAGAGAGCTTAAGCCTGAAGACATATTCGTAACTGAAGGCGCGACCCACGGGATGAATGTAATCATAAACATAATGATACGAAAAAGAAGCGACGCCGGGGTATTCCCGGAGCTAGGCTATTTTCCTTTCAGGAATGAGATGGTGCGCCGTCGCGGAAGGATATACGCTTACAGGCTTTCTGAGGACGGCCAACCCGACCCTGGCAGCTTAAAATATGCAATCAGGCAGGCGAAAGAAAATGGGCACTGCCCAAGGTTCATCTACATAAACCATCCTCACAACCCGACAACTGCCGTTTATAAGCCGGAGATTATGAAAGAGCTACTCAACATCGCGCAGAATGAAAACATCCCGGTGATTTATGACGCAGTTTACTACCGCCTAGTGTCAAATCGAAAAGCAGTCCACCTCACCTCACCGGAAATTGATGAAGGAAGAGTCCTTATCATGCAGCTTGACAGCTTCTCAAAGAAGTACGGTCTTTGCGGCGAAAGAGTTGGTGCCATTCAGTTTGTCAATTTCAGGGGAACGCCTGAGCAGAACGAGATAAAAAGCGGAATCTCCGCGATACTCTCGGACTATCTATGTGCCAATTCCAACTGCCAACTGGCAGGAGTCGAGCTTCTCACTAACCCTGCCAAATACCTCGTGGATCTCAAATTGCTGAGAATTCGCCAAGACGTTTTTGTTCAAAAGTTTAGCGAAAATGGACTGACAATAAAAGTACCCCACGACGCAACTTTCTACGGTTTCGGTTCCCTAAGCGGGAAATGGGACACCGAAGCCCTGGCAATACTGCTTGCCGATAAATACAATCTGGCCGTAACTCCTGGGAAATCCTTTGAGTTCGTGGGAGAAAAGCCCAAGTCAAATGAAAACCCTAAAACAGAAGAAAAAAAGCAAGAGTCCACTTTCCGGTTTGCCCTGGTCCCAGAGTCTGAAGAAATTCCCGTGGCGGCGAAAATCTTTGGAAACGCGCTTCAGGACCCAGAAGCAATTCGCCTTAAGTCAGCACCTTAACCCCGAATTCCCCTTCTTTCAGCTCTATTTTTCCCAATCTCCCGGTTGCAATTAGTTCTTCCTCAATCAGGGGCACGAATTCTCGCTCCTCTTTTGAAACCGTCAGCTCGATTCCCTTCAGCTCCGTATTCAGCGCCATCTTGTTCTCCGCCTTATATTGCCTGATTGCCGAGAGCACCCTGTTCGCCAGCTCCCCGGCCTTCTCGCTATGCTCATCAAACAATTTCTCATTGGATTTGGGCCACTTGGATGAATGGATGCTCTTTTCATTCGTCCTGGGCGCAACGAGCGACATATACAGCTCTTCAGTAACGAACGGGGTGAGCGGCGCGAGCAATTTAAGCGTTGTCTCAAGCACCTCGTTCAGCGCATATTGCGCCGCGAGCTTGCTCTCCCCCCCATGCTTCTCAGGCTGGTAAAGCCGGTGCTTCACCCCCTCCAGGTAGAAATCGCAGAACTCGTGCCAGAAGAACTCATGAATCGCAGTTATAACTGCGTGGAAATCGAACTCCTCAAAATTCTCGGTGCATGTTTTCACAGTCCGATGAAGCCTGCTTAGAATCCATTTATCATAAGCCCGCAGTTTCGGGCTCTTAGGCCCTACGTACCCTTCAGTTCCAGTCTCGACGAATCTCGCTGCATTCCACAGCTTGTTTATGAAGTTCTGGCCGAACTGGATGTCCTTATAGCTGAATGGCCTGTCCTTGGCAAGAGCCCCCGAGAGCGCCACCCACTGCCTCACAGCATCAGCAGAATAGTCCCGAATCAGCTGGTCAGGGACAATCACGTTCCCCAGGGATTTGCTCATCTTCTTGCCATCGGGCGCGAGCACGTTCCCGTTCAGCAGGAGCTCGACAAACGGGGGCTTCCCGGTGAGCATCAGGCACCTATACGTGGTATAAAATGCCCAGGTCCGGATAATCTCGGTCCCCTGGGGCCTAAGCGATGAAGGATAGGTCTTCCTATGGAATTCCTCATCCTCGAGCCACTTTGAGATTATGAGCGGGGTAATCGAGCTGTCCACCCAGCAGTCGCAGGTGCTTGTTTCGGGTTTCATGACCTCCCCGCAAGGGCATTTCCTCTCGGGCATCTCGGGCGGGTTCACCGGCAGCTCGTCATACCTGGCGGGAATCTCTTTCCCGCATTTCGGGCAGTGCCAGAACGGAAGCGGGGTCCCGAACACCCGTTGCCTTGAAATCACCCAGTCCCACTCCACCCCGTTCGTCCAGTCTATGAAATGCTGAATCGTGAACTCTGGCTTCCACTTCATCCTCCTCCCAGCCTCGAGAATCCCCTCCTTGTGGTCCTTTATGTTGGCGAACCACTGGTAGGAAAGCAGGAGCTCGACCGGAGTATTGCATCTGTCGTGGACTTTAACCACCTGGTGGAGAGGCTCTTTCTTGAGAACTTTCCCCTCCTTCTCAAGCCTTTCAAGAATCTTTTCCCGCGCAGGCCCGCTTTTCAGCCCGTCATACTCGCCCGCATTGGTCAGTCTCCCGTGCTCATCCATCGCCTTGACCACCGGGAGCTTGTGCCTGTAAGCCCAAACCACATCCTGTTTGTCCCCGAAAGTGCACAGCATGACCACTCCTGTTCCAAATGCCGGGTCGGCATCCGGGTCAGGGAGAAGTTTCACCGTTTTCCCGAGCGGGGTCTTCACATCCTTCCCATGGAGCCCTTTGTACCTTTCGTCATCCGGATGGGCGAAGACCGCCACGCACGCATGCAGATACTCGGGCCGGGTTGTGGCAATCGGCAACGGCTTTCCCTCGCACTCGAACGCGAGATAGCTCAGCTTCGTGTCCCGCTCAAGGTCGTCCAATTCCGCCTTCGCTATTGCCGAGCCGCAGCTCGTGCACCAATAAACGGGGTGCTCGCTCCGATAAACAAGCCCCTTCTCATGCATTTGAAGAAGCGAATGCTGCACTTTCCCGTGATATTTCGGGTCCATCGTCCTGTACTCATGTCTCCAGTCCGGGGAAAGCCCGAGCGATTTCATCTGGTCCTTCATCTTCTGGATGAATTCCCCGGTCCACTCAACACATTTCTTCCTGAATTCTTCCCGCGGGAGCCTTCCATACTTCTTCTCGACTTTCACCTCGGTCGGGAAGCCCTGGCAGTCCCACCCCTGGGGGTAATAAACATCGAACCCGTACATCCTCTAG
>JBFYLO010000006.1:0-9114 GCA_041305385.1 Microcaldota archaeon | reverse complement strand
CTCATCCCCCTCAATTCTCCAGTAGAGGGTGACGGACTTGAGCCCGCTGGCGTATGCACCTTCGTCTTCTATCCTGGCAGTCACCGTCTTCTTCCCGTCATCGAGGGCGGTTCTTGCAACATCGCCTATTTTTGGCGGGACAGAATCAAACGAGACGATAATCTCCTTGTCGCTGGTAAGCACGACCGGGACGGTTCTTTTCAGGCCCCCGGACTCGATTGTGATTTCGGTGCTTTTGCCCGGGAAAGGATCGAACCTGATGAACCCGTTCGAGTCAGTGGAATAGGTCTTATTGCCTATCTTGGTGGTCGCTGGGCGCTGGGCCCCGTAGGAATCCAGGACCGATATGGAAAGCCGGTAGAGTTCCAGAGTGATGTTAATTTCCGCGTCGTTGGAAACCGATTGGGTCTTTGATGCGCGGGTGCCCCAGAATTCCACCTCTATGGGTATCTTGTTCGAGGGCACCAGGAACTCTGCGCTTCCCGAGGGGCCCGTCTCTTTTGTCCATGGGGCGATGTAGACCGAAGCGCCCTCAACGGGCTTTCCGTAATTGGTAAAAACGTGCACCCTGAACTTGTTCAGCTTGAGCGTAAGCGGAAGCGGGTCGGGGTAGCCGCGCACATCGAAATCCTCGTCCGCCTTTATGAGCAGGGAAGCTGCGCCGTATTCGGCCTCTGCGTTGGCCAGGTATTTCACCTGCTGCTCAAGCATCACGTGGTTGCTCATGTTGAAGCTGGCTATGCCCATGAAGCCCGTGTAGCCCACCTGCTCGTGGACCTGGTCGCGCTCGGAGAACTGCCATGTCATCGTCACCTTTGCGCGCGGAACAGGCCTTCCCTTGTCGTCCAAAACAAGCACGTTCACGGACTTCTGCCAGATGGCGAAGTCGAGAGAGCAGAAGAGCAGCAGCACGACCAGCAACGCAAGTTTTCTCACCAGTTCACCTTGAGACAAGCACACCGTTTTGGAAACTGAAACCTGAATAGCCCCGGTCGGATTCGAACCGACGCAGCAGGGTCCAGAGCCCTGCATCCTTGACCACTAGATGACGGGGCTGCGATTGCTTAGTTTACTGCTCCAACAGTTTATATTTGTTACCGGGCTACGGAAATGTCGGCTTAATGCTGGCCGAGTCCGCTGAGTTGCGGTTTCTCCGGATTCGACCCGACCAATTTGTGGCTTCGAGCCACAAATGGTCCATTTTTGCCCCGGGCAAAAATTGGAGCCGCCCGAGGAGCCAGAGCGAGCGTTTGCCGAGTCCGGGGGTCGCATGAGTTTAGTCAGCATTATCCCGGGCTACCAGGGCACCTTCTTCCAGCCCATCCTGTGGGCGAACATGTTCGAGAGGACGTGCATGCTGTAGGTCAGGATTGCCAGGAAGACGAAACCGTAGATGTCGACGAATTTGGGCAGGAAAGGATAGGCGAAGGCGAGCGCGAAGAAAAGGAATGTCAGCTGGTCGAGCGCGAACGAGGGCTTGCCTCTCGCGGTCCCCATCCTCCTTTTTATGAAACTGCCCACGGCATCGCCGGTGAGTGTCCCGACTGAGAGGAGGAAGACGGCCTCGAACGTGAGCCAGGGGAATTGGAATGACAGCAGCACTCCGGCCAGGGTTCCTGCGAGCACCCCGAGGAAGAAGCCCCTCCAGGTCTTCCCGTCCCCGAGAATCCTCTTTCCATCAGTGAAATTCCTGCCGAAGTCGACGGGCGTCCCGCCCCCGAGAACGACCGGCGAGGCGTTTGCCAGATAAGCCGGGAGTATCAGTATTATCAGTTCCAGGATATTCTCGAACATGCGCACACCGTCGGACTATCTTATCCTACCACAATCTTTATAATTTTTCGAATTTGAAAGGGAGCCATGGAAAACAAATGGCTTATCATCGGGGCTGCCGCCCTCGTCGTTTTCGTTATCGCGGGGATTATCCTCGCGCTCTTTGTGTTTTCGAGCGTTCCCAGCTTCACCCCGTGCGTCGCCGTGGTTAAAGTCGAAGGCGAGATTGCGACCAGCGGCTCGAGCGGGGGGCTCTTCGGGGGAGGCACCACTGGCTCGGATGAAATAGCGGAGCTTGCAAAGGAAGCGAACGACAGGTCCGAAGTCAAGGCAGTTGTTTTCGAGGTAAACTCCCCGGGCGGCTCGGTTGTCGCGAGCAGGGAGATTTACGAATCCATAAAGGGGGTCACGAAGCCCAAGGTCGCCTATTTCAGGGAAGTCGCGGCCTCGGGCGGGTATTATGTTTCCATGGGAACCGATTACATAGTCGCGAACCCCGATACCATAACCGGAAGCATCGGGGTGATCTCGACGCACCAGGAACTCGTCGGGCTTTTCGAGAAGCTCGGGATAAACGAGACCGCAATCACGACCGGCCCGCACAAGGACATGGGCAGCCCGGCCAGGGAGATGACAGAGGAGGAGAGGCAAATCATCAGGGACATCATCAGCGAGATGTACGGGGAGTTCAAGGGCGTCGTTGTTGAGAGCAGGGGGGACAGGCTCGACATGGGGCAGTTCGACAAGATGACTGACGGAAGGATTGTCACGGGCAGGCAGGCTTACAGGGCAGGGCTGGTTGACCAGCTCGGGAACAAGCAGGATGCGCTCAACAAGGCAGGGGCCTTGGCGGGCTTGGGGGATAACCCGAGTGTTTGCGAGATAGAGAAGCCAAAGAGCTTCATGGAAGAGATGTTCGGGGCAATGGGCCAGGGAATCGGGAAGGCCCTTGCGAACACCGCCGGCGCTTCGGGATGGAAGTTCGGGTACAGGTAACTACTTAAGGCCGTTTTGTTCTCTCCACTCGCGGTTCACTTTTTCAGCCACTTCGTGGAATCTCCTGGACTTTTCGCTCATTTTTTCCGCTTCTAGCGCCTGTGCCCGAATAAGCCTGGCCATCTCGTTAAGCCCCATCTGCTCGAACCTTTTTGCAGCCTCTCCAAATCTTTCAGCTGCAGTGGCGTAATGTTCGGATTTTTTTGAATCGGAGATGAAATAGCCTCCTGCCTTCTTCAAATATGCCGCCCCCGAACAGGCAATCAGCACGGCGCCCCCGGAGTTCATGCCATCGTTCATCGCCTTTTCGGCCATGGCATCAAGAATCTTTCCTCTGAAGGGAACTAGCCGCAACGCCGGTGGCAAACGAATGCCTTGTTCTGGTTTCTTCTGTTTGTCTTTTTCCGATTTTTCCTGCGCTTGCACGAAAACACCCTTTAGAATTAGCAATAAATTATGGCGGACAACCTATTTAAGGCTTGGGGTTCGTCGCTAATCCGGCACGTCATCGGGTTGCATGGCGCCCAGATGCAACAACTTAATGCCGTTTCTATGCGCCGCAGCCTCAATCGCCTCAACGCAATCTTTAAGTGTCCCCTCCTTCCTGAAACAGTTGTAACGATACTTTAGGCACCATTCAAGGTGGAAAACGTTCTGCCCTGCCACATGGCTTGCGCTGCTCATAATTCACAACTCCGGCGGCGGTGGAGACTCTGCTGGGCCCGCGATGTGCATTTTGCCGTGCAAAATGCATCAGACTTCTGGCTCGAGCCCGAAGCTGAAGCGGGCCGCACGGCCGCTGAATACTTATTCTCGGCTTACAAAAAATGATGCCAATTCATCCGCTGGCTGAACCCGGCGGGTTTCTTGGGCTAGACGCTAAATCCTTACTTAACATCCATGATTTCGCAGTCCCTAGGTCCGAACTTAAAGGTGTAGCCTTTCTCTTTTTCCCACATTGCTTTGGCGAGAGGGGTTGCCGGGGACACGGCAGTAATCTCCAAGCCCTGTATCTCAAAAGTAACTCCTTCACCGCCAGGTATAACGAAATATGCTTCTTCCGATTTGTTCGCTTTTATGAGCACGAGCGCACCTGCACTTACATTGCTATTGGAGGTTTCGGCAAATCGTGCAGCAACGGATACACTGGTAGCAAGCTCCAGCTGCCTACCCTTTAAGCCATCTACGAGCCAGCCAAGCTCCTTTTTGGAAACGTCATGGTGGGACTGCATCGAACCAGGCGCATCTCTTGCGCGTTGGCTCGTATCCTCGATGCTGTCGGTTAATGTCTTTAAGGTTTTAAATTTCAAATCCATGAAGCTCTTGAACACATCCTTTTTGTCAAGGGAAGCAAAAACTTCTGATGGACTTCTTTGTGTGCCACCATTTGACGTTTGAACATTTCTGGTCATGCTAACCACTTCTGCTTATTTTTGCAACCTCGACCACTTTATTCACGACAACTTCAATCGGTATGTTCGAAGTGTCGATTATTTCCCTCAACCCGGTTTTGTAGATGGGCAGGTTCAGGCACCTGACAAGCTCTTCCTGGATTTTACTCCTTATTGAAAATTCAAAATCCCCATCTCCGTTTTCAACTCTCTGCTTAATCCTGTCTTCCCTGACTTTTTGGGTTGCAGTAAGAACAATTGTAACGTCTGGGGCGAGCATGCGAAGCTTTTCTGATTCCGTGAAGAAAAACGAAAAATCACTTGCAGCAAGAATGTTGTGGTTGGCTATTGTTCCCAAAAGGTAACGGTCTAGAGCAACGTCTGTTTTCTTTAGTTCATCTTGTATTACTTTTGCAGAATATGCATTCGCGGAGAGATAGAACAGCAGCCTAGCTTGTGGTGGAACGCCCCCCTGGTCGTAGTTGCCTCGAATGCTCCTTAAAGGCTCGACCGGAGTGGATATCCTCTTTAGAGAATATCTCTTTTCGAGCTCCATTACGACAGTTGATTTTCCAGTTCCATCAACCCCCTCGATAAGGAGCAACTTCTTTTGGGGAACGGGAACAATCATTTAACCGCCCTCGCTTTACAGCCATGATTGGCCATGTTGCAACCATTCACGCAAGAAGGCCGTGCGTTTGGCAAGGCCATGGCCCGTATCTGCAGGAGTTTCCTGACTTTTTCCTGGTATTTCGGGTCCGTCTGGAGGTATCTCTGTTTTTCTAATCTTTTTTCGAGATTTATTGTCTGCTCGTATAATTTTGATGTTGAAAACCTGAATCCCTTGTCGTTTAAGTTTCCGATGTAGACGAGTGGCTGGCCGCTAGGCACTATTACCTCCCCTCTCGGATAAACCATCGTGTAAACCTCGTCAATCTGATGGTTGAAATAGCACGTTACGTGCAACGGAAGTTCGTTTGCGTCCACTCTCATTGAGCCAACCTTGTTTTTCAAGCGCTGGAAATCCCCGCTCGCAACATCGAATTCGGTTTTATACCTAGTCGCTTCTCCTTGCGCGAGGAACTGAAACAGCTTTACTCTCGGCTCCCTTGCTTTTGGTATTCCATTGCTCATCACGCACATTATCCCGATGAGGTCGGGTATGTCGTTTATGTTCTTGGCCGAGACTACCGTGGTAAACTTTAGGTGTATGTGGGGGTACTGCCTAACCGCATCTACGGCCCTGACGACTCTCTCGAAATGGCCTTTTGTCCTCATCTTTCTGTTGACTTTCTCCTCGGATCCATCAAGGGGCAAGCTGACTGAGTCAAGGTATTGTGCGTTTTGCTTTAAGAATTCGTCAAGAGTCGGATGTGTGGAATAAGCTTGACCTTTTGGTCTCGCGACAAAATCCCCCGTAGTTGCAAGAGAAACAACAAAACCGTAATCTTTAGCGACTTTGACTAATTCCCCGAGATGCTTGTAAAGCATCGCCTCCCCGCCGCTGAAAAGGAGCCGCTGGACCCCGAGTTCAGCGAGTCTCTTTATGTTGTAGATATGCTGTTTTACTCCGTTTTTGTCATCTGAAACCGACAGGGTTTTCGGTGGTCCGAAACAAAATTTGCAGCTCTGCGTACACGAACCAGTCACGATATAACATATTGAGTCCGGAGTGAGAACATCTATTTTCTCGGTTTGCGAAGGTTGCACAAGTAAACCTTTTGGATCAACGATAATTTTTCCCATGCCCCGCCACCCCCTTAATTTATTATGACATAATGAGAACATTTTTATGAATAAAGCAATTTATAAAACTTCGCATTTTAAGGCTGGATTTGATGCGTTTTGTTGGTTTGCGCCCTTTGGATTCGTCTTCCATGGGGCAAGCGTTATATTTTTGAAATTCGTATTCTCTTGGGTGTTCCTTTGAATCTAGAGGGGGAAAAAACTGCTCCCAAACAAAGAGTGACTGTTAACAGACGGATGTTTTTCAAAACCGATGTGGAAAACGATGTCCCGAACAAGGACTTGTCTGGATTAGGGAACCTCTTGTGTTCTCAGCTTGGGTTGAGTGCCCGTTCTGTCCGTTATTTTAAGCTGCTTTTTGCGCCATTGGCGGCGGATATTGAGGATTCGACTTATCACCATGGGGAAACCCACTTGAAGCACACCATAAATGTAGTTTCAGCTTTATTGGAGTTAATCCCCGGAATGAACCAAAAGGAGAAGAAGATTTTGCTTATGGCAGCAATTCTTCATGACATAGGCAAAAACGTTAAGGGCCAAGACGGAAAGCCTGTGAGAAAAGAGCATTTTCTAGAATCCGCAGGCCCTGAAGTCATAGAAGGAAAAAGGGTGGAAACCGGAATGGTTTTTGTCTACGAAAATCATGCTGAACATTCTGCTGAGAGAGTTGAAAGGATACTCTACAAACTGAATAGCTTAGAGAAAACAGAAATGTTCAAACCCGAGGAGATTTTGGCAGTTAAAAAAATTGTAGGGACCCATTCAAAACCAGTTTCCTTGGTTGTTTCTGCTGAAATTGACCGGAAAAATCTTCAGATATTTATCAGCTTCATGAGAGAAATCGGCGACTCCATTTTTCTAGATTATGCCGTTCCGGTGCTCGCTCTAGCAAAAGCAGATTTCGGAGTCATGAGAACAGGCAGTTACAACCCAAGTTCCCAGTATGTTAAACGAATAGAGGAGATTGAAATGTCAATTATTACGAATAATTGGAAATGAACCCCCTGGAAGGATTTGGACGCAGTTTTTGACAAGTTGCCACCTGGTCTTAGCACCAAGCTGATAGTGGAAGTCTTATGGCTTTTTTTCTCGAACCAAAACAAAGAACGCGAGAATCGAAACCAGCGCTACGATTCCCCCGAAGAGGAATGTTCCTCTCATCCCGAGAATCGGGACTTCCCAGAGCAAGCCTGCAACCACGCTCGCCGGAAGCGCGGCGAAGCCGATTGTCCCCTGGTAAATCCCAAGGGCAGTGCCCCTGAGTTCCTTGGGCGCGAGGTCGGTGACATAGGCCCTCTGGACACTTTCTATTATGGCCATGAAGATGCCGTAAATCGCGAAAAGAAGCCACAGGGAAAGGTCGTTTCCCGCAAGGCCGAAACCCAGGCTGGTAATTGCAAAAAGAAGATACCCGAGCATTATCACCGCCCTTCGCCCCACTTTATCGGAAAGGGTTCCGGCAGGGATTGCTGCGAGCGAGTAGATTAGATTGTAGAACATGTAGGCAAGCGGAATCATCGCCACCGCCATTCCCGCATCCTGCGCCCTGAGCACGAAGAACGCGTAGCTGTATGTCCCAAGCGAGAAGAACAGCGAGACTGCGAGGTTGGCCTTGAGCGCTGGGCCAAAGCCTGAAAGGTCGAACTTCCAACCCTTGACCTTTGTCCCGTTCTCCTTCTCCCTGACGAAGAAAAGGATGAAAACAGCGAGGGCTGCCGGGATGACTGCGAGAGCGAAGAGGAGTCGGTAGGCATCTCCCTCCGGGTGGGAAGCAAGCAGGATTGGGAGAAGGAGGAAGGCAATGAGGGGGCCAATTGTGGCTCCGAGCGAATCCATCATTTTCCTGAAACCGAAAGCTTTTCCCCGGGTTTTCTCATCAGTGTAGTCCGCAATCATCGCATCCCGGGCGCTTCCCCTGAGCCCCTTCCCGACCCTGTCGAGAAACCGGGCCAGCAGGACGTGGGGCCAGATTGAGGAGAGGGCGAATATCGGCTTTACGATTGTGGAGAGCCCATAGCCGGCGAGAACGAACGGCTTCCTCTTCCCTATTTTGTCGGAGTAAATGCCCGAGCCCATCTTGAGGATGTTCGCCGTAGCTTCCGCAATTCCTTCGATGAGCCCAAGGAGGGCTACCGGGGCCCCGAGAACGCTCGTAAGAAATATTGGGACAAGCGGGAAAATCATCTCGCTCGAGACATCTGTGAGAAGGCTGACAATGCCGAGCAGGGTGACGTTCCTGTCGAGCTTGAGCATGGGGTAATCTTGGAAGAACAATCTTTAATATATGGGGGTCAATAGGCATATGGTGTTCGTTTGAAGGCGTTCGTCTTCACCCTTGACTCTTTTGTTGCACTTGTCCTCGTCCTATTCGCCATATCGGCAATGCTGTATATTTCGAACTCTCCGAAAAGCGCCTCCGAGGACTATTCACGGCTCTACATGGTTGCCGACGATTCGCTGGACGTGCTTGCAAAAGTGAACGCGAGCGCGGTTTCCGGAACAGATGAAAGCGCTCTCTTGATGGTTGGGAGGCTCGCCTCGAGCGGGGACTTGAAAGCCGCGGGGCGGGTGGTCCAGGGCTCGATTGAACCGGTGATTCCTGGCCAGTTCGGATTCTCGGTTGAATACGAGAAACGCCCTGGGGAATGGGTTCTTGTTTATTCCAGGGAAAGGCCCCAGAACTCGATGAGGGCGAGCGCGGTGAGGATTGTTTCCGGGGAGAAGAATCCCGGTAAAAGCGGAACGTGGTGCGCTGATGAGAAGTGCGCCCTCTGCAGCGGATTGCCGCCCGGGAGCGTGGAGGGCGAGAGCTTCGGGCCTTTCGCCATCAGGATTAATGTTTGGGTGTAGGGATGAAAAGAGGGATGTTCTTCACAGTGTCGATTGCGCTCCTGATTGCGGTGATATTCTTCTCCGTCTCGCTTCGGACCGCCACTTCGGAAATCAAGGAGTCCGGGGGGCCTGAGAAATTCAAGGCGCTTTCGCTCCGCAGCATCGGGGCGAGTGTTTCGGAGGAAACGCTGAATGAGTTTGTTCAAACCGCTGGGAGGAGGGCAGTCTATTACCTCGACTGGAATGTAAGGTATTCTGGAAAATATTCACAGGACCCGGCCAGGGATTTGGAGGACATGCTTTCACTCGGAAGGTGCAGACCGGTTGATATGGATAGGGACGGGAAGCCTGACATCTCGAAAAAAGAATTCGAAAA
>JBFYLO010000005.1:0-7169 GCA_041305385.1 Microcaldota archaeon | reverse complement strand
CCCGGGTTATCTGGCGCTACTCGTTTATATTTTTGACAAGAAGTGCTCGTGGATTCTCGCATCTTCAGTCAATTCCGGGTGAAACGCAGTAGCAAGCATGTTCCCCTGCTCGGCAGCGACTGTTTTGCGTTCAAACTCCGCAAGGGGCTAGCCCTTCCCCTCAATCCTTTCCTTGAAATCTCTCAAAATGTTCATGTAGTTTATGAAGCCCTCGTAGGGATTCTGGTAGTGCGAGAAATACTTGTGCACGTCCCCGTCCGCGAGGCATTTTGTGCAGAGGTAATAGAGGTGGTCCGAGTTCTGGAGCAGCCTCCAGACGTGAACCATCTCCTTATCCTTGCTCTTCTTCACCATGGGCTCTAGCTCCTGCAACAGGGCGAACGCCATCCTCTGCATGTCGTTCCCGAGCCAGGCCGACGCATCCCTCTCGTTGTCTGCCCAGGAAATCACATCCGGAACATCGAGCTCCCCGAGGGCCCTGTAGTCCTCGACAACTTCGCTCGGGGTCCTGAAATCGAGTTCCGGGTATTTGAGCGCATATTCCGGGAAATACCTAAGGAAATCGAAAATCCCTGTGTCCGCCCACTGGTGCTCGCCGAATGTCTCGTAGTCCATGAAGAGGTTGATGAGGTGGCCTGGGGTGCCCTTGAGCCATGCCGAGTACTTTTCCGCTGTGAGGGGCCACTCGTTCCACCACCTTGCTGAGAACCTGTAGGCCACATCGTCTGAAAGCTTATAATTCCTCATCATGAGCTTTATCCTCTTGCATCCCTTCACAGAATAGAGGTAGTTGGGCGAGCGCCAGCCGAGGACTCTTTCGATTCCCTCGCTGACTATGCCCCGATAGCCCATTCCCTCGGCCATTCTGGCGATGTCGTTGGAGAAGAGGGCTTCGGTATTGCGAAAGACTTTGGGTGTGATTCCCGTTATTTTCTTGAGCGCGGTCTTGTGCAGTTCCACCTGCTCGTGGAATTCCTTTTTCTCGGGGTCCGAGAAAAGCGAACAGAGCGAGTGAAAATAGGTCTCGTTCAGGAAATCGACGCACCCGGTGTCCGCGAGTTCCCTGAAAGTGTCAAGGAGATCGGGCCTGTACTTCTGGCACTGCTCCAGGAAAACGCCAGTGATGCTGTAGCTTATCTTGAACCTGCCCCTGTGCTTCTGAATCAGTTCCAGGAGGAGCTTATTCGTGGGCATGTAGCATTTTTCGGTGACTTTGTTGAACACCTTCTGGTTGAGCTTGTCGTCAAAATAGGCGTCCTGCAGGCTCCCTTTCCTGTCTTCTAGGAATGAATAGTGCCTGAGCCTGGATGGCTGGTGAACTTGGAAGTAAATGCAGATTGATGGCATGCAGTACCCTCCTTGCTTAGCTCGTTTAAAGGCCTCCCTATTTAATTCTAACTATTGGTAAAGCGCAATCTCCTTGTAGACCCCGAGGGTCTTGTTCGCGCACTTGTCCCAGGTGAATTTCTTCACCTCGATGAGCTCGTTCTTGGTGAGGGTGTCCGAAAGGGCGCGGTATTTCAGGAGCGCGAGGATGTACTCGGCCATCATGTCCACGTCCCAGAAGTCGACCTGCAGGTTGTGCCTTGTCGCCTCTCCAACTCCCGAGCTCTTGGAGAGGACCACCGGGGTTCCCGAGCACATGGCCTCAAGGGCGGTAATCCCGAAGGGCTCTGAGAGCGAGGGCATCACGTAGATGTCGCACTTGGAATAGACTTTCTTGAGCTGGTCCGCCGGGATATAGCCGGTGAATATCACCTTGTCCTGGATCCCGAGCTTGAACGTCTCCTTTATGAGGAATGGGAGAAGGCTTCCCTCGCCAACCACAAGGAACTTCACGTTCTTCTCCTTCTCGAGAACCCGCTTCGCTGCCCAGAGGTAATGGAACGGGCCCTTCTGCTCGGTGAGCCTGCCCAGGAACAGGACGGTCCTCGAGACCCTGTTCGGGTCCCGCCTGTTGAACTTGCTCGGGTCCACCCCGTTGTAGATGACGCGAATCTTGTTCTTGTCGGCCCCGTACTCGTTAGCAACCTTGTTAGCAGTGAAATGGCTGACGGCGATTGTCATGTCTGAGTCGAAAATCCCCAGCTTCTCGATTTTCATTATCCTCTCCCAGGGAACAGGGGCCCGGTCGAACTCGGTCGAATGGACTGTCTGGACTCGCGGGAGCCCGGTCATCGCCTTTATCTTCACTGCACCCGGGACGGTGAGCCAGTCGTGGTTGTGGATAAGCGCGTACTTCCTCACCCGGTGGTTCTTGACAACCGCGTCGACGCAGCGCTTGTTATAATTCTCGACATCGAGCATGAAGTTCTTCCCGTAAAGCCCACGCTCGTCCTCCTCGACGTCGCCGAGAAGCTCATCGCTGTCCTTGGACATGGTGGTCTGCTGCTGGGCTGAGATTTGGTACTCAAGAGAATTCTCGGGATACGCTGTCAGCCTCCCTGTCCTCGTGATGGACGTGACCTGTATGACGTTCACTCCCTCGTCCTCCTCGCTTTTCACCTTCACGACCGTCTCGTCTGGCATCGTCCTGAGGACGGCGATCTCAGTTTCCTTCACCCGCTTGCCTGTCCTGGGCATGTAAAAGTCGACCTCGACCCCGCTCTTCGCAAGGCATTTGGTGAGCTCGTAGCAGTGGACCCCGAGGCCTCCGCTCACGAAGGGGGGAAATTCCCACCCGAGCATAGCCACCCGCATTTTTTCCTTTCTTGGAAGAGCTGACATTCGAAAACCCTGCTTTCGCTATAATGTGGGTTTGGGGCTGGAGGTTAAAAAAGGATGTGATTGAAACGGGGCATTTTTATATTACCTGGCTGAAATGCTCTTCAGGTGATTCCCTTGAAACCAACCACGATAATCGGCGGCAACTGGAAGATGAACAAAACGATAGCTGAGTCAGTAGCCCTGGCGGATGAACTCGAGAAGCTTATCGCTCCTGCTAACTGCGACGTCGTAGTCTTCCCCCCTGCGACTGCCCTGCACTCGGTCGCCCAAAAGCTTTCTTCCTCCCACATCGAGGTCGGCGCGCAGATGGTCAACCTGAACGATTCGGGGGCATTCACCGGGCAGATTTCGGTTCCCATGGCCATTGACGCAGGATGCAGGTGGGCCCTCATCGGGCACTCTGAAACCAGAACCGTGGGCCAGTACCCGAAGCAGGACGAGTACGTGAAAGCCCATAAGGCGGCGGTCCAAGAGGGACGGCTTCCAATAGAAATGGATACAACCGTGAACCTGAAAGTCAAAGTCGCGCTTTCGAAAGGACTAAAAGTAATTATGTGCGTCGGAGAAACCGAGGTGGAGCGCTCGGGCGGGAAAACAAATGAGGTCGTGGAGAGGCAGGTGAGGGAGGGGCTTAGGGAGATTAACGGGGAGAAAATGGCCAACGTTGTGGTTGCCTACGAGCCGAGGTGGGCCATAGGCAAGGGAAAACTGCCGGCAACCCCTGAGCAGGCCCAGGAAGTCCATGGACTCATAAGGAAAACACTTTGCGAGGTTTACGGGGACGGAATTGGGAGGGAGGTCAGGATTCAATACGGAGGGAACGCAAACCCTGAGAACATCGCGAGCTTCATGGCCCAGCCCGATATCAACGGCGCATTGGTGGGCGGGGCTTCGCTGGACGCGGTGAAATTCTCAGAGATAATCATGAAAGCATTGTCTGTAAAATAGCTATTCGCCCATCTGCTCCCTAAGTTTTTGGATGAGGAGAGAGCTCTTGAACCTGTGCCGCTGGCAGGATTTCTTTATGCGGGCGACCTTTGTCTTCAGCCCCATTGCCAAAAGCTTCTTGGCAAGCTCCTTCGCCCCGGGCTTCTGGTCGAAGCCGAGTGCAATTACGTCCGGCTTGAGTTTCTTGATTAGCCTGAAGTAATCTTTTTTATCTCCGAGAATCGCCTGGTCCACGAGTTTCAGCGAACCCACCAGGTGAAGCCTCGAGCGCTCGTAAAAGACGGGCTCCCGGTTCTTCCCTTTCCTGATGGCGTGGTCCCTGGCCACGACAACGATGAGCTTGCCCCCGAGCTTCTTGGCTTCCTCCAGGTATGTGATGTGCCCTGAGTGGAGGATGTCGAAGCAGCCGAAGGCCATCACTGTTCTCATATGGCCAGTTGATTATTTGAACAAGCAAAAAAAGCTTTTGGTTCAGGGCCCTGCCCTTCTCGGGATTATGGTAAGGTAAGTTTTCGGAGCCGAGCCTAGCAAGGAGTAGATGGCTTCGATTTCCCCGGCATCCCTGGCGCAGGAGGAGATAAGGTTGGACACTATACGTTCAGAGAGGTTTTCCCGGGCATTGACCTGGGACAGCATGACTTCACCTCCAATTAACCCGTCCGTTGGGATTCTCATTAACCGCCCTGAAGAGGAAAGTTCTCCTGTAATCCTCGAGCATGGATTGCTCTTCCTTTTTCGAGAACCGTATCACAGTGGTGCAATGCACCTTTCCGTATATTGATGCAGGCGGTTTAGCCATGAAGCTCACCTGTTATATGTTACTCATTGGAGGTATTTAAGCATTCGTATTTTGTAAAAAAGGAGAATTGACTATCGAGAAAGAGATTTCAGAAGTTTTACTATTTTTTTCTCGTCAATGTCTTTTCTGAAGGCTATCTTGATGTGCCTCATCATTTTTCCGCTTCCTTCGAGAAGGGAAGCCTCCTCCTTTGAAAGCCCCTCGAGGCAGAAGCCTATGTTTACGTGGTCCCTAAGCGCGACGATATAGCATTTTCCCCCATACCATGGAACGCCCATCTTCATCTCTTCCTTGACGCCGGGAAGCGATTTGAGGATTGTTTTCCGCAGCTCCAGGCAAATCTCCTTCTGCTGGGAGCTCTGCTTTTCGATGTATAAGTCGACGTTTTTGTCCATTGCACCAGCGCCCGGCTGCCCTTATGGGTAGACCCTGTTAAGCACTCTCGGAAAGGGAACCGCATCCCTGATGTGGTCCAGGTTCAGCGCCCACTTCACGAGCCTCTCGATGCCGAGGCCGAAGCCCGAGTGCGGGACGCTACCGTATCTCCTCAGGTCCACATACCACTTGTAATCCTTCTCCTCGAGTCGCTCTTCCTTCATCCTCTTCAAAAGTTCCTCGAGCTCCCATATCCTTTCGCTCCCGCCGATTACTTCGCCGTGGCCCTCTGGGGCGAGCATATCGGAACAGAGCACGTAGCCCTTCTGCTCCGGGTCCTCCCTCATGTAAAACGCCTTCGCGCCCTTGGGGTAGTGGTGGACGAACATCGGGGTCTTCAGGCCCTTTGTGATTGCTGCCTCCTCGTCTGCTCCGAAGTCCTTGCCCCTCTCCATTTTCAAACCCATGGACTCGAGCTTGTCGCATGCATCAAGATAGCTGATTCTCGGGAACGGGGGCTTGACTGCGAGCAGGTCGGCGGGATTCCTCCCAAGGGACTGCAGCAGGTCGGGGTGCTCTTTCGCAAGCTTCTGGCAGACGAAACTAACCATCTTCTCCTGGAGCGCCATGTTGTCGTCGTTGCTGAACCATGCCATCTCTGGCTCAAGATGCCAGTACTCGCACAGGTGGCGCACTGTCCTGGAGGGCTCGGCCCGAAAGCTCGGGGCGAGAATGAAAACCTTCTCATGGGAGGTGATGAACGCCTCGTTATAGAGCTGGCCGCTCTGAGTTAAGTACGCGGGCATTCCGAAATAGTCGACGTTGAAAAGAGTGGAACCCCCCTCGCACCCTGCCCTGGTTATTATGGGCGGGGAAAGCTCCCAGAACTCATTGGAGAACAAAAACTCGCGGAGATAACGGGTGATGTAATCCCTGGCTTTCATTATGTTCGTCAGCCTCTGGGAGCGGAGCCACAGGTGCCTCGTGTCCAAAAGAAATTCCACAGACTGGTCCTTGGCAATGGGGAACGGCTCACCCAGATTCACAAGCGAGAAATCGCTCGCCTTGAGCTCGAATCCCCCTGGGGCCCGCTTGTCCTCGGAAACAGTGCCGGTGCAGGTGGCTGAGGACTCGATGAAAGCTTTTTCCGCATCCCCGAAAGCCTTCCCGTTGACAGCGTCCTTTTTCACTGCACATTGGATGACCCCGGTTGAATCCCGGATTACGATGAAGTGCATCCCCCCGCTCGAGCGCTTCCTGTAGACCCAGCCCCTGATTGAGACTGGCTTCCCTGTTTCCTTGCCAGCGAGTATCGAAGATATCGGCGTAAATTCCATAAGCATCAAATCTCTTGGTCCCTTTAGAATTAAAAGTCTTTTTAGTGAGTCGAGTCCTCGCGCTCGCCCTCCTTTTGCACCTTGTCCCACCACCAGAAGAGCATGTAGGACGGAATCGCTGAGCCCAGCATGAGGAGGAGGAGTATCAGGTCCCATGGGTATATGCCCACTCCGAATACCTCCGCGATTTTTGCCTTGGCGTCTATGGGGAAGTAGGGTATCCCGAGGATGGTCGCTATGGTGTTCGGGATGGAAGTGATTGTCGCGATTATGGCGAGGACCACGGTGATTACGGTGAGCCTCTTTATGGCCTTGTTTATCTTGTTGGAAACTATGGTGTGGTAGACGTCGAGCGAATCGGTCAGCACTTCTCTGAAAGTGCTGTTCAGGTCCACGCAATAGAGGAGCGAGTTGTGCGCCTCGTCCAGCTGGGCCCTATCCGATGGATTAAACTCCAGAATTCCACAGTGGCGCAGGTAGAAGAGTATTTCCCTCGTATGCCAGAGCACCTTGTTCACTGAGAGTATGGTTCTCTTGAATGACAGGACTTCTGAGACGTGCATCTCGTGCTTGCGAATCAGCTTGTCCTGGATGCCCTCGGCCCTGAGCTCGAGCTCCTCCATCAAACGCTCGTTCGCCTCGGACAGCGTCAGGAGCAGATAGCAGAGGGCGCTTTCAGCTGAAGTCTCGCCCTTGCCGAGCTGGGCGAACGCCTCCATCTGCTTCCTGCAGTTAATGGTGACCAAAAGCCCGCCACCGCCTGCGCCACGCTCTCCGCGGAAAAATTCTCGCCGTCCTTCCGAATCCAGTCGTCGGTGCGGCCGTCAAAGTAGAGATAGCGCTTGTTGGCGCTGACGCGGATGTGGCCGAGGTCGCCCGAATGGTACACGCCGTCCCTGATCTTCTTCGAGTCCTCCTGCGGATTGTCGTGGTAGCCCTCGAACGCGGGCAGCGGTCCGCCCAGGCGCACGATCTCGCCCACT
>JBFYLO010000004.1:0-9674 GCA_041305385.1 Microcaldota archaeon | reverse complement strand
GCGTTTGTCTCCGGCGCCCCTGTTTCATTGGCGCAGTACATCTCGGTGCAGGCGGCGCCGCTTTCAGTGCAGGTGCATGTGTTGCACCCATCCGGCCTCCAGGTCTCGCCTATTTCGTGCTCTCCGCATTTCTTGGGACAGAGTTTCTTGGTGCAAACAGGACCGCGCTCGGAGCAACTGCAGGTATTGCACCCGTCCTCTGCAGGCCAGCTCTCCCCCAGCTCGTGTTCACCGCAGTTTATTTCTCCCTGGGCCTCGTCCTTGTCGCAAATCGAATTCCCGTTCTGGTCGAGGCAGCAGTCGGTGCCGAATCGCATGTACGGGGGGTCGCAAACAACGGATTTCTCCTGCTGGGTGCAGCCGAAAATGAAGACTGCCACGATTAACGAAACGACGAACAGATGACTGCACCTCACTAAACCACCCCGCTGACAATCTTAACTCCCGTAGGGTTTTAAGGTTTTCCGAATAAATTTAGTAAGGTGGAACCATGGCTGAAGAAAGCGTTGACTTGGTCGCAAAGGCGGAATCCCTCGAGAGGAAGGGGAAATTCGCAAAGGCCGCTGATTATTTCATAAAAGCGGGGTTTCCCGAGAGGGCTGCGGCCACTTACGAAAAGGGCTGCGACTACAAGAAAGCACAGGAGCTTTATCTTGAAGCCGGAAAGAGCGATGATGCGGAAAGATGCGGGGAAAAGCTGAGGAAATCCCAGAAGTACGAGAGTTTCGAGGAGGAGCAGTCGAAGTTCCAGCAGGACTTCGGGAACCCATATTAGGCGATTTGGTGTTAAGCTTAGAAAGCCCGGGGAAAATCGATGTCGCGACTGACAAGGAACTTTATTTTTTCGAAGAAACCGTGAAGGTCGGCGTAAGGCTCGAAATGAAAGAGCCGAAGAAGGCGAGGAGGCTTAAGCTTTCTTTTTATGCAACCAGGACCTCGCAGTCACACGGCAAGCACAAAAGCAGGAGGACCGAAGTAATATATTCCACGACCGCTGATTTGGACGGGGAAAGAGAATATTCTGGAGTTAGGGCCTATGCTTCAGAGTTCAAGATTCCTCCCTGCAGCGCAATTGAATCGGCCCTGGGAAAGGAACTGGTCTCATTTGTCGGTGGGGCTATAGGCATGGACCAGGGAGAACTCCTGAGGAAGACAGTCAAGCTCACTCGCTGGCACATAAAGGCAACGCTTGACATACCGATGGGAGCGGATGTAAACGGGGAAAAACAAGTGCTGGTCAGACTGAAGGAGTAAAAAGCGCCGAGGTAGGGATGTGCACTCCGAGTGCACAGACGGTTACAACGTCGTGCAAGCGGATTTTTGGGCAGCTTTTTGGAGCGCGAAAGAAACGCGCGTCTCTTTCTTTTTTCCAAGGTTTTTTCTTTCTTTTTTGAAAGCCCTGGTAGTTTCTTTCTTTTCCAAGGTTTTCTTTCTTTTCAAAGAAAGAAAAGCTTGAACCCTAACTCCACGGAGTGGAACCAGATTACACGCCTTGGTTTGAACCCTGCGGGATTGTTCTTCGACCCAGTCGCTGGAAGGTATCGGAAACCTTCGTGGTTGCTGGGAGGTATCGGAACCCCGCTGGAGGGTTCTGATTTCGAGTCTGGCGCGTTGCCGGATTCCGCCACCTCGGCAGGGAGTTTATGCGGGAGGAGGTTAAAAAAGCTATCAGGAAGAGGGGAGCGCTGACCTCAAGCCATCCCTTAGACATATTTAAATAATAGAAATGCGCCAGTTCTAGAACTATGGAACAGGAAGAGTTTGACGTGGAGGAAGCTAAAACCCGCCTCATGAACAGCAAGCACCCTACCTCTGGAAAGACTTACCTGCCGCTCATGATATACTCGGAAAAAATCACCCATGACGAGAACCGCCGCATGTTCGCGCAGCTCATAAAGAACAAGCTGAAACTCCTCGAGTTCCTGGACCTCTCCTGGCTCTTCTCGTTCGGGAGGCTCAAAATCATAGCGAAAAAAAGAAGCAACACAATAAATCTCTATGTCGAGAACAAGCACGGCATAGCCTCCTATTCGCCGCTGATATTCCCTTTCAGGATGGACGAACCGGAGAATCTGGAGCTGGCAAAAAGCATGCTCCTGCCCCTTCCCTATTTCGCAGGCGGCGAGAACTTCCTAGACTTCATGGCGAGGGAGAGATGTGACGAGGTAAGGCTGAACGTGAACAGGTTCTTCGGCATCTTTTACGGGACTGGGAGGGCGGTGGGACACGGCTGGAGAAGGCCGATAATCGTAAGGTCCCCACAGCGGTTCCTTGAGATTGACCTCGAAAAAACGCCTTCGTTCTACATAGAGCTGCTCAAACCCATACTGAAGGCCGTGCATCTTCATTCCGAGGAGCCCATCTTCGAGAACAAGGAGGGCAGCATAGGGCTGGACAATTTCGACGTCTTCCAGCACGGGCTGGTGGTCGGGACTTCAGGAACCGGAAAAAGCAAATTCCTGGCGATATTGGTCCAGGCCCTGAAGGCGAAGTACGGGAACAGGACGCGGGTCTTGGTCATAGACCCGCAGGGGGAGTTCGCCAAGGTCTTCAAGGGGGAGAAGATTGTCAACTTCATAGACAACTACGTGGAGCCCCTGAGAACCGGGAAAGAGAAGACGCCGCTCACAACCCAGCTGATAACCGACATAATCTCCTCGTCCATAGGCGCCGAGAACAAGTATGCCGAGAGGGTGGTGTTCTACTCCGTCCACCTGCTGGTCGAACAGGACCTGCTGACCCTCGAGAACGTGAACCTGCTGCTGACTGATAGCTCCAAGAGGATGGAGTTCGTGTCGTCCTCCAGGAACGACGAGATAAGGAGATTTTTCGATGAGGAGTTCAATGACATTTACATGCACCACTTTAATGATGCGGTGCTCCCGATAATCAACTTCATAGGGGAGTACACGCTTTACCTAGGAAAGGAGAAAAAAGAGGAGGCCCTCGAGGAACTGCTTGAGAACAATATTGTCTCGGTCATAGCCTTCAACCCGAACTTCTTCGGGAAGAGGATGATAAAGTTCTTTGCAAACGCGATAATCAACCAGATGTACACCTTGGCGATAACTGGCAAGCTGAAAAGGCCGACCATCTTGGTGGTGGATGAATTCCCCATCGTAGAGGCGAAAATAGCGAGGGAGATACTGGCCGAGGCGAGGAAGTTCAACCTTCACCTCTACATAGTGAGCCAGTTCCTGAACCAGATAAAGAAGGAGGTTGTGGACAGCGCCGTAACCAATGTCAAGAATGTCGTTGCCTTCAGGAGCAACAAGCAGGACGCGGCGATACTCGGCTCAATGATGGATATAAAGGTGGAGGAGGCCTTCAAGAAAAAGCTCAGCCCCAGCGAACTTGACGTTGAAATCAGGGAGATGTTCGTCATACTCCAGGACCGGGACTGCATAGTCAGGCTCTTCGACGGGAGAAAGTTGATAATACCCCTAAAGACCAGGACGGTAGATGTTGACAAATGGGTCGGCAAGGCAGAGGAATCGAAAGGCCACCAGCTCAGGCGCGAAACCCGCGAGAATGAAGAGCAGGAAGCTGAAGAAAGGCGCGAGGGACCCAACCCGTTTTTCAGGTCGAAGAAATAAGGCAGCAGGGCATTCGGTAATAAATTAAATGTTAGCGGAGATACTGCTTGCGAGAACATGGGCCTCGAGGCAATCAACAGGGCTTGGAAGAGCACGTGCAAGATACTGCTTAAGGACGAAATAGGGGACTTGTGGGATTACGAGAAGTATCTCTCCCAATATATCGACCCGTTGGCATCAAATAAATCGTTAATTTCTGGAAAAGATGTTTCGATTGCTCCAATGCCATTCTGCAAAAAAGCTAGGTTCATTTCCGATGAGGAATCGAATGTGTATGACAGGAAACTGAGGGAACTGAAACTTGACATAAACAAGCTGAAGGATATAGATTCAATTCTGGAGAATATTGGCGAGATATTTTATTCCGGGAACATCGTGAGGGGGAACAGCAGGGAAGTCCTTGAGTCCGACTGCTGCTTCAGCTCCAGTTATGTCTACAAGTGCAGCGACGTCTACGCGAACCAGCATGTGGCTTACACCTGCAATACAAGGAAAAGCGAGTACCTGTTTGGGTGCAACTGGGGAGGCGGTTCGCGCTACCTGATAAAATGCTCCCAGATTTTCGAGCAGATTCGCTGTTTCGAGACCCTTCACACGATCAGCATAAGCGATTGCTACTATGCCGCAAACCTCGAGGGATGCGCCAACTGCATGTTCACCTTCAACCAAAAGAGCAAGAGGAACATGATTGGCAACGTGCAGCTTTCTGCCGAAAGATATGACAAGCTGAAGGAGAAGCTCATCGAGGAGATTCGGGAAACGTTGAAGGCGAAGAAATGCATCGAGCCCGTTGAACAGGTTATAAGTGGTGAAAATGGAAGAACTTGAAAAATCATTTCGTTCTCTTACCAGGGTTTTGCTGGGGGAGGAACTGTCTGACCTGCACTCCTACGCTGGCTGGCTCCAGGAAAACGTTAGGATGTCGACGGAGCAGAAATCTTTGGTCAGCGGAAAGCCCATTTACCTTCCATATTTCTCATTCTTCCAGGAGACGAAGGACAGGCTGGTGAGTCTCGAGGAACTTCCAGGACTTTCGAAAAAATGTCTGGAAGAAAGGGAGGTTGAAGGCCTTCGTGTTTCAAATGCCCCGGAGAGTCTGAGGCAGATTTCATGCTACTGCCCGGAAGTCCACCACGGTCAAACCATGAATGTGGAGAAGACGTCGCTCTATGGGGAATCGAGCTATGGCTATCTCGTGGAGGGCATGGTGAAATCCAAGTATTGCGCCTACTGCTTGTGGCCGCGTGAGTCCGAGCACATATACGGCTCCGACTTCATCTTCTCCTCGAAATTCTGCTTGAAATGTTATAAGTCCGAGAACCTCACCCGCTGCTTTGAAGTGGGCCATTCGAACTCCTGCTCGGACTGCTATTTCTGCCACAACTGCGAAGGACTCCTTGAGTGTATGTTCTGCTTTAACACGAAAAGCCTGAGGTATGCCATTGGAAACGTCGAGATCGGAAAGGAAGGTTATATGAAGGTGAAAAAGCTGGTGCTAGAGGAGATAGTGAAAAAGCTAGAAAAGGAAAAGAGGCTGGACTACTCGATTTTCAACATCGGGTGCCGGAAAAGCTGACTCGGGAGTGGGTAGATGGACAAAGAACGGGCAAACTTCGGATTGAACGCCGTAAACGATGCTTGGAAGGACACCTGCCGGATAATCCTGAGAAGGGAGATTGGCGACCTCTGGGGGTATTCCGATTACCTCTCGAAGCACAACGAACCCAGGGGCGAGAGGATCTCGACGATTTCTGGGAAGAAGGTCTTCCTGGCCGCTGCGCCGATATGCAAAGGGGCGAAGTTTATTTCCAACGACGAGATGGAGGAGTATACGCGAAGGACAGACGCAGCCGGGTTCAACATAAACGACATAAAGGACATCGACTCGGTAGTCAGGGCTTTCGGGGAAAATTTCTGCTACTCTGGAAATATTGTTGGCGGCGATAGCCGAGAGGTCTACGAATCGGATTGCTGTTTCAATTCGGGCTTTGTGTATAGGTCTACGGGAGTTTACGACAGCAAATACATTGTCTACTCTAGCGAAGACAGATGGGGCGAATACCTGTTCGGATGCAACTGGACAGGGGAGAACAGATACCTGATAAAGTGCTACGAGACTTACAAGCTCCTGAGATGCATGGAGGCGTTGAGGACTTACATCGGCTCGGATTGTTATTATGTCGCAAACCTGGAGGACTGCTCGGACTGCATGTTCACGTTCAACCAGAGGAGCAAAAGAAACCTGATCGGGAACCTGAAACTTCCCAAAGAGAAATACGAGGGAATGAAGGAGAAACTGGTTGCTGAGATTGCCGATACCCTGGAAAGGAAGAAAGCGGTTCCAACGATGGTAGACATCATAAAGGAATGAGTGGTCGGATGGAAGACGATATCGAGAAGGCTTTCCGGAATTTGACGAGGATACTCTTGGGGAAGGAGCTTAGGCGGCATCCCGACTACCAGGATTGGCTCGTGAGAGACGTCAGGATGCCCACCGAGCACAAATCCGCGGTCAGTGATGAGATTGTCTACCTCCCTTTCTTGGAGTTCTTTCAGGAAACGGAAAAAAAGGTCGTCAAGCTAGCCGAGGCGGAGGAGCTTGGGAAGAGGTCTATTTCGAGCGAGGAAATCGGGACACTGGATTTGGAGAGCGCGCCGGAGAGGCTTGGGGAGCTGAAGCTCTATGCGCCTGAGGCCATTGTTGGAAAGAATGTGGATGTGAGGCGCAGCTCTAGGTATGGCTTTTCAACGCACTGTTATTTCGGAGAAACTTTCGTCAGGAGCAAGTACTGCGCCTACTGCATGTGGCCACGCGACTCCGAGTACATATTCGGCTCCGACTTCGTCTTATCCTCCAAGTTCTGCCTGAAGTGCTTCAGGTCGGTGAACCTGGCCAGGTGCTTCGAGGTGAGCCACTCGACAAACTGCTCGGACTGCTATTTCTGCCACAACTGCGAAGGACTCCTTGAGTGCATGTTCTGCTTCAACACCAAGGGCCTTAGGTACGCGATTGGGAACAGGGAGGTCGGGAAGGAAGCTTACATGAGAATAAAGAAACTGATTCTTGGGGAGATTGCGGAAAAACTGGAGAAGGAAAAAAGGCTTGGTTGTAGTATTTTCAACGTGGGGTGCTTGAAAAGCTAGATTATCGGCCTCTTCGAGAGATGGGCGGGAAGGGACATGGGCTCGAATGGCTTTCCTTTTGAAGCGGAAGCGATTGTTTCTGCGAGCTCGTCTGGGGCCATTTGTTCATTTTTCCCGGTTTCCCTCATTCTAACCGACAATTTTCCGCTCTCTATTTCCTTGTCGCCGATGACTGCGATGAACGGGACCCACTCCTGCTCAGCAGAGCGGACGCGCTTTTGAAGGGTTTCGTTCCTGTCGTCCAGGTCTGCCCGAACATTCAGCGAAACTAGCTTTGCCAGTATTTTCTCTGCGAATTCGTTTTGTTTTTCGGTGATTGGAATTAATCGAACCTGGGTTGGGGCCAGGTAAAGCGGCCAGCCTGCCTTTTTGCCCTGCTTCATGTTCATCGCCTGCTGCTCCAGGAGAGCGTAAACGACCCTCTCGATGCTCCCGGAAATCGAGGCATGCAGGATTGGCGGCCTCTTCTTCTGCCCGTCATTGTCGACGAAATTAAGGTCAAATGTGTCCGCGTTCTCAACGTCGATTTGGACAGTCGAGAGGGCGCTCGCCTTGTCCATCGAGTCGACGAAGTTGAACTCGAACTTCGTGATGAAGTAGGCATAGCGGATGTCGAAGAGCTCGAAGAGGGCCGGCTTCCCCAGCGCCTTCACCATGGAGACGTACCACTCCTTGTTCTTCTCGAAGAAATCCCTCTGGACTCTGAAGCCCGCCTCGTAGGGGAGCCCGAGCGAGTCGAGCCATGCCCGCGCCTTGTAATATTGCGAGTTGAACTCCCCCTTTGCCTGCTCGAGGTCCCTGCAGATGGTGTGCATATCAGGCATCGTGAGTGCGCGGACCCTCTTCAGCCCTGCGAGTTCGCCCGACTGCTCCCTCCTGAATGAGTATCTCGTAAGCTCGAACATCTTGAGGGGTAGGTTCTTGTAGGAAAGGACCATGTCGTGGGTCATGAGGAACTGGCCAAAGCAGGCCGCGAACCTCAGGAAGAAGTTCTTGTCATCGGACTTGACAACGTACTGGCGGGCCGGGAAGCGGTTCAGGTATTTCTTGAGTGCCGGATGCTCGAAATCGTACATGACTGGGGTCTCGACTTCCATCGCCCCGTATGAGATGCAGTAGTTCGAGATGTCGCGCTCGAGAATTTTTTTGATGAGTCTTCCGTTGGGATACCAGCGGAAGTTCCCAGAGTCGCTCCCTGGTTCGTAGTCCGCGATTGCGTGGGACTTCATGAGCGCGATGTGCGGGGGCTCCTGGTTGTAGGCGCGAACTTTTGCGGTCTCGTATTTTATGAAGCTCTCGAGGCACTTGTTCCCCCTGCAGTTGTAGGAACGGCAGGGGAACATTTCGCCCTCGGGAGTAAGGATGAAGAATTCGCTCTTGCAGGCCTGTTCCTGCTTCAATGAATCGGAAACGTGCTCATCCTTTTTTTCCTTTACCACTTCTCCGCCAGGGGTTATCGACCTAGAAAGCTCGGAGAGCGGGTGGCCCTTGCATTTTATGTCGAAGGATTTGTACCAGCCGAATGGGGATTTCCAGGTTTCGAATTCTGGTTTTGCTTTCATTATCGAGTCAACTTCATTCAGCACTTCGATTGCGAGCTGGGGCTGAGATGGGTTTTGGGATAGATGAACCCATGGGTAGAGGACGATTTTCTTCGCTTTCACCTGGTTTGCGACGCTGATTATCTCCTTGGCCGCCTTCTCAGCCATTTCTTTCGCTGGCTCGTCCCCCTTCTCGACGCTCATCATCGCAACTAGGCATTCCTCAATCCTCTTCTTGCCTTTCTCTACCTCTTCCGCTGTCTTGAGTGCCTTCGAAAGAGGCTCGTATTCGATGAAATCCGCGTGTATGAGCAATAGCTTCAAAACTAACACCTTGTGTGCTTTAAATAGATGGGGAAAAAGTAATAAAACGATTGCGTCGAAACAGATAGGGGCAGATTTTATGGCTGAATTGAAATCAATGGGTAATGCTAAATGGCAGATTGAGAAGAGCGGCGATATGAGGGTTCCTGTCACTGTCTATGGAACGAAAGCGATAGCCGACATGATGAAAGACGGAAGGACGTTCGGGCAGGCGATGAATGTCGCCAAATTGCCGGGAATCGTTCGCGGCTCTTTTGTGATGCCCGATGGGCACGAGGGGTATGGATTCCCGATTGGGGGAGTTGCTGCATTCGACCCGGAGAACGGAGGAGTTGTTTCCCCGGGCGGAGTAGGCTATGACATAAATTGCGGCGTCCGGCTGATTCTCACGAACCTGAAGGCAAGCGAAGTGAGGCCGAAGGTCGGGGACCTCATGACTCACCTGTTCACCAATGTCCCGTCTGGGGTTGGCAGTAAGAGCAAACTCAGGCTCGAGAAGAAAGAGCTCGCGAAAGCCGTTGAGATGGGAGTCATGTATGTCATCGACAAGGGATATGGGTGGCCTGAGGATGCGAAGCACATCGAGGAGAATGGGAGGATGCCTGGAGCAGACTCCTCGAAAGTGAGCGACATGGCGATGAAGAGGGGGATGCCGCAGTTCGGGACACTCGGGGCCGGGAACCACTTCCTCGAGGTTCAGGATGTGGGGACGATTCTTGACGAGACTGTTGCGAAAGCCTATGGGCTCGAGCCGGGGAATGCCGTCGTGATGCTCCACTGCGGCTCGAGGGGATTCGGGCACCAGATTTGCGATGATTATATTCGGGTCATGATGGATGCCTCCAGGAAATACGGAATCAGCTTGCCTGACAGGGAATTGTGCTGCGCGCCCCTTGACTCGAAGGAAGCGGAAGCTTACCTCGGGGCGATGGCGTGCGCTGTGAATTATGCGTTCTGCAACAGGCAGGTCATGACCCACTGGATCAGGGAAACCTTTGGTGCTGTGTTTGGAAAAAAGCCGGACGAGCTTGGGATGAAAGTTGTCTATGACGTGTGCCATAACATTGCA
>JBFYLO010000003.1:0-3973 GCA_041305385.1 Microcaldota archaeon | reverse complement strand
TTGGGACAGGGCGGGCGAGGTTGTCTCGCCCATAAGGATAAAGAAGAAGGGCGGCTCGTGGATAGGGGGGCACCAGCAGTGGCTCGAGGGGGACAGGCGGCTCGCGATTAAGAAAAAAATCGATGCCCTCAGCGAGAGGCTCCACAAGTTCGACAAAACGAAGGGCAGCCCCAAATACCGGGAGGCGGAGGATGCAGTGCTCAACTCCGAGACTAGCTGCTACGTTTACTGGGGTTCGGACTTCTGGTTCGACCAGGGAGAAGTCTCCATAAAGTTTGCGGAGAAGAAGATTGACGCGCTCGGGAGGGCCTAGTGAAGGCGATGTGAGTGGCTTCCATATGTATCTATTTCCAGGTTCACCAGCCCGTCCGACTGCGCAGGTTCTCTGTTTTCGGCGACAACCGTGGCGACCCCTACAGCGTTTATTTTGACGATAAGCTCAACTGGGAGACGTTCATCAAGGTCGCCGGGAAATGCTACCGCCCCACCAACCAGATACTGCTGGACCTCATCCACAGGCATGACGGGAAATTCAGGTTCGCTTTCTCCATAACCGGGATATTCCTGGAGCAGTGCGCCCGCTACGACCCAAAACTTTTGGAGAGCTTCATAAGGCTTGTCGACACCGGATGCGTGGAAATTCTCGGGGAGACCTACTACCACTCCCTGTGCTCCCTTTTCAGGGACAAGACCGAATTCTTCGAGCAGGTCGAGATGCACAGGAAACTCAGCGAATCCATGTTCAAGCGCAAACCGACTGTTTTCCGAAACACCGAGGCACTCTTCTCAAACGAGATTTCAAAACTCGTCGATGGAATGGGCTACAGGGGGATAATCACCGAGGGAACTGCGAAGCTTCTCGTAGACCGCTCCCCGAACCACGTCTATTACGCGAGCGGGACCGGGGGGCTCAAAGTCCTCATGAGGAATTTCGGGCTCTCCGACGATATCGCCTACAGGTTCTCCGACAGGCGCTGGTCAGGCTGGCCCCTCACCCCGGGAAGATACGCCTCGAGCATCAAAGCTTCTGACGGGGAAGTCGTGAACCTCTTCATGGACTACGAGACATTCGGCGAGCACCAGTGGGCGGACACGGGGGTTTTCGATTTCCTCAAGCATTTCCCAGCGGAGATTTTCAAACAACCGGGCCTTGACTTCAAGACCCCGAGCGAGGCAATAGATACTTACCCCGCAGTCGGGGAAGTCGGGTCGCAAGGCCCTGTTTCATGGGCGGACACGGAGAGGGACGCATCGGCCTGGCTCTCCAATGACATGCAGTGCGAGTGCTTTGACATACTGCAGAGGCTCGCAGGGCCTGCGAAGAAGGCAGGCAAGGAATACATCTGGAGATTGCTCCAGAACTCGGACCACCTCTACTACATGTGCACGAAGTTCTCCATAGACGAGGAGGTTCACGAGTACTTCTCACCCTATAAGAGCCCCTATCGCGCTTACGTGAACTACAGGAACGTGCTGGATGATTTTGAGGGGAAACTATGAGCATCGTTTTTGGTTATGAGCAGGACCTGGTTTACTCGGCGCTCCTAGGGAACGGGAGGATGAACGCGACCCTGGCAGGGAACAGGTTCTCAAGGCTCTTCTACCCCATAGACCTTGCCCATGACTTCAGGCTCAAAATCGGCATCTATGGGAAGGACGGCGAGCTCGAGTGGCTCGAGCACGACTCGCTGAAAATTAAGGACGGGATTTTCGAGTCCGGGCCAGTCGAATTTTTCATCGATTCCACCGAGCCTGCGCTTGCGCTCAGGGTCCGCTCAGAGCAGCCGGTGGCTCTCCACTGGGCGATGAGGGTCATGTGCTCGACAACTGAGAACTCGGTCCAGTTCACCGGAACTTCGCTGGCCTTTTTCAGGAGGAATTTTTGGTTCGGGCTGAAGGCTCCGCTCTCCCAGCACACATGCGGCCACTCCCTCGAATCCCAGCTCGAGGCAGGGAAGCTGGACGGTTCCGAGGTGGCCATGCGCGACTGCGAGGCTGCAGCAATACTCGAGCCGAACCCGGAGATATTCATAGCTGCGGGAGACGGGCTGAAAGGGATGAACGATACCCTGAAAAGGGCGCAATACCTTGGCTTTGATGAGTTGAGGCTCAGGACCTCCGAGGCGTGGAAAGGTCCGGAGAGCCTTATCAAATCATCGGCCCACGTCCTCAGCATTCTCCAGGGCGAGAGCGGGGCAGTGGTGGCAGCCCCGGAGTTCGACCCGGAGTACAGGTATTCGGGCGGCTACGGATACTGCTGGCCCAGGGATGCTTCCTATGTCGTGAAGGCCTATGGCATTTTGGGCAACGAAAGAAGGGCGGATTTATTGCTCTCCTGGCTCGCGGGCGTTGGGCACAAAGGAAACTTCAACCAGCGCTACCACCTAGACGGGACCCCTGGCCCCGCCTGGTCAAACCAGATAGACCAGATAGGGGCGTTCATCTGGGCTCTCGAGCAGCATCATTCGGCATATCTTGACTCCGGCCTTCTCAAGAAGCTCTTCTGGAGCGTTGAGGAGGATGTCCGGTATCTTGTTGATTTCCTCTATTCCCCAGGGCTCACCGTTGACCTGTGGGAGGAGCGCTCAGGGGTCCACGCCTACTCATGCGCCTCCATTTACGGGGGCTTGAAGTCCGCCTACAGGCTCGCCAAATTCCTCGGCTATGAGAGGGAGAACTGGAACGAGGTGGCTGAGGAGCTGAAAAAGGAGTTTGTGAAGATATTCTACGATGAAGAGGAGGGAGTGTTCGCAAGGAGCGTGATTGGCGACAAGCGGGACACAACTGCAGACTCCAGCATAATCGGAATCACGGTCCCCTTCGGAATAGTCGACTTGAAGGACCCCCGAACAGTCAAAACAATCGAGTCCCTCGAGTCCTGCCTCCTTTCCGAAGCGGGTCTTCTCAGGTATGCTAGGGACAAGTACCCGAAGGAAGAGGGAACATGGCCCCTCTGCACAGCCTGGCTCTCCTGGTACTACTCATCAATCGGGGATAGGGAGAAGGCGGAAAAGCTCCTCGGGCTCGTTGAGAAATCTGCAAATGAATTCGGTTTCATCCCGGAGCAGATAAACAAGGACTTCTCCCATAGATGGGCTGCCCCGCTCTCCTGGTCCCACGCAATGTATCTCATTGCCAGGAATGAGCTGAAAAAGACCCGACCCAAACCTGAGTAGCCCCCGGAGCATACCCTAACCTTTATAAAATTTCCTTTCGATTCATATTCTGCTTTTTCATTAGTATCTGTGGGAGGTATGAGAATATGTCGAGGATTGCCAAGACTGCTGATACCGGGACTCCGGCAAAGAAGATAAGGGACTGCGCACCAGGGCAGGAGTTTGTGTTCTCGATGCCAGATGGCAGGCAGGTCGGAAAGGCCAAGAACATAGTGGAATTCATCAGGCAGGTAAAATCCGCCCCCATTGAGAGCGTCCTCTACCACGCCAACGGCAACCACTTCGCCCTCTGGCTCAACATGATTGGAGAGAAGGCAGTGGCCGAGAGGGTCAGTAAAATCAGGGGCAACGGGCAGGACATCCGGCTTGAGATTATACGGTGCGTCTGATCATTCTGCCCAACGGAACAATTAAATAATTATACCTTCACAACAAAAGCGTAGGCTTTTTCTACGTGGTTTACACGTGGACCCATATTGTTAAAAGGTGATCAGGAATGGACCAGAATGCCATCATGAAGGGTACGACCACAGTGGGCATGGTATGCTCAGACGGAGTGGTTTTTGCTGCAGACAAGCGGGCTACAATGGGCTATCTCATCGCGAACAAGGAAGTCGAGAAGATAGCCAAGGTGGACGAAAGGATGGCCGTAACAGTGGCCGGCAGCGTCGCAGACGCCCAGGCCCTTGTCAGGATAATGCGCGCAGAGATTCAGCTCTACAAGCTCACGAGGGGCGGTCCAATGAGCGGGAACTCGGCATCGAGCCTTCTCTCGCACCTCATGGTCCAGTACAAGT
>JBFYLO010000002.1:0-37730 GCA_041305385.1 Microcaldota archaeon | reverse complement strand
AGCATTCCAGCCTAACCCGTCTAGCCAGAAGAAATTCTATCTTACTGCTGCTTTTCCCTACCCCAACAGCCCGCAGCACATAGGCCACGCGAGGACTTACACTACGACTGATATTTATGCCCGGTTTAAGCGAATGACTGGATACAACGTGCTCTTCCCCATGGCGTTTCATGTCACGGGAACGCCCATACTCGGGATGGCGAAGAGGCTCGCGGACAAGGACGGGGAGATTTTGGAAGTTTTCGAAAAAATCTACCACATCCCGAGGGAAGTTTCAGCAACCCTGACCGAACCTGTCCCGCTCGTGACCTACTTTTCCAAAGAGATTGAGGCCGGGATGAAAGAAATCGGGTTCTCGATTGACTGGCGCAGGAAGTATTATACTTACGACAAATCGTTCAACTCGTTCATTGAGTGGCAGTTCAAGAAATTGAAGGAAAAAGGCTACATAACGAAGGGCACGCACCCCGTCCCCTGGTGCCCAAAATGCAACAACGCAGTTGGCTCGCACGACACCCGGGGGGATGTCGACCCAGAGCTGGGCGAGTATGTTGTCATAAAGTTCAAGTACAGGGACGGCTACTTGCTGACTGCGACATTTCGGTCCGAGACGATTTACGGAGTGACCAATGTCTGGGTGAACCCGGAAGTAACCTATGTGAAAGCGAGAGTTGACGGGGAGCTTTACTATATCTCCAGGGAGGCTGCCGGGAAATTCGAGATTCAGGGGCGCAAGGTGGAGATTGCCGGGGAAATTTCCGGTAAGGAGCTCACCGGGGAATGCGTGAACCCGATGACCGATGCCCCTGTCCCGCTTCTTCCCGCGAGCTTTGTTGACCCGAAAAACGGTTCCGGGGTCGTCATGAGCGTCCCTGCGCATGCGCCCTACGATTACATGGCATTGAAGGACCTGGGCTCGAAAATTCCGCTCATCCAAGTCCTGAGGATTGAGGGCTTCGGGGAATTCCCTGCAAAGGAGATTTCCGAAAGGATGGGGATAAGGAACCAGAACGACCCCAAGCTCGAGGAAGCGACCAAGGAGATTTACAGGAAAGAGGCGCACACCGGAGTTATGATGGTCGGGAAATACGAGGGCGAACTCGGGCTCAGTGCCAAGGAAAAGGTTGGAAAGGACCTGGTTGGTGAAGGGAAGGCCCTCATGATGTACGAGATAATCAACGGTCCGGTCTATTGCAGGTGCGGCTCGCTCTGCGTGGTCAGGACAGTCGGGAACCAGTGGTTCATCGACTATGGGAATCGCGGGTGGAAGGAGGTTGTGAAGGAGTGCCTCGCAACCATGTCGCTCATTCCCGAGAAGACCAGGGCCGAGTATCTGTATGTGATAGACTGGCTCAAAGAGAAGGCTTGCACCAGGGCGAGCGGATTGGGCACGAGGTTCCCGTTTGACCAGGCGCAGATGATTGAGTCGCTCTCTGACTCGACCATCTACATGGCGTTCTACACGATTGCGCACAAGCTCAAGCGGGACGAGGCGCTCGGGGAACAGGAGTTCGACTACATTTTCCAGGGAACGGGGAAGGGAAACCCCCGGCTCGATGAGATGAGGAGGGAATTCCTCTACTGGTACCCGCTCGATTCGAGGCACTCGGCCGGCGACCTCGTGCACAACCACCTGACGTTCCTGATATTCAACCATGTGGCCATATTCCCGCGCGAGCTCTGGCCCAGGCAGATTGTGACCAACGGATTCGTGACCATGGAAGGAAGCAAGATGAGCAAGAGCATGGGCAACATAATGCCACTGAGGGGTGCCATCGGGAGATACGGGGCGGACATCGTGCGCTTCTCGGTTGTCAGCGGGGCCGAGCTGTCCCAAGACAGTGATTTCAACCAGGCGATGGCCGACGGGGTAATCTCGAGGCTGAGGTTCATGGAGGAGAAGCTCGCCGGCGCGAAGAGGGGGGGCGAGCTCTCGGCCATAGACAGGTGGCTGCTTTCGAGATTGAACAGGAGAGTCAAGGAGGCGGAAGGGCAATACGAAAGGCTCGAGCTAAGGGCGATTGCGCAGGAGATTCTTTACAACACTTACAACGACCTGAAGTGGCACGAGAAGAGGGGCGGGAAGGGAGTCCCGCTCGGGTATTTCGAGAAGTGGGTTCCCCTGATTGCACCCTTCACCCCGCACTTCGCAGAGGAGCTGTGGGAGAGGATGGGCGGGAAGGGATTCGTTTCCCTGGCGCAGTTCCCGAAAGCAGACGAGGCGGGGATAGACGAACGCGCCGAACTCTCGGAGGGGCTCGTGATGCAGACCCGCGATGACATCGAGCAGGTCCTGAAGATAACTGGGATGAGCCCCAAGCACATCTACATTTATGTTTCCGAGGATTGGAAGGGGAAGCTCAGGGAAATCGCCTTTGAATCGAAGAGGTTCGACACTGCGATGAAGGTGGCGATGGGTGACCCGGAGATGAAGAAGCGGGGAACCGAGGTCTCGAAAGTGCTCCAGTCCTTCATTAAGAACCTTAACGAGCTTGGGAAGGCGGCGGTGAAAGGAGAGGAGGAGCTGGGGTCGCTTCGGAGGGCGACGGAGTATTTCTCAGGCGAGTTCAAGTGCGAAGTCTCAATTGCTTTCGAGACTGTCGCGCCTGAGGCGCATTCAAAGAAAGCCAGGAACGCGATGCCCATGAAGCCGGCTATTTTTATTGAATAGGGATTTGGATGGCAACTTGCATAAAAGTCCCGAAGAAGAAAGCCCAGGGCGTAAAGAATGCGCTGCTGGACCTGGGGTTGCTCGACAGGAACTACAGGCCCGAGGCAGCGGGGGAGTTTGTTTGTTTCCCAGTGAAAGGAAAAGTGAAAGGGTTCGGGCTTGCTGAGAGGAAATTGAAAAAACTGAACAAAAAACCAAACTCGCTCGAAGAGGCGCTTGCTGGGAAACTGAAGCCTAGGGAGATAGAGGCTGTCGTCACTTCCTTCGACCTTCTTGGGGAACTGGCGATTGTCGAGATTCCCGAGGAACTGGAAAGGAAAAAGAAGGCGATTGGGGAAGCAGTGATGGAAGTCCACAGGAATGTCAGGACAGTTGCCATGAAGAAGGGACCGATGGAAGGGGAATTCAGGGTTAGGAAGCTGGAAGTGATTGCGGGGAAAAAGAAAACGGAAACCACCTATCGGGAGAGCGGGTGCTCTTTCCTGCTCGACCCTGCGAAAGTCTATTTTTCCCCAAGGTTGTCTTTTGAGAGGGAGAGAATTGCGGAACTTGTGAAAGACGGTGAGCGAGTGCTGGTTATGTTTGCTGGGGTCGGGCCTTTCCCCATTGTGGTTGCGAAGAAAAATCCCGGCGCAATCCTGGCTGCAGTTGAGCTGAACCCGGCTGCATTCGAGTACATGGTTCGGAATATCAAAATGAATAAACTCGAAACGAAAATTACTCCTGTCTTCGGGGATGTAAAAGAGGTCGTTCCCCTGCTTTTCTCCGGCTGGGCGGACCGAATCCTTATGCCGCTCCCGAGAGGCGCTGAGGAATTCCTCGGCGTGGCTCTGGTTGCTGCGAAGAAAGGGGCAGTGATTCACGTTTACACTTTCACAAAAGTCGGGGAAGAAAGGGGAAAGGCTGAAGAGGTGGTTGCAAAACTCCGGGCTCTTGGGAGAAAGGCAAAACTCCTGAACTTCAGGACTGTCCGGCCATTTGCGCCCCACGTGGACCAGATTTCCGTTGACGTGCAAGTGGAGTAGAAACTATTTTAACCCCCTTTTTCCATAATAGGCGCAGGCGACCATATGAACGAGAACGATTTGGAGAAGCTAGTGGTACAGCCCACCTGGCGGGACATGCTCATGGACCTTGTGGCAGAGGAGAAGCTCGACCCCTGGAACATCGACATCACTGAGGTCACTGAAAAATACATGGACAAGATTCGGGACCTCCAGTCCATGGACCTGCGGGTGCCTGCGAATATCATACTCGCTGCGGCCATTCTCCTGAGGTTCAAGAGCGACACCCTTAGGCTGGAGGAGGAGTTCCAGGAGGCGGACCAGGAGACATACATTTCAGAGGACCACGCCCCCACTGAGGTGCCCATGCTTTCGCTAAGAACGAGGATCCCGCCAAAGAGGAGGGTGAGCCTGGGGGAGCTCATCGGCGCGCTCTCGGAAGTGATTGAGGCGCAGAAGAAAAGGGCGGAAAAGCTCTTCGCCCCTAAACCGATAATGTCGATTGAGATTCCCAAGGAGGACATCGAGAAGAGGATGAACGACCTGCTCGAGAGGCTCGGGGCCATGGCGGATGCGGAGGGGGTCCTCCTGTTCTCCGATTTGCTCGAGAAGAAAACCGCCCAGGAGATGATTTTCGTCCTCCTTCCGCTCCTGCATCTGGCGCAGGACAGGAGGATAGACATCGAGCAGGAGAAGATGTTCGGAGAGATATTCATAACGATTCTGGGGGATAAGCATGGAAAAAGACCCAAAAAGAATAATTGAAGCCGCCCTGTTCATGAGCTCGAAGGCACTCACTGTGCAGGACCTCGCGAAGATAGCCGGCATTGGGGCAGTGGGATTCGTGAAAGAGCAGATGGAAGGGCTCAGGAGAGAGTACGAAGAACGAGGGAGCGCAATAAGAATTTACGAGGAGCCCGAGGGTTACATGATGAGGCTGCTTCCCGAGTATGAGCTGGTTGTGGGGCAGCTCGCGAAGGAGGCGGACATCGGGAAGGCTGCGCTGAAAGTGCTTGCGGTAATCTCCAAGAACGAGGGAATCGAGCAGTCGAAGCTGGTGAAAATGGTCGGCAGCACCACTTACGAGGGAGTGCATGAACTGGAAGCGAAAGGCTTCCTGAACTCACACAAGAAGGGGAGGACTAAAGCCCTCAAGACGAGCAAGAAATTCAAGGAGTATTTTTCGGAGTGAGCTACTTCCCGCATGCCTTCCTGAGCTCTGCGAGCTTCATGTCCGGGGCCATGAAAACAAGCTCATGCTTGTCCCCCATCACGTCGCTGAAGACGAGCACTGCCTTGACTTTACCGAGCGTCATTTCGCCGACCAGTTCCAGTGAGGAGACGTAATCGTATGGGACGACGTAGTTCTCACCGGAAGAGAGCTTTACTGCAATCCCTGAGTCTCCTATTGCTATTGTTCCCATTTCGTTCCCTATGCTGTCAGAATATATGCAGAATGTCTCCCTTATGTCTCCAACAACCACATGACCACCTATTTAGTTTCTATTGTAAGCAGAACTAGGGAGATGAGCCCGAGGAAAATCCCCGCAAGCTTGTAACCCGTAATCTGCTCCCCGAACAGAATCGCACCCCCCACTGCCACGAGTATGAGGTTCATGCTGAAAATTGGGACGACCACGCTGACCGGCCCGTCCTTCATTGCTATGAATGAAGCGACTGTCGAGAGGCAGAAGATTATGCCGAGAACGATTGCAAACGTGTAGGAATCCGCCTTCACCTGCGCCTGCGCCCCGGAATAGATGAAATATGCGGACAGGGCAAGGGCAGTCACGAGCAGAAGCGGAATGAAGGCCCGCCAGTCATATTTCGAGTTGAAAAAGTATTTTACGGCGATTGCGTAGGCTGCCAGGAAAAACACAGCGGCGAGGGCCGCAATCTGCCAGGTTTCCACAAAATCACTTCGTCACTAGGTAAACTGTCGCGAGTATGACTACCACGCAAAGGGCAGTGAATACGAGTTTGTCCGTCACAACTACCTTTAATATTTCGCCTTTTAAATATGTATTGGATATTATGAAAATTGCAATTCTGGGGGATTTCCACTTGGGCTATCCGCGCTTTTACGAGGACTCCTTCGCCCAGGCAGAGGCCGCCTTCTCAAAAGCCTGCGAGGTTTCGGACCTGGTTATCCTGGTTGGGGACATATTCGACACGAAGACCCCGAGACTCGAGGTGATTGAGAGGGCTCTCAGGATTTTCGGGATTGCCAAGAGGAAGGAATGGAAGGCCCGCGGGGAGGGGATTCCTGTCCTCGCAATACACGGAACCCACGAGAGGAGGCAGAAGGATTCGGTGAACGCGATACAGATGATTGAGGCTGCGGGGCTCTGGAAGAACGTGCACAACACGAAAGCGGTTTTTGCGCTCGAGGGAGAAAGAGTTGCAGTTCAGGGGCTCGGCGGAGTGCCCGAGGAATTCGCAGCTGCTGCCATGAGGGCAGCTGGGTTCAAGCCTGAGCCCGATGCACTCAATATTCTGGTTTTCCACCAGTCCATTGAGGAGCTCATTCCCGGGAAAGGGGAGATGCTTGCGCTCGGGGACCTGCCCCCTGGCTTTGATGTTTACGCCTGCGGGCACATGCACAGGAGCCATTTCGAGAAAGTCGGGGCAGGCGAGCTCATAGTCCCGGGGAGCACCGTTGTGACTCAGATGAGGAAGGAAGAGGCTGGGGGGAAGGGATTCGTAATTTTCGATACTAAAACAGGAAAGCGCGAATTCGTTGAAATCGACTCAAGGCCTTTCTTCTTCAAGGAACTTGCGCTCTCGGGGGCTGGCGGGGAGGAAGTGAGGAAAAAGATAAGGGAGACGGTCGGGGACTTTACTTTGGCTGGGAAGAAACCGATAGTTAAGATAAAGATTACCGGGACGCTTGCCAAGGGCCTGAAGCCGGGCGATATTGGAAAAATTGAAAATGAATTCTCTGAAAAGGCATTCGTCTCAATCGACATCGAGCTGGAGGAGCAGGCCATCGCGAAATCCCTTGAGCTCTTGAGGGACATTCGGGGGAAGAAGCTCTCAATCCGGGAGATGGGGCTTGAGATTCTGAAGAAGAAATTGGCTGAGGCGAAGGGGCCTGTTGAGAAGGCCGAAATTCTCTTTGACCAGCTGAGCGAAGGGAAAGGGGAAGAAATCGCAAAGGAGATTTGCAGGAAAAACTAATACTTTCCCCCTGTGTTTGCGAGCACCGGCTGGTTCGGGTAAAGGACGATTCCCTTGCCAGTTATCTTCATGAGGCAGAGCTTCCTCTCGTGGGCAGTGCCCCTCATCTTGAATATCTCGAGCGCGAGCTCCCTGGTGTCGCCCTTCCGTATGTTATAGATCAATATCAGCCCGTCGGCTAGGTACTCGATACCAAACCGAACGCTGAGCCTGTCGTGCTTCATGGCTGCTTCCGAAAGCATGATGGTTGTCGCGCCCCATTTCCTCAGGGAGTCGATGGCCTTGAGCAGCGCCTGCCTGCGCTTATATTCGTCTTCCCTCAAGAGGGCGAGGGAAGTCGCTGAGTCGATGACGACGCGCTGTATTCCGTTTTCCCGAATGAGGTCCTCCACTACGTTTCCTTGGTTTAGGAAGCTGTCCACTTCATGGGGCGGATACTCGAGCACGAATATCTTCTTTTCTTTCTCCAGCTTCTCGAAATCCCAGCCCATCCTGGCCATGTGCCTGAAAAGAGTCGACTTCTGCTCCTCGAAAGTAATGTATAGGCCGGGCTCCTTGTAGAGGGCCGCACCGGAGTAGAGGTATTGCATTGCGAATGTAGTCTTGCCTGAGCCAGCCTCGCCGGCAAGAACGATAACGCTCTTCCGCTCGAGCCCGCCCTCAATCATGTCGTCAAGGCCGGGGATGCCGGTCTTCACCTTATCAAGCACAACTTTGTCCGCCATCTTCTCACCAACTCCAATTTGCTCTGCCCCCTATTTAATCCCTCGCTCACCTGAACATCGGGTCCTGCCCGTCCGCGAACCTCTTTATGCTTTCCCTGTTCGACTTGTTCGAAGCGGGCTTTATGGCCGCAAAAGCGGCTTCGAAATGCACAGCCGTCACCTTCTCGCCCTCCTCCCTTATCGCAGTCATCCCGGCTTCCCTGCAGACCCCCTCGATGTCCGCTCCAGTGTAACCTTCTGTCTTCTTCGCAAAGGTCCCGAGGTCGATGGCCTCCGAAAGGGGCATGCTGCGCGTGTGAACCTTGAATATCTCCAGCCTCGTCTTCTCATCCGGAACCGGTATCTGGACAATCTTATCGAACCTGCCGGGCCTGAGGAGCGCCTGGTCCACGATGTCCGGCCTGTTGGTGGCCGAGATTACTACGATATTCTTGAGGTTTTGGAGCCCGTCCATCTCGACAAGAAGGCCGTTGACGACATCTTCGTGGATGACGGACGGGTTTTCTGAAGATCTGGCTCTGCCGACAACATCTAGTTCGTCTATGAAGATTATGCATGGAGCCGCGGTTCTTGCTCTCCTGAAAAGCTCCCGGGTAAGCCTTGCAGACTCGCCTATGTTCCGGTGCAAAAGTTCGGAACCTTTTATCGAGATGAAGTTGGCCTCGCTTTCAGTGGCAACGGCTTTGGCGCAGAGCGTTTTTCCTGTTCCAGGAAGCCCTACGAGCAGTATGCCCCTTATAGGCCGAATGCCCATCTTCTGGAAGATCTCTGGTTTCTTGAGAGGAAGCTCGACCGCCTCCCTTATTTCCTGCTTGACGCTCTCCAGCCCCCCGATATCAGCCCATTTGACGTTCGGCTTCTCAACGAATACCTCTCTTAGGGCGGAAGGCTGAATTTCCCGAAGAGCGTCGAAGAAATCTTCGCGCGTTACACACAAATTTTCTATAACTTCCGGCGGGATGATGTTTTCTTCGAGGTTTATCTGGGGCAATATGCGCCGCAGCGTCTTCATCGCCGATTCCTTGGCAAGTGAAGAGATGTCTGCCCCCGTATATCCGTGCGTTATATTCGCAAGCTCATCCAGGTTAACGTCTTCGGCAAGCGGCATTGAACGGGTGTGGATCTGCAGAATTTCCCTGCGCGCATTGCGGTTCGGAACACCTATCTCTATCTCCCTGTCGAATCTCCCGGGCCTCCTCAGCGCCGGGTCGACTGCATTCGGCCTGTTCGTCGCACCTATGACAATAACTTGCCCCCTTGCTTTCAATCCATCGAGAAGCGTAAGAAGCTGGGAAACCATCCTGCGCTCTACTTCGCCCATAACCTCATCGCGTTTTGGCGCCATTGCGTCTAACTCGTCCATGAAGATGATGCTCGGCGCGTTCTCTTCTGCATCCTTGAAAACTTGCCGTAATTTTTCCTCGCTTTCTCCGACGAATTTCGAAACCAGTTCCGGGCCTGCGATGTTGATGAAGTTGGCTTCGCTTTCGTGGGCAACGGCCTTTGCGAGAAGCGTTTTTCCAGTTCCTGGAGAACCGTGTATCAAAACTCCCTTCGGCGGCTCGATTCCGAGCTTTTCAAAGAGCTGCGGATGCCTCATCGGGAGCTCGACCATCTCCCTTATCTTCAGGACTTCGTCCTTGAGGCCTCCGATATCCTCGTAAGAAATGCGGGCCATTTTGCTTAAATCTTTCATCGGTTCGGTCTTCAGCTGCACCTCTGTCGCTTCGGTTATTTTCACTATTCCATGCGGCTGGACAACCACGGCAGTAAGCGGGAATGATGCGCCGAGCAGGGCCACGAACTTTATGTCGCCTTTTGAGAGGGCCATGCCGACCAATTTCTTCTTTATGACCTGCTCGAACCCGGGCGAGTAACGCATGGGCTGGGAGGGCGCGAGGACTATTTTCTTTGCCTCTTTGAGAATCGCCTTTTTTATCAGTATTTTGTCGCCCAGCGAGACTCCCGCGTTATTCCTCGTGTAGCCGTCAATCCTTATGATGTTGAGCCCCTCGTCCTGGGGATGGGCGGGCCAGATTGTGGATGCCGTTGTTTTTTTGCCTCTCAGCTCCACTACATCCCCGGTCGTGACATCGAGGACCTTCCTCGCCCTCGAATCCATCCTGACGCAGCCCTTTCCAACGTCGTTCTGGAGGGCTTCTGCAACGCGAAGTTCGACTGATTCGTCCATATGAACACACCTTCTTCCTACAAGTAGTCAGCTAAACAATTATTTATAGTTTTATTTCAACCAGCCGCTCGCCTTTCGTATCGTAGACTGCCCCGGCTTTCGCTCCCCTCTCCCCTGAAGCGACCACTTCCCCGATAAAGAATGTGTGGTCCCCGGTCTCGACTGAATTGGCCAATTTACACTCGAGCCAAGCGTAGCATTCGGCAATCCTCGGCGCATTCACTTTTTCGGACTTTACCGGAGTAAGCCCCGCTTCCTTGAATTTGTCGGTGTTCCTGCCGGACTTGGTTCCGCAAAGCATGCACTGGCGAGCGAGTTCGTAGGAGGGGAGATTGATTACGAATTCCTTCGATTCGCTTATTAGTTTGTGGGAATATCGCCCTGAGGCAATCGAGATTCCGACCATGAATGGGTTCGCTGAAAGAATCGAGGTCCAGGCGAGGGTGATTATGTTTGGCTTGCCCGATTTATCGACTGAGGTTACGAGGACTACTCGATTGGGGTAAAGAGTCTGGTAATTGACCATAAACTCACCTCGAAGACTCAAAACTCAAACTCGCTCGCTTCGGTTTTGATTGAGACTTTCCGCTCTTTCACGATTGAGCCGATAACGCCCGCTTTCAGCTTATGCTTCCTTGATATCCCGATCACTTTCCCGGAATCCTTCTCCGAACATACTACGCAATAGCCAACGCCCATATTGAAGGTATGGTACATTTCCTTTTCAGTTATTCCGGACTCGGACATTCTCCTGAAAACTTTTGGCGGTTCGGGCATGTTGTCCAACCTAAACCCGACTTTCGCGTAATCCCCGATCCTCATCAGTTTCGAGAAAGAGCCCCCGGTGATGTGGGCCATTCCGTGAATGTCGAGTGAAGAGAGCATTTCCATCACGGGTTTAACGTAAATACGGGTCGGAACTAGGAGTTCATTCCAATGTTCTTTTGGGAGGGCTTTCCGGGCAAGGGTAAGCCCGTTCGAGTGAACTCCTGAGCTTTCAATTCCAACTATCGCATCCCCGGCTTTCATCTTCTCCCCGGTTATCGGCTTGCCTTTCACGACCCCGATTGCGGTCCCCGCCAAATCGAAGCCGGTCTTTCCCGCTTCCCCCTTTATGAGGCCGGGCATTATTGCCGTCTCTCCTCCTATGAGAGAAACTTCCGCTTCCTTGGAGCCCACAACTAGCCCCTTCATAAGCTCCCGAACAAGTCCCGCGTCCTCATGCTGGAGAGCGAGATAATCGACCAGAGCAACTGGCTTCGCCCCAACGCAGATGATGTCATTAACATTCATCGCGACGCAATCGATTCCGACTGTGTCGTATTTGTTCAACTCGTGCGCCACAAGAACTTTTGTCCCGACTCCATCGGTGTGCATTGCAATGGTTTCCTTCCCGATTTTCACAAGCCCCGCGTAGTGGCCGAAGATGGGGAGGACTGAGCCCGAATGCGTGACCTTCAGCATCCCCTCGATTTCCGCGTGAATCCCCTTTACCTTCGAGATGTCGACGCCTGCGCTTGCGTATGAATTGGCCATTCATTCACCGAATGTCCATACCTTATTATTAATTTAATACTTTCCAGATAGTCCATGGGCTTCGCCCCCTTCGATGAATACCAGAAGAGGATAAACGAGCAATACTACTTGAGCAAGGGCGCGAAGATATACTCGGACTTTTCGACCTTTGCCTTCGGGAACGGAAAACTGGCGCAGGCGGATGCCCGGGGATTCTACGGATTTGCGGGAAAAACCAAGGGCGAGCTTCGGGTTTGCGAGTTCGGAGTCGGGAACGGGTTCTTCGCGAGGGCATTTCTCGATGAATTGAAGAGGCTCGACCTGAAGAACAAGACCAACTTCTCGGACCGAATAACCTACACTCTTGTCGACTTCTCGGAGAGGATGCTGAATGACGCGAGAAGGAATTTGGCGGGTTACCGGATAGAAACTGTTCACTCGGATTCAGTTAAATTCAAACCCGAGAAAAAATTCCACTACGTTCGGGCGAATGAGCTTCTGAGCGATTTGCCCTCGAAGCTTCTGTTCACGAAGAGCGGAAAAATTTTCGAGCTGGGGTTTGATGGAAAAGAGCCGGCGAGCAGGGAATACGCTGGGAGGATAGACGGGATTGAGGAACTGCCCGAGGGTTATGTTTTTCCCTTGAACTTGGGGGCGACTGAGTTCCTCAGGAAGCTGGCCGGCTTGCTGGAAAAGGGAGGCCATGCGGACATTTTTGATTATGGGTTTGCAGATGCGAGCGAGGCTCTTGAGTGGGAGAGGCCTGCGTGGAACGAGGGGGCGAGCAGGTGGTACGGGGAGCAGGTGACAGTTGATGTGAACTTCTTTTATCTGAAGAAGATGTTCCCGAGATTGAAAGTCGAGGGGCAGAAGGACTATGCTGAAAGGGCTCTTGGGGAAAAACTGTTCCAGTTCGAACTGGATGGGGAGATTTGCTATTTGGGCAAAAGCGAGCTGGGGGGGATGTCCGCGAGGTTGAAGAAAGCGGGCTATTCCGGGAAGTTCATTTCAGGGGAATTCGAGGAGGAGAGCGACTTCTGGCACGCGAGAATCGAAGGTTAGCCTCTAAGCGCTCTCATGTGCGCAATCCTTTTTTCAACTAGCTCTTTTGTCCCAATGTCTTTCCTGTGGAAGAGCGGGCCGGAAACAAAGGAGGTCGCGTTCTCGGAAATTTTCTCAGCCTCGGAAATGGAATTCGCAATTCCAAGAACAGCAACAGTTCTCGAACCCATCTCATAGATAATTCCCTCTCGCTCATCCACTGAGGCATAGAAGAGTTGAGCACCCAAATTCTCAATCGCTTTCTCGTCCACTTTTATCGGCTCGTTTCTCTTGGGCTTTTCGGGGTAACCTTCGGGAACAAGGTATTTACAGACTGTCGCTTTCTTAGAGAAGCGGGCAGGTTTTAGGGTTCCAGCTATTATTTGCGAGAGAATTTCCACGAAATCGCTCTCGAGAATCGACAGGACATTCATCGCTTCCGGGTCCCCGAGCCTTGCGTTGAACTCAATTACGCTGACCCCTTTCTTGGTTGCGATGAATTGGCCATAAAGGAATCCCTTGTAGGGTGAGCCCTCCTTCGCTAGGGCCTCGATTGTTTTTTTCATTATTGCGATTCCGGAATCGTAATCCTTTTGGGAAATGAACGGGAGCAAGTCCCCTGCATCGGAGTAGGAGCCCATGCCTCCAGTGTTCGGCCCAGTGTCTCCTTCGAACGCGAGCTTGTGGTCCTGGACTGTTGGCATTGGGGAGATGTTTTTCCCGTCAACGAAAGCTTGGAGTGTGAACTCCTGCCCGATTAATTTTTCTTCAATTACTACTGACGGGAGAACTCCGATTTTCGCCTCAAGAACTTCCCTCGAATAGGCTTTCGCCTCCTCCTTGTGCTTGAGGTGTGGGCCCATCACTTTCACTCCCTTTCCTCCTGTGAGGCCAGCTGGTTTGATTACGACTTCTCCAAGGGAATCGATGAACTTGGAAGCCTTGGCAGAATCGGAAAAAACCCCGAATTTTGGGCAGCCAGGTATTTTGTATTTCTTCATCAGGTTGCGGGCAAAGGATTTGTCGCACTCGAGCTGTGCTGCGGCTTTCGAGGGGCCGGCACAGGGAATTCCGGAACCATTGAACGAATCTGCAATGCCAACATTGAGAGGAGCCTCTGGGCCTATGACTGCGAGCTGGGCGGAATGGTATTTGGCCCAGCCAGTCACTGCCTCAACATCGCAAATGTTCCCGGTTATCCATTGCTTGGAAATTCGGGCTATCCCGGGGTTTTTCCTGCTCATGAACGAGAGAAGCTCTGCGCCTTCGGACTTAACTATTGCTTTTGCAATTGCATGCTCCCGGGCTCCGGAACCGACAAGAAGAATTTTCATTTGAAGGACCCCACTCAAACCCAAATTGCGCCCTCGAGGGGGCGCGAGATTTTTTTATTATTTCCCTTATTTTCTAATCCGCCATTTCCCAGCATCGTATGGTCTTGCATCCCTTTGCGTTTCGGATTTTCTTCGCCAGCGCATTCCCGACTGGAGTCGGGTAGCGGTCTGTTATGCACCCGAGGCAGAGCGTGCTCTTCGGCATTCCGATTGCCCTGAGAAGGCCCTCGATGTCCATATAACCGAGCGAGTCCGCGCCTGACCCCTTTCTTATCTCCTCAATTGAGTGCTTGTAGGCAGCGAGCTCCTCGTAAGTCGGGATGTTGACCCCATAGAAGCACGGCGAGATTACAGGCGGGCAGGTGATTCGAACGTGAACCTCCTTCGCCCCAGCTTCCTTCAGCAGGCTGACGAGCGGGCGGAGGGTCGTGCCCCGGACTATGCTGTCGTCAATGAGGACTACGCGCTTGTCCCTGAGCACCGTCCTGAGGGGGTTGAGCTTGAGCCTCACTGCGAGGTCGCGCTTACCCTGGTCCGGCATTATGAACGTCCTGCCTATGTAGCGGTTCTTTATGAGGCCCTCGGCCATGGGGATTCCGCTCTGGTCCGAATAGCCGCAGGCCGCAGGCCTCGAGGTGTCCGGGACCGGAACCACCAGGTCCGCTTTTGAGGGAGCCTTCTGGGCGAGAATCTGCCCTAGTCTGTACCTCACCTCATAGACGCTTCTCCTGTCGATAATCGAATCAGGCCTCGCGAAATAAACATACTCGAACATGCAGTGCGCTGCCCTTTCCGCCTTCGCAACCACCTTGCTCTTTATGCCGCTCTTGCTTACGACCACGACTTCCCCGGGCTTTATGTCCCTGGTTATCCCCATGTTGTTTATGTCGAGAGCCGTGCTCTCTGAGGCGAATATCACCCTGTCCTTGTCAACTGCCATGCACATGGGTTTTATTCCAAGCGGGTCCCTGAAAGCGATTAGCTCGCCCTCTCCGGTAAGAAGGACCACGGAATAGGAACCATCAAGGGCCTTCATCGTTTTCTCAAGTGCCTTCCAGATGTCTCCCTTGGAAGCGATTAGCTCCTCTGCAACCCAGTGGAGTATGTATTCTGCGTCGCATGAGGAGGATGGATTTCTGCCCTTTTTCTGAAGTAATTTTGCTATTGGCCCCGTGTTCGCGATGTTGCCGTTGTGGGCCAGGGCGAGCCCCTTCTTCGGGTAGTTTATTACAAATGGCTGGGCATCCTCGGCAACTGAATATCCCGTTGTGGGATAGCGGACGTGGCCTATTCCCGCGTGTCCCTTGAGGTTCTCAAGGTCTTTCTCACTGAAGATTTCCGAGACCAGGCCAGGAGCTTTCTTTGTGAGGAGCTTGCCTTCCGAAAGGGTCGTTATCCCGGCACTGTCCTGGCCCCTGTGCTGTATGGCCATGAGCCCGTTGTAAATTCGTAGGCTGGCAGGCTTCCCGGTGAATGAATAGATTCCGAAGAATCCGCAAGAATGTTTAACCCCTTCGCTCATATTTTGCCCCCCATAACCTTCCACATCTTGAATTCCCAGGCGGAATAGAGTTCTCCCAGATCCCAGGAGTACTGCCCGAAAGACAGCTTTCTTCCCCCCGCCTTCCCGATTACTGCTGCCGGGATTCCCTGCTTTTTGGCTTCTGAAACGAGCGTTTCGGCATCCCTTGTCCCGATGAGATAACGCCCGTGGCTTTCGGAAAACGCAATCTCGTCGAATCGCTTGCACTCCGAGGGAACCTTCTGGTGGTCGACCTCTGCTCCGGCTTTTCCTGCTATACACATCTCCGCCAAGGCTACGAGAAGCCCCCCCTTGGAGCAATCATGAATCGAATTTGCTTTATCAAGATTTGAGAGAACGAAGTCTGAGGTTTTCTTCTCGGCCTTAAGGTCGGCTTTTGGAACGTCCCCGGCGAGGGTCTTGTGGATTATTCGGTGATATTCGCTCCCGCCCATCTCGGGCTTTGTTTTTCCGAGGACCACTATCGAATCCCCTTCCGTTAGGGCGGGCGAGCGCATGCAGCCCGTCTTCTCCATGAAGCCCAGCATTATTATCAGGGGCGAGGGCTTCACTGCCATCTTAGTGACATCATCCTCATTGTAGAAGCTCACGTTGCCCCCGACGCAGGGAGTCCCGAAAACCTTGGCAGCATCGGCAATCCCCTTCACGGACTCGTGGAAGGACCAGAAGACTTCTGGCTTCTCCGGGTTTCCGAAGGACAGGTTGTCAACGATTCCGAGCGGCTTCGCGCCTGTGCACGTTATGTTCCTCAGGGCCTCTGCCATTATCCCGGCCGAGCCTTCATAGGGGTCGAGGAAACAGTGCGCTGAATTTGAATCCGAGGTGATTGCCATTGCGCCTCCATTGGGCGCCACCATTACCGCGGCATCGCCCTTTCCTGCCTTGAGGGCGCTCCTGTCCCCCACCTCGTGGTCATACTGCTGGTAGACCCAGCGCCTGCTGCAGAGGTTCTCCGAGGAGAAGAGAGTTATCAGGAGAGGCTCAAAGCCCCTCAGCTCGGGTATCTCGACCGCTTCCTTTTCATGCTTGGGCTGCTTCTTTTCCCTGTTCAGCACCGGGACCTCCGCAAGGATGTGGGTCGGGAGGCAGACGATGCGCGTCTTGCCGTTCATAACTGTCAGATTGCGGTCCGCGGTTATCTCCCCTATCACGGCATGGGGAAGCGAGTATTTTTTGAATATCGCGAGCAGGCGGTCGAGCCTTTTTTTGTCAGTTGAGAACAGCATCCTCTCCTGCGATTCTGAGAGCAGTATGTCGTAGGGCGCCATGTTCTTTTCGCGAACGAACACCTTCGAGATGTCGATTAGGGCGCCCTTCCCGCCCTTGTGGGCCATCTCGGAACTCGCGCAGGTGAGCCCGCCTCCCCCCAGGTCCTTCATTGCCTTTACCAGCTTGGCGCCATAGGCCTCTGCGCATGCATCGATGATGAGCTTCTTTGTGAATGGGTCCGGAATCTGGACTGCGGGCCTGTCCCCCTCGCTCGCCTCGTCCAGGTTTCTGGAGGCGAATGTTACGCCATGAACGCCATCGCGGCCGGTTGAACCCCCGACCAGAATCAGCATGTCTCCAGCATCCTTCGCATCGCCGGTAACTATTTCGTCTTTCTTGACATAGCCGGCGCAGGCCACATTCACAAGGCAGTTGCGCTCGAAGGATTCGTCGAATTGGATTTCCCCTGCAGTGGTCGGGACTCCGATGCAGTTGCCGTAGTCCCCGACTCCCTTCACCACATACCTGAAGAGCCACTGGGAGTGCGGGCTCGAAAGCGAGCCGAAGTGGAGCGAATCGAGGAAGCAGACTGGGAACGCTCCCACTGCGAGAATGTCGCGGACTATCCCTCCGATTCCGGTCGCAGAGCCCCCGTAGGGGTCGATGGCAGACGGGTGGTTGTGGGTCTCCACCTTGAACGCAACGCCCCAACCTTTCCCTATGTCGATGATTCCGGAATCGAAGCCTGGCCCGAGCAGGACTTTCTCGCCTTTTGTCGGCAGGAGCTTGAGCGATGGCCTGCTGGACTTGTAGGAGCAGTGCTCGCTCCACATGATGTCTATCATGCCCCACTCGACTTCGTTGGGCTCCCTGCCGAGGAGCTCGCGAACCTTCCTCTGCTCCTCCGCAGTGAGGTCGACGCCCGGGGCTTTTTTCTGCTCTGGTGAATCTTTTTTCTTCCGTGGCATAATCACACCAAAAGTGCTTCGAGAATCTTCCTGCCGCCCTCGCCCCCGAGAATCGACTCCGAGGCGCGCTCCGGGTGCGGCATCATGCCGAGAATATTTCCCTCCTTGTTGCAAATCCCGGCGATGTCGTGGATGGAGCCGTTCGGGTTTGCGAATTCACCCGCTTTGCCCGAATCGTCCACGTATCTGAAAATGATTTGGCCGTTCTTCTCAAGGTCCTGGTAGCCCTCTTCTGAAATGAAGTACCTTCCCTCGCCGTGGGCTATGGGGACTTTGAAAACCGAATCCAGGGACATGTTTTTCGAGAACAGGCTCCGATTGCTCTCGACTTTCAGGTTAATCCATTTGCACTTGAAATAGGTGTCCTCGTTCCTCAGGAGCGCGCCTGGCAGGAGCTCGGCCTCAAGGAGCGTCTGGAAGCCGTTGCAGATTCCAAGAACGGGTTTTCCATCATCAGCCATTTTCTTGACCCCTTCCATGGCCGGGGAAAAGGCGGCGATGACTCCGCCCCTGAGGTGGTCCCCATAGCTGAAGCCCCCGGGAAGCACGACTCCGGTGTATTTCGAAGGGTCGAAGTGCTCGTGCCAGACGAGCTCAACCGGAACGCCTATCACATCGCCCAGCGCGTGCACTGCATCCAAGTCGCAGTTCGAGCCAGGGAACCTGATGACGGCAATCATTCCCACACCTATCTCTTCAATATGCTTATCTTGTAGTTCTGGGCGACTGGATTCGCAAGCCGGAGCTCGTTGCACATCTTGTCAAGAATCGAGGTCGCCTCTGATTCGCTCCTGGCTGAGAGCTTGACTCTCAGGAGCTTTGCAGTCCTTACCTCGCTGACCATGTTGTAGCCCTTCTTGACCATGAGGTCGCGCATTATTGTCGCACCTTCGGGGTCCTTCGCCGCGGGCTTCGATTCTATAACGACTTCGGCCACGTATTCCACACAACCGCCTCCCAGGAAGGCAAAGTTGTCAACAACTTTGCCTGAATTGGAATCCGCAAATTCCAATCGGAAAACAAGTGACGATAATGATTCGTAGTAAATGTTGATAAATCTTCCTCTCCATAATGCTCTCGTCGGAGCTGAATTTGGCTCTGGAGAGGTTGGTTTAGTGAGGAAAGACATATTGCTCTTAACGATAGTGTTCCTTTTTGCCGGATTTGCCTTTGCTGACGTGCAGTTCACCTCGACGTCGGTCTCTCCTTCAACGCTGAGGCCGGGCAATACTGGTTCGGTGTCTTTCACCATAACCAACACAGGAACCGCCGGGATAAGCGGCCTGACGCTCTACCCAAGCGGGAGCGGGCTTGAGTTCTCGACGGACCGTGTTTCTGTTGGGACAATCGGGACCTCGGGTTCAACCCCCATGAACATACAATTCAGGGTATCGGAGAACGTGGACTCCGGAGTCTACAACCTGGTAATAAACGCCTACTGGAGCGAGACCACCACTTCGGGAGGCACTGGCTACAAGCTCGTGCAGATACCGGTGACTGTTTCCAAGCAGACCATATTCCAGATTTCGTCAAACCCGGTGACTGTCGGCATAGGCGATGACTTCGAACTTAATGCCCAGATAAAGAACACCGGGGGCAGGGCCACCAATGTGATACTGGCCCTGGATTCATCATATCTCATACCAAAGGACAACACGAAGATGATTTTCAGCAGCATAGGGAAGGACGAAACGATTAATGTGAGCATTCCTATTTCCACAAATCTTTCGATGCCCGCGGGGGTTCAGACAATTCCTGTGACGATTACTTACCAGGACGACCTGGGCAACATTCAGCAAACCAGTGCCACGCTCGCGACTGTCCAGGCTGTCAAGGGATTCGTTGATTTCTCAGTTGTCCCGAACCTCGGGTCCTCGGCCTCCCCTGGAAAGAAGGTCCGGCTGTCCCTTGATGTTGTGAACGACGGAACGCTCATGGTCAAATCCGTGAGGTGCACGCTTTCCTCGGCCTCCTCGAGCTTCCTTCCGCTCGGCTCGTCCCAGAGGCTTCTGGGGGAGATAAAGCCCGGCGGGTCAACGAGCGTCTTTTATGATGTCGGGATAAGCTCAAGCGCGAGCCCAGGGTATTATCCGCTGATTGTAACCATTGACTACCTGAACAAGCAGGGGGAATCCCAGGCCACCATAACCAAGAACGTCGGGGTCGAAGTGGTCGGCGAGCCAGCGCTCGCAGTCATAACCTCCACGAACCCCTCCCCGGTTACGCCGGGAGGCAAGTACTCGCTCGGGGTGCAGGTCTCGAATGTCGGGACCACTGATGTCAAGTCCCTGAGCGTGACTTCGGAGAGCGACTCCTTCACCATACTCGACAACTCTCCCACGTCTTTCATCGGGAACCTGAAGACAGATGACTACAGCCAGGTGAGCTATTCGGTGCTCGTGGGGAAGGACCTCCAGCCCGGAAAGTACCCCATAAACGTGAAGATGAACTTCATGGACTCGTATAACGTTAGGCGGGAGATTACGGAGACCGCTTACCTCCAGGTCGTGGCGCCCGATGTTGCAGCCATGGCGGGAGTCGGAGGTGGCGACGGCTCTGGGATGAACGTAATCCTAGTAGTTGGGCTGATAGTCGTTGTAGTTGCGATTTACCTGATTTACAGGAGGGCAACAAGGTGCAACGGGAAGAAGCCGCAGCCTAAGAGTTAGTTTTTCAAATAACTTTCTTGCCAAAACCTGGCCTTGCGAGTATCTCGCCTTCCTGGTAGACTTCCTCGCCCCTCAGGAATACGCTCTTTATTCTTCCCTTCAGTTTCCTTCCCTCGAAAGGAGACCACTTGCATTTGGTGAAGAGTGAGTCGCCTTTAATTATCGCCTTTTCAGTCGGGTCAACTAGAACAAAGTCTGCATCGAAGCCAGGGGCAAGCGAACCTTTGTGTTTAATTCCAAATGCTTTTGCTGGGTTGCGGGCGCACAGCTCGGGTATTTTTGTGATTGGGAGTTTCCGGTTCAGTGAAGCATCAAGGAGAAGCGGGAACGCTGTCTCGAGCCCGGGAACTCCGGAAGGCGGCGAGTCCGATTCCTTTTCCTCTCTCGAGTGGGGGGCATGGTCGGTCCCAATCATCCCCAGCTTATTTATGTTCTTCCAGAGAACGGCCCTCTCAGAGGGTTTCCTGAGAGGGGGGTTCATTTTCGCAAATGCCCCTAGGCGCTCGTAGTCCCGGGTGTCCATGAACAGGTGGTGCGGGGCGGTTTCCCAGGTGACATTCTTCCCCGCATCCTTGAGCAACTCCAGCTCAAGCTCGGTTGAGATGTGGCAGATGTGGATTCGCCTGCTGGTTTCTTTCTGGAGCGCGAGAATTTTCGCAAGAGCTATTGCTGAGGCGAGGGGACCACGCTTTTCGCAGTAATCGGAATATTTCTTCGAGAGCGAGTCGATCACTCCCTGGTCCTCTGCGTGGATGCAGATTGGTTTGGAAGCGGGAAAATTTTCAAAATGCTTTGCGATGAGCGAATAGTCTGTTATTGTGAGCGGACTCTTCGTCTCGGCTGTGAAGAACTTGAGCGAGGCGGGCGAGGCTTTTTTTATTTCGGAGAAATTATCATTCGATGCGCCCATTCGGATGTGGAAGTCGCAGACCGCTTTTTTGGAGGCGAGCGCTTCTTTTTCCCTCAGCGCTTTCTCGGTGATTGTCGACGGGTTCGAATACTCGGGCATGTCCATTATTGTTGTAAAGCCGCCTGCAAGGGCGGCGCATGTCCCTGTGTAGAAATCTTCCTTGTGCGGCGAGCCGGGATCCCTTAAATGAACGTGCGGGTCAACGAGGCCTGGAAAAACGAGCATTCCCTTTGCGTCAAAATCCGCCTTCCCTTCAACTCGCCCGATTTTCTTTATTTTGCCCTCTGAGACCAGAACGCTCGCCCGGAGCATCCCCTCGGGCTTGACGATTCTGCAGTTCTTGATTAGCATGTTCTCATTTCTCGATTGCTTCCTTCTCGGTTTTTCCCCTGAGGTGAACCAAAATCTCATCGCCCTTCCTGAGCTTTGGGACGGGCTTGCTTCCCTTCAAAACCATTACGCAGACGTTCTCGGAATCCTGGAGCAGTGCGGTCACCGTCCTGTTCCCGCACTCCGCTTCTATGAGGGCGAGGGGCCTTCGCTCAATCCTGTTCCTGCCCACCACTGCCTTCCTCGCCTTTCCGTTCCTGTCAACGATGAGCACATCGCCACCTGTCTGAATCTCCGCTAGAAACTCGGTTTTATTCATGGGGAGAAGAGTGTAAAGAGAGACCGCACCCGCATTCACCCTGAACGGGCGGGGCTCTGCCCGCGAGTCCTCGGTCGAGGCCTCCGATTGGACTAGGACGAAGCCGCTTGAATCCGAGCCGACCAGCATGCCCTCGCTCTCGCCCATTATCTCGCAGGTGTCGATGCAGCTCCTCTCCCCGGGATCTGTTTTCTTTATCTCGGTTATTTTGGCTATGTCGAACGAAATCTCACCTTCTCCCGAGAGGTAGTGCTTGAGCTTCTCGATTTCAGAAGTCTTCGCGGGAAAAATGAGGAAACCTGAAAACGCCTTGTCCATGGACTGGAGGACCCCCTTCGCCTGCTCCGAGCCGTTGACTTTCGCTATGAGCTTGAGCTTTTTCGAGAGCTGGAGGATTTCCTTTTGCGGTGCAGAGTTCCAATTCGGGCAGGAGATGACGGCCCTTTCCGCGCCTGCCTTCTGCGCCTCCCTCAGTTTCGCGAGGTCCCGGGCTCCCCGTATCATCACCTCGGTCCACTTCCCCTTCTCTGAAGTGTGGTGGAGGGATAGCTTTTTCGCAAGAGCCCTGCTCTCGACCCAGATTTCCTTCATCAATTGGTATTTGGGCGATTGCTTATAAATTAGTGCTGTGATTTTTTTCCATGGACCCAGCAAGCGGAATGTTTCTGTTCATGGCCGGGCTCGCGTTCTTTTTCCTGTTCATCCTCATACTCGTTGCCCTCAGAAAAGCGCTGAAACTTGTTTTCAGGCTCATCATCAACTCGGTCCTCGGGCTCGGGGCGATATTCCTGCTGTCAATGGTTGGGCTGGATGTACCTATCAACTTCATGACACTCGCAGTTGTCGCGCTTTTCGGCCTTGGGGGGGTGGGGGTCCTGCTGGTCCTCATGTTTTTCGGAGTGAATCTTAGTATTACATAGTATGACCTGGTAATAAGGTTTTTAAACCCCGGGCTCAAGAAATATTCGGAGGTGTTATTATGGCAGAGGTAACGCTCGAGGAGCACTTGCGCGAGGTCAAGGATGACGAAGTAGCGAAGCTCATTTCCGAGATTGCGAGGATGAGCGTTGACATAAGGGTGGAGTTCCCCCAGAGGATGGCTGCGAAAAAGGGAGAGGAAAACAAATACGGGGAACTGGCCGAGGAGCTGGATGTTTGGACCAACAATTTTTATTGCAATGAATTCAAGAAGAGCGGGCTTGTGAGGGCAGTCTATTCAGAGGAGCTGAAAACGCCAGTTAGGTTTGACGAGGATGCGCCCTTCGTTGTCACCATAGACCCGCTCGACGGGTCGAGCAACATCAGGAGCAACAACCCCATTGGCGCGATTATTGGGATTTACAGGAAGGAGATTCCGACTACTGGGAGGAGCCTTGTCGCTTCCCTCTATAAGCAGTACGGGCCGATGACTACTCTTGTTTATACCGCGGGAAAGGGAGTCCATGAATTCGTGAAATTCAGGAAGGGAAAGATGAGGTATTGCCTCGTCGAGGAGAACATCAGGGTTCCCGAGCCAGGGAAAGTTTACGGGATGGGCGGGAGCCCGCTCAAGTGGATTCCGAAGTTCAGGGAATTCGTGAAATACATGGAAGAGGAGAAGAAGATGAAGCTTAGGTATTGCGGGACTTTCGTTGGGGACTTCAACCAAATTCTGCATTATGGCGGGATGTTCGCTTATCCTGCCCTGATTGACAAGCCGGAGGGGAAGCTCCGCCTGTTCTACGAGGGAATCCCGATGGGGAACATCATTGAAAAAGCAGGAGGGCTCTCGAGCAATGGCAAGAGTTCGCTTCTCGACATCCAGTGCGAGGATGCCGATGCGAGGACTCCGGTTTATGTCGGGAGCAAGGAGTTGATTCTCGAGCTGGTGGAGAGGCTGCGAAGGTAATCTGGTGGACCTCAAGCTTCTCCTCAGGCTCGCGCTAACTGCGTTTCTTCTCTGGTTTTTTTACTCCCAGGGAGTCTCGATTTACTTGGTTATTTTCCTCGGAGTTTTGTTCGTTCTCTTGCTGCTGTTCAAGGATAGGCTCTGGAAGGGAACCGAGAGATTCCTCAATGAGCGGTTGCCTTTCACGAAGAAATGGCCGGGATGGGCGAGGTGGGCAGTTGTCTTCATCGGGTTTCTTGGGATTTATTATGTTTTGAGATTCATCTTTTACTGGGCACTGGCGAGCCTTGGTTTTGATGTCCAGGGGGAGATGCTAAGGGCGCTGAATGCGAGTGGGTAGATTTATTCCCCGAGTACTTACTATGAGCTCTTCACAAAATCCTTGACAACTTTAACGTGCTTTTGGTAAGTGCGCTCGTCCAAATAGCCGTAAACGCCTTCGAGGTTCTTCTTAAAACCATCCGAAAGAATGGTCGAGCCCGCCCGCTTCAAGGCGTCTTTCAGGTCGGTTCTCTCGTTTACCGATTTCTTTATGAATGAGAGGTCTTCGACCTGCGGCAAGAGCATGAACACGTCCCGCAAATCGGTCTTTCGCGAGGAGGTGAGCTTCATGGCAATCAAAGCGCTTTCGCCTATGACTCTGGCTTCGACTGAACCGGAGAATGTCTTTCCCCTGAGCCTTCTTTTTTTGGAATGGGCCGATACCCATTGAGCAGAAAAGGACGAGCGCGTTCTTCTGTCATAAACGGCCCCAATCAGCAGGTCAAAACTGGCTTTATATCCCCTCTCAAGAGTCTTTTCGAGCCTTGTGAACGAGCCCTCGTATGCTCCCTTAACCTCAGATTCGCCTGCCACTAAAAAACCGCGCTTTTGAAGGGTTTCGGAGACATTCTCCGCTGTTTTTCTGTCCCTAAGGACCAGGTCGCAATCAACGGAAAACCGCGGAAGAGTATACGCTGAGACTGCGTATCCCCCTATTACCACGAAATTTATCCCCTTAAGCTGCTTCAGGGCCTCGAAAATTTCTGCTTCGCGCAAAGAGAAGAGATCCATTCAGCCACCGTACTTTTTCTTGATGTAATTCGCCGCATAGGCGAACAGGAAATTGCCTTCCGCTTCCCGCAGAGTCTCTCTCAAGGGCTGCACCTTCAACCCATCCTTCTCGGCAAACCCCAATTTCGCAACTGGGAAGAGTATGGCGAATTCCCCCACACTACTTCCTTTCCTGACGTAATTTGGCACTCCGGCGCTGTTCAAGTAAGACCTCCACTTCTTCAAGTCCTTTTTCAGGACCTTTAGGAGATAGGGAGAGCGCTCATAGCCCCTCTGCACATACGAATAGTCGCTCCAGACTTCTATTGCAGAAGCCCCGGTCAGCTCGTAAGGCAGTTTTGCTTTTTTCAAAACCTCCGGAACGCGCGGCTCCAGCAGCCCCATCACGGCTTTTTCGGGTGAAACGCAGCGGTACTCCGTCCTGCTCACTTTTTCGAACCACCCTGACCGCTTCAGCAGCGCGAACGTCTTTTTCCTCATGGGTTCTGAAACGAGCCAGTCCAGTTCTCCCTGGGTAAACCTGCCGCTAGCCCCGTGCTTCCTGTAGAGCAACGCGTAGGCCCTCATCCCGTATGGCGGCAATTCCCTCATACAATCATAGTTACCTATTAGGTAACTGTAGTATATAAGGCTTCTGGTGGGGATTGCCAAGGCTCGGGCGGATGAGTGGCAGGAAAGTTCCTCGGCATATGAAGAAAATATTGAAACCGTGGACAGATAGTAGATTATTTCTTCTCGACTTTTTTCTCTTCCTTGCCTTCTTTGAGTTTTGAGATAAAATGCAAAGCACAAGCCGCAATGATACAAATCGGTAGTATCGTCCATACGAGCGACGAAACATCAAGATGGAATTTATTTAAGGTCCACGGAGTTCCGCACGAAGACGAAAACATCAGGATGAGATAACCGAGAGGCATGTTAAAAAGAAAGATAGAGATTGATAATGCAAACAGGAGGTTTCGTGCAATTATGGTTGAGTTTGATTTTTTTGACAAATACCAGATGATTACTAGAACGACAAGGGTTAACAAAAAGGGGATAGAAAAGAACATAGTTTCTCCGGGAATTCTTAAAAGAAAATTTTGAGGCTGAAAGACTACTTCTTTATCAAGTTCAACGTGCTCGTAGTTGGTTGTTTTTGATACGATGGCGTCATAGTCGACACATTTAGCTCTTTGCTCGCTGTTTTCATAAACACATTGGCTTAATTTCCAACCAGCAGGCAATAAATAAACACACGGTTCGTTATACATTTCGCAATAGTCTGAAGAAACGTCTTTAATATGATAAGGGAATGCGTCAATAACTTTTTTACTTTCGTCATTATAGTAAATGGTGTCTATGTAAGATCCGATGCAAGCCAAAACCGGATAAGCCAAAAGAACAAAAACGAAAAATAGTAAAAAGAGGCGAGCGAGCCTCAACTCACTCACCGAGCACCAGTTTCCTCATCTTCGCTGCCATCTCTAGCGGCTTGTCATTCTGCCAGATGTTTCTCCCGACAGCGAAGCCGATTGCCCCTGCACTCATGACTTCCTTAATCTTCTTCAGGAAATCCTCGTCTGAGAGCTTGCTCCCCCCTGCGGAGAGAACTGGCATCTTTCCCGCTGACTTGACGACCCACTTGAAGGACTCCGGGTCCCCGGTGTAGTTCACCTTGACTGCATCGGCCCCGAGTTCGAGAGCGGTTCTGGCTGCATATGCAACCATCTCCCTGCTCTTCTCCTCCTTCACGTATTTCCCTCTCGGGTATGACCACACGATAACCGGAATTCCGTATTCGCGGGCCTCCTGCTCTATGACTGCAAATTCCTTGAACATCTTCGCCTCAGTCGGCGAGCCTACATAAAGGGTATAGCCGACTGCATCGGCCCCGAGGGATACTGCATCCTTCACTGAAGCGACTGGGGATGAGTAGACATCGTCCTTGGGATTTATCTCCGTCCTGCCGTTCAGCTTCACCACGAGCGGGATTGAGCCGGCGTAGTTCTCCCAGTATTTCAGGGCGACTCCCTTCTGCAGGATGAAGCCCGTGAACTTGCACTTCGAAGCGATGTCGCAGACGTAATCAGGATTGATGTTCTTCTCGTTGAAATCCCTGGGCCCGTGCTCGATGCCCTGGTCCATGGCGAGGAGCAGCATGTGGCCGTTCCTCATCAGCCTAGACATATGGGTCTTTTTTCCAATCATTGTTCCACCTCGTTTTAGATTTTGAAGCGCTTCTTTATTTCTTCCCTAGAGGGCACATTGTGGGCGCCCCTCCTCTCGACCTTCGCAGCAGCCACCGCATTCGCCAGCCTTATTGAGTGCTGGAGGCTCTTGTGCTCCACAAGACCGGTTATGAAACCTGCGCAGAACGAATCGCCTGCCCCAATAGTATCAACAAGCTTCACCTTGAACGGCTCGGATTCGAAGTCCTCGCTTCCCCGTACGACCACCGGGCTTCCGCCGCCCTTTATGATGCAGGTTATCTCGCGGTTCTCCTTCTGGACTTTCTCGATTCCGTTCTCGACGGATTTTTCGCCGGTGAGCATCGCCAGCTCGGCCCGGTTGATTATGATGAAGTCGGAGTTCTTTATTATCGGGGAGAGCTTCCTGATGCCGTCCCTAGATTTCGCCCTTCCTGGGTCGAATATCGTCTTGACGTTGTTCTCCTTCGCGTACCTTGAGGCAATCTCGAGAGCATCGAGGCTCGTGCCAGTCATGAGCAGGTAGTTCGCATCTGCAATGTATGTGGGATCCACTTTCCCGAAGGGCTCGTTCACCCCCCTCATTTCCACGACTTCCACGTCCGACTCCGAGTTCACGATCACAATCGCCTTTCCCGTCTTCCCGTCCACGAGCCTCAGCCTCGCGATGTCGACCCCTGTCTTCAGCAGGTGCTGGATGAGCTGTCCGCCCTCGGAGTCCCCTCCGATGTTCCCCATGAACCCCGCCTTTATCCCGAGCATCGCAGCAGCGCAGGCGGCATTCGCAGCAGAGCCCCCGAGGGAGGTCTCAATCTCGGAGTATGTGAAGGCAGTCTTGTCTGGGACCGGGAAGTCCTTGACGTAGCAGCGTATGTCAAAAAGAACGTGGCCCATAGTCACTAGGTCCATGAAGAGAATTCGTTGAGGGGGTTAATAAAGTTTTATTAGGATCCCCGTATGAAATCACTGACCGCCCTTAAAATATCAAACTGGGTATCGAGAACCCCTGCCAGCACTCCATCAGAAGAACCTGGCCGCTGGCGCTCAAGCGCAAGCTTGAATTTCTTATCAACGAATAAGTCTCCACTTAGGCCGGATAGTCCCTCGGTGACAACTTTCAAAAGAATGACGCCTGCTGCGATCTGGGCGTCGGTGAGACCATTGACTATTTTCGAATAATCTGGCTCTTTCTGCCCGAAAGAGGACATGGCGCGTGTGAGGAATTCCTTTCCGTCAATCGATGCTTTAGGAACAGTATCTAAAACAAACGAAAGGGCCCTTAGCCCGCTCTCCGGGATGACTGGCGAATCGTCTAGCATTCCCGGATAGGCGCCGCTCTTTGCTCCGGGGAAACCGCAGCTTCTTATGAACTGGAGAGAATCGGCTCTCGATTTGGGAATCTCTAAACTGATATCATCGCTTAGGGGCATTTTGTTAGATGTTTTAACTGGTGCCGGGATGGAAAAAACCTGTTTGCTGATTGCGTTCGGAGCAGACCCATCGATTTTCTGTAGCGCGCGGGCTATTTTCGTGGAATGAAGAGTCGTGTTAACCAACTGTCGCTTATTCTCAATTTGTGTATTAGCCATACGATCAACTCCCTTTTTCATCAACCTTAAAATCTCTTAGTGCCTCTTCGGTACTCATCCCGAGTTTCTTCTTAACATCGGCTACTGCATGTTCCTTTGTTCTCGCATCCTTAGTTCCGGTTTTGGACTGGATTGAAACAACTTCGTCAAACCCGTTCCGATAAAGTTCAATCAATCTCACTGAGTTTGTCCGTATGTTATTCCACGCCTCGGTAAAGCCTTGGTCGAATTGCGCCTGGTCGAAGTCAATTCCTGGGAATTCTTTCTTGAACGAATAGATGTTCGGCTCTTTTGATCCGTAATCCTCGAAATCGATTCTCGTAATCTTAATCTTGCCGTTCTCCATTCGCACAATGAAGTTTGGGCTGTGCCAATCGGCTATAGAGAACGCGTAATGGGCTGCCATCTGCTTTCCAAGCTCCCGTGAAATTTCTTGCATTAACTCCGGGGTAAGTTCGACCAATTTCCCGTTTTCAGCGGGAATGACTCGCTTGGCTAAAACGTGTTCGAGCTTGTATCCGGGCAACAGTTCAATCAGCGCAAAATCATCCCCATATTGGGAGACGGAATAGGTTTCTTGTATCCCAGAAGCTTCCAGAACCCTGAGTGCAAAGATATCTTCCCTGCAATCGGAAAACTTTATTATCACGTCTTTCCCGCCGATTGTTGCAAAATAAACCGGATGCTGGCCGGTGAATCTAACCAGGGGCTGGGCCCTAAGGTCGTAGGGCTCGCCCCCATTCAGCTCCTTTAGGACTGCCGTGAGTTTTCCAAAGCAAACTGTCGCTGCAGGGGGGAGATTTGAATCGGCAAAATAAGACGTGAAATCTTTGAAAGAGTTGAAGTCCCTTGCGTTTTCTAAGTAAGCGTCGATTAGGTACCGGGGATCACCTCCCTGCGATATGAACGGAACGACGTCTTCAACTGCTGATTCAATCTCTGCCTCGGTTACGACTTTCCTGAAGCGAGCATTTTCTGAACGATAGGAGAGCATGTCCTCCAAGGCCATTGTTCCTAAAATCTCGGATTTCTCATCCGGAACAGCTGGCCGTTCTGTTAGTTTGACGTTTGTTTTTTCTGGTGAAGGTGCTTCGGCTTTCTTGGAGGGCGCCTGACTTGGAGGTTGCGCCAACTCTTTCCTCTCCAGCTCTTTGGCTTTTTTAAAGTCGGCCTCAGCCTTTGCCTGTTCGCCCATCTTTTCATAAGCCATTCCCCTATGTCGGTATGCACGCGCATATTTTGGGTTGAGCTCTATCGCCTTCGTGTAATCTGCAATGGCCTCTTCATAAAAGTTTATGAAGAAACAAAGGTTTCCGCGCGTTACATACGGCTCGGCAAGAGTGGGCATGAGCTCGATTGCCTTGTCAGCAGCCCGGAATGCCTCCGTATGCTGTCCTTGCTTGTACCTGGAAGTAGCGAGGTTTTCATATGAGAGTGCCGCTATTTCCTCTGGTTTGGCAGTTATGGTAAATATTATCGGATAAATTTTATCTATGTGCTTGACGTCGGCATAGGTGCCACTCGTGGGCTCGTAGACGAAGCTGCCCGTTTTTATGGATACGTGCTTGGGCGAAGCGACCATCTCGACTGGAATGCCCAGCTGTTTTGCCACATCGAATACCAGCAGGGAGTAGTTGTAGCAGTTGAATTTCTTCGAATCGAGAGCATTTGACATGAAGCCGAATTCGCCTTCTTCGAATTCTTTTTCATTGTATTTTATCCCTAAATCCTCTAGCGTCTTTATGCATCCGGTGATGAACTTCTCCTCCATTACCCTCTTCTCCGCCGGGGGGAGTGATTCGTAATCCTTAACCCCGTGCGACTCTTTCAGGGTGTTCGAAATCGTCTCGACCAAACCGGCGTACTTGGCTGTGAACTCCCTTACCCAATTTTCTTCCCCGAGTTCTATGAGTATGCCCTGCATCCCCACGGACTCTGCTTTCAGGGCAAGCTCCCTGGCTAGGTTCCGGAGTTTGGAGTCTAGGTAATCGTATGGTGAAGCAGCTCCTAGGCTTTTTAAGTCAGCAACCATCTTCAGGCGATTGTTCGCCTCAGGGGTCCCAAGTTTCGAAAGTCCTCCTAAAGCATCAGCTATTTCTTGCTCTGTTGATAGGGGGTTTCTGATGGTTGCATCGAATCTTTCGATTTCCGAAAGTTTCTGCCTGGGAGCTGTTTTGGTTTGGAGCGTCGACCTTTTTCCTGCCGGGCGGATTTCCGCTTTTGGCTCCAATCTCGAAAGACCCGACCCGAACAGCATAAACGCCAACTGGCTTATGTAGAATTCCCTGTCCCCATTTGTGACCAAACCGCCCCTGTCCTGGATGTCCTGCCACTTCATGTAAGCATGGTAGCCGATTGACCCCATGAAACCATAGCCGAGAACGCCGCTAGCGGGCTTCACTCCTGAGAGATTTTTCACCCCGGGGAGTTTGGAGAACGAGAGGGCAATCATCGTTAGCGATTGGGCGCATTCAAGCGAGAGAAGAGTGCCTGGCTCTGCGCATTGGGCGACGCCGTCCATTCCCCTGAGGGCGAACCAGGCTGACTCCAGCCCCTGCCCGATTCCTCTGCCAATTCCTGCCCCTGCGCCATCGCTTACCAGGCCGCCTATTATCGCTCCAGCTGTGGGAGCGCCCAGGACCGCATAGTCTATAACGCCACCAGTGTGATACATGAACTTTCTCCAATCCGAACCCCATCTGTCAACCTGTTGCTCTGTCGCTGATTCCCCAATTATCTTGTTGAAGTTCTTCTCAGTCTGGATGAACTTGAGGGTTGCAGACCAGAGGCTGCTGAAAGCAAAGGTGGCTGAAACCTCGGCGCCGGCAGGGTCATCCGGCAGTTTGGATATCAGCCCGCGGGCCTCCTCGAGATTCCTCATCGTCTCCCGAGTCATCTTCAAGAGGTCGAGTGCGTTTCCCCTGTCCAGGAAATCCTGCTCAGCCCCTCCGTTTATTGTGAGGGCATCGAGCTGGCGCATCAGTGTGCCGAGCGAGCCCAGGGCAGCGTCGATTTCTTTTAGGAGTTCATCCCTATCCTGAATCATCCCGTTTATGAGTTCGGGTTTCGGTTGTTCCATGTAAGTAATGAAGCCCCCGAACTTTGAACACACGTCGAGCTTCCAGGAAGTCGCCCTCGCGTATCCGTCAAGTGTTTCGAAACCCATTGCAGCCTCAAAGAGGGATTGCACGAGCTTGTTGTCCCCGGAGCCATTGTCGTCCGAGCTCGCCTTTGAGAGGGAATTCACCTGGTCAAGAAGATGGCGGAGCCTTTCGATGTAAGGCTTGAGATTCTCTTTTTCTCTCGAGGAAGTCTCTTCATCAAGAGGACCGAAACTTTCCTTTTGGAGCAAGTCCTCGTAATGGGAAACCCTCTTTTGGATTTCCGAGGCAAGTTCCAGGGCAAGCGCCTTTGGGGTGTACGCCTGGGCAGGTTGAATGGGTTGGGAGATTGCGATTTGTTCTTTTGCCTGAATGACTACGGGCGAGTTGCGAATTTCTTTTTCCATCTCTCCCTTGAACTGGGTGAGGTAGGAGTTCTGGTGGAAAGCCCTCGGTTGGTTCGCTTCGATGATATACCTCTTTTTTTCATAGTCGTAGGAGCCGATGAAGAAAACAATCTGGCCGTCCCTTTCGAGAGCGTCGATTGCCGCCATCTGGGAGGTGGTGTAAATGAAATTTTTCCCATCCGGCCCTATGCCGGTTATGATGAACTTGCCCGTATCCATCGCAGTGAGTTCATTTTCTCTTTCATTAACTTGGTTGAACGCCTCATTGACAGAATCTCTGAGTTTCTCGAGAGCCGTGTTCATTTGAGCCGAAAGCGAGGGGGAGTAAGCTGAATCAAGGCCGAGGAAAGAGCAAATTCTCCCGTATGCCTGGCCCTGCAGTGACTGGTCCGCCAGCTCCAAAATCTTGTCGGGAACAGTTGGTTGGGCTGTCGATTCAAAAGAATCAATTTTCCCGTCGCCATTGGAATCGCGAACCTCAAGCACGCAGGCCCGCCTCTCAGGAGCGTGGTTCCTCGGGCCAGTCCATATGTTAATTTTTCCTTCCTCATCCTGCCAGGTGTCAACGTAGAATGTAGCGCTCGTTAAACCCCGCTCATTCATCCACTTCCCTGCGAGCTCCCTGAACTCAGGTGAATCGAGAACTTCTTTCGGGTCAATCAGATGCCCCTTCAGGTTGCTGCGCGCGATGAAAGGGCAATCGTCGCTCTCCTGCTGGAAAAAGGTGAAAGGCATAATCACCGGGGCGACTGAGAGGGCATCTGGAACCGGGGCCCGGGGGGAGATTCGAAGAAGTGAGGAAAAGGAAATCCTCGACTCCAGCAGCTTTATCACTGCAGAGTTTATGGCTGAGTCAATTTCTCCGTTAGTGGGGGAAAGGCCCTTCCCAGAATGCTCGAGCTTCAGTTCCAGGTAGTACGGCTTTCCCTCCGCCTCGCCCGGGAGATGCTTGCTGACTTTTATCTCGAGCCCGTTCTGGGTGGGGGATTGGTTGAGGAAAATGTAGGTAGTCCCAGATGGAGCGGCTTCTGTTAGCCAGGAACGAAGATAGGAGAGAAAGTTCTTGTCTGAAAGCGCCCGGAACACGTCTATCTCCTGCCCTGAGGAGGAGAAGCAGATGAATGGCGCTTTCTTGTCCCCCGTCTTGGCATAGGCGAGGCTTCCGTCCTCGGATGTTATAATCGAGCTTGCCGGGTACTGGCCCCTAAGTTTCTGCAGGAGCTCGGCTGAAGGCGTTTGCTCCTGTGCGCCAAACCTCGTCGTTGTCATCCTTTAGAGTTATGGAAAAATGAGTATAAAGCCCTATCTCTTTCTCTCAGCCTCTGCGCACAACTCCTCGATTTCGGCAATTTTCCTGAAGTAGGCGGTCTCAAGGTTCGGGCTCTCGATGGGCTCGATTTCCCAGTCCTTGTGCTTCGAGGACATGAACAGGAGGGTCGCGGGTTCAGGGACGCCCTGGTCGCTTGAGGAGACGAAGACTTTTCCCTCGGGGGAGATTCCGGAATAGACTGTATCGAACTCGAGATGTGTCATCTTGTGCGAGTCCCCGCCGCTTATGACAACCGGCCTTCCCTCGAGATTCGTAACCTTCGCAAGCCTTTTCCCCAAGAGCTCCAAGGCTTCCCCCACCTTCGCCCGTATCTCCTGCCTCACCTGCTCCCGGAGGTAATCATTCGAAAACAGCGCCTTCGGGGGTGCGGAGGAGTTCCTTTTCGAGCCGATGCCCAGCTTGGAGATTAATTTCTTGGAATAGTCGAACGCATTGGACTGGCCGCAAGGCATGCGAGTATTTACTGTGCTGTTATTTTAAAACCTCACTGTTTGAGGGACAAATTTCCGCAGAAATTTGGCCGCATTGGAATTAGCAAATTCCAATACAAAAATAAAACCCAAAACTCGATTACGTTTCGAACTTCCGCTCCATTGTGTAGACTGCCCTTCCGTCTTTTCTCGCCCGCCTGCTCACCACGATGAAACCCAGTTTCCTGTAAAGATTGAGCGCCTTTAAATTTCTCGCAGCCACCCTCAGCTTCACCGAGAGCTTTCCGATGTGCCTCGAGAACTCCACTGAATGCTCGAGAAGCGCTGTCCCGATTCCAACCCCCCTGAAAGGCTGGTCAGTGGCAAGGCCTGTCACGCGCGCGCCGAAGGCCCCGATTTTCAGGTCTATGAAACCAACCGGTTTCCCATCAATCAGAGCGATGAAAATCACGTGGCCTCTCCCGGCTCTCTCGAGAATCTTCTGTTCCGATATCCCCGAATAGGGAAAGCTCCTGTTCCCCATGCGGACAATCTCGGGAAAATCGTCTTTTGTGGCGGGCCTGATGAGTATTTGCGCGTGGTCCCGGGGCTTGCTCGCTTTCATGGATATGTTAAGGGGGACAAAGCCTTTTTATATCCCCAGGACCGATAGATAACGGTGGTCTCATGGCCCTTGAAAAAACAGTTCATGCTCCTGCCGAGGAGGAGGTTGGGACCAATCTCAGCGACCTTCAGGAAACAATAGATTACCTGAGGAACGCCTGCGGGGGCGAGAGGGGAGCGGATGAGATGCTTGCAAAGATAGCGGGTTGCATGAAGACCGCCCATGAGCAGCTCGCGACCTCCCATTCCCCTGGGACCAAGGACAAGGTCATGCACCAGTACAACCGCTGCATAGAGAAAGGCATCGATGAGCATGTGCCGAGCACGGCCCTTCGGGACAGGGCGACGATAATAGGCGGGGTCACGATGCTGTTCGCTCTCCTGGGCTCTGCGCTCATGGGCTCTGGGACGCCTGCGGGGGCGCTCATGGGGGCAATTGTAGGCGCGATTTCAGGCGCAGTTGTCGAGGGGACTGTTGGAAAGGGAATTGCAAGCGACAGGGACAAGGGCGCGATTGTCAGGCGGCTCCTGCACGACGGCAAGCTCGATATAATCATTGGGAGCAGGAAGACGGGCGGCGGGCTGGGAAGGCTCGAGAAAGCCATAAGGAAGAAGGAGTGAGACCTTGAAATCTCTGAAAACAACTGCTAAGAAAGTAGTGGCCATAAGGCTCGAGAAGGGCGAGGAAGTGGTGGAGTCGATAACGAATGCCTGCTCGGTGCTTGGGATTAGGACCGGGGTTGTTTTTGGGATTGGGGCGCTCGGGGAGGCAACTCTGCTGGCCAGCAAAAGCGCTGAGAGACTGGAGCCCGGGGCCTTGGAACTTAAGGAGCCACTTGAGATTGCCTCAGCCTCCGGGAACATAACCCTCAAGGAGGGCAAGCCATATTTGCACTTGCACGTCTCGCTCGGGAGAGGAGACCATTCTGCTCTTGCAGGGCACCTGAAGAGGGGAGTAATCTCCCTTACTGGCGAATTCTTCATTCTGGAGTGCGGGACCCCGGTTTCCAGGAAAAGGGATGAGAGCCTGGAAATGGATTTGATGGGGTTCTGAGGCAGTTAACAACAAAAAACGAAGCCTTAAAAAGGGGTTTTTACATAATATAGACGCTAGTGGGGGAGGGGATTTTTTGAGTTTTATATTTGCTGGTGATAACAAACAACGCGCACCCATCGATGGATGTGGTGGGAACAGTGGAAACGGATTTGCCAATGTGGGTTCGGCGAGCTCTGGGAAGCTCTGGCTGAAAGCTGCTTACGAGATTCAGGCAAAGGCGAGAGAGGAGAGGGCTGAAAAAGTTAAGGCCACGGTCTTGCGTTTTGGCGAAATTTCTGGAGAGCTTTTGAAAACGCTTGAGGGGGTTAGGAAGATCCGAGAGGACAGGGGGTCGGAGTTTGGTGCAAGCATAACGCGACTCACAGATGCCGGTGAAAGCGCCAAGAGATACCTGGGGCGAGCAAACGGGGTGGTAGCTTGGGAAAAGAAAGCTGATGCTAAAGCGGAACTGTCCAAGTTCTTGGTTGTTGCGTGGGAAATGTTTGAGAAGGAACGCATTTATATTTCCAATCTTGATGCAGCCTCAAGGAATGTTTCAAAAGCTGCAAGGGAGATTCCGGATTTGGAAGAAAAACTTGTCACGATTCTTGAGATTAAAGAAGATAAACAACTCAAAGCACTCAGGAGAAAACTTGAAGCAATGAAAAAGGAGTTGGATGCGATTCCCAAATCCATTACTGAAGCGCAAGAGGTTGCACGCGTTTCCCTTGGGAGCATTGACATAAGGACTGGAAGAACGGACATCCTTTCTGAAGGAATTATTCTCCAGATTAAGAGCACTGGAAATGAAGACAAACGGATAACGGTTACTAGAGAAATAGAGGACCTGGAGAGGCAAATTAAAAGCAAAGAGAAAGCCCAGGTCTCAGCCTGCGAAGAAGAAGCAGCGAGGCTCGAATCACTAAAGAAACTGGAACCGTTGAAAGTTGATGTCTATAAAACGAACTCGGCTGTTGGGAGTGCCTCGAAAGCGCTTGCGAAGGTGAGGCAGCTGATAGGCTGGCTTGATGACCACACGGGGATGACAGACAAGGGCGAGAAGGAGATGAATAGACTCATCAAGCAGGTCGATGACATAGTGGAGGCTTTCGGGAAGAGGACGCTGGGGAAGAAAGGGGAACCTTCTGAGGCCTTGAAAGCAATTGAGGCTGCCCATGACTCTGTGGAGAATGGCGCAAAGAGCGTTGAGAAGAGGGCTATTGAGAGCGGCAAGATTGCCGAGCAGGCGCTGAAGTGCGAGAGGGATACTGCAAGCGCAGTCAGGGACGCCTTGAGGAACGATGCTTACGGGAGCATCTGAGGGCTTAGGTCTCCAAGTCCTCCTCTGCGTCTTCGAGGTCCTCGTCAACTGTCTCCAAATAGACCCTGTTCACGTTGACGGAGACGACCTTCATCTTTATCGCACAGTACGGGCATTCGAGGATGTTGCCAGGCTGCGGGTCCTGGGCGTCGAAATCCTTCCTGCACTCCGTGCATTTCACAATCAGATGCCCACCGATTTTTTTTCAGTAAAGGCTTTTATAAACCTTCTCGAATTTGTCGGCAACTACTTCCCAGGCATAGTCGGTCTCGGACTTCTTCCTCGCCCCTGCCGAGAGCCTGCCCTTGAGCTTGTCATCGTCAAGGATGTCCCGTATCTTGAGGAACAGGTCCTTGGAACTCTTGAGCTTCGCTATCCTGCCGCAGCTCTCGTCGACTATCTCCTCCGGGCCTCCGCATGCAAACGAGACGACCGGCGTCCCCGAAGCCATGGCCTCGAGAACTACGAGCCCGCAGGGCTCCCAGACCGATGGGAGGACGAACAGGTCCGCTGCGTTATAGTAGAGGGGAAGGTTCGCCTCGCTGACCCCCTGGGCTATGAAGAAAGAGTCCGCAACCCCGAGGTCCTTCGCCTGCTTCAGTATCTGTTCCTTGTACGGGCCTCTGCCGATGACTAACAGCTTTGCATCCCGGTGCCCCTTCTCCTGCTTGAGCATCGAGAACGCATCGAGAAGATATTCGTAGCCCTTCTGCTTCACCATCCTTGCGACTGTGAGCAGGACCTCCTCGTTCCCGATGCCGAACCTCTCCCTCACCGAGCCCCACTCGTTCCTCTGCCTGGGAATGAAGCGCTCGATGTCGACTCCGTTTATTATTGCCGTAGTCCTGGGCCAGAGTCTCTCGGGGACCGTGATTCTTTTCGTCCACTCGCTCACCGCAGTTATCCTGTCGCAGTTCTCCATTATCCTGTTCGCCCAGAGGGTATCATAGAGCCAGCAGCCCGTGTCAGTGGCCCAGTCTATGCCGAGGGCCCTCGCGTTGTGGAGGGTGAGCATGAGCTTCTTTCTCTTCAGCAGTTTTATCGCGAGCAGGGTGCCTGGATAGTACCAGAACCTGTTGTGGATGTGGAATATGTCCGAATCTAGGTTCAGGAGCTCGAAATTGAGAGTCGGAGTAATCGTGAACGGGGGCGGGAGAAACGGAAACGGGAGGG
>JBFYLO010000001.1:0-57193 GCA_041305385.1 Microcaldota archaeon | reverse complement strand
CACCTGAAATGAGCAGTTTTTTCTTCTCATCAAGCAGGCAAATCGAGCCCAGGGTATGCCCCGGGGTATGCAAAACTTCGAATTCAAACTCCCCCCACTCAATCATCCTGAAGTCTATTTCCTTCGCCCCCAGGGGAACCTGAAAATACGGGCCCTTGACAAAATCGTCCACATGAAGGTAAACGTTCTTCCATTCATCGTCCACCCCCCCGGTATGGTCGAAGTGGGCGTGGGTGAGAATCAGCATCGCGGGCTCCTTCTCGAGAACAGGATAAGCCCCAGAGTCAATTGCTAAAGTTCCCCTCACCTTATCCTCTATCAAGTATATGTTCGAGCTTAAATCCTCCCCATAAATGACGCGCAGCCCCCCGAGCACCCTCTCAGACTCCATGGGAAAAAATTGCCAGCTATGTTTTTTATAATATCCCGAACAATCATCATACCATGGAATCGGACGAGGCGAAAGCAATCAGGGCCGAACTCCTGAAATCGATTGACGGGGAGAAGCTCGAAAGCCTAATCAGGGAGAAGGAGGAGAAGTTCCACGGCCTTCTCACCAGAGAGGCTGCTCTTTTTGCAGTATCCAAGGAACTGAACATAGGGCCTCCCCAGAAGCCAGTCTCAGTGTCCCAGCTCACCCCCCAGACCAAGCGAGCGACAGTTTTTGGGAGAATTATTCGAATTTTTGATGTTAAGAGATTTGAAAAAAACGGGAAGCAGGGGCGCGTCTGCAGAGTCTTCCTCGGGGATGAGAGCGGGGAGCGGCCCCTTGTCCTCTGGAATGATGACGTGGATTATGTCGAGAGGGGCAAGATTCTGAACGGGGATATGGTCGAGGTGCGGGGAGCTTACATGAAAGGCGGAGAGATTGCGCTCGGCTATGGGGGGAGCATCGCAGTTCTTGAGAGGAAGCCTGAAAAAAAAATAACCGACATGTCTGAAGGCGATGGCGTGAGCTTGACAGCTGCGGTTTCGGAATATTCTGGACTGAGGAGATATGAGCGCGAGGGGACGACCCACGAGATGGGCTCGTGCATGCTCGAGGAAGCAGGCGGCAAGATAAGGCTGGTGCTTTGGGAGCCGCACGAAAGGGCACTCGAGGGCGCGAGGCCCGGAGACTCTGTCAGAATCGAGGGGGCAAGGCTCAAGAACGGGGAGATACAAACAGGCAGATTCAGCAAAATCATCCTAATAAAGAAGCCGATAACCCCGGGCCAGCTTACATCGGATTTCGAGGGCGAGGTGGAGGGGAAGATAGAGGGCATCGTGGCTTCTGCCGAGGGATTGTCGCTCACGCTTGAGGAGGGGGGAGAAGCCGAGTTCATCCTTCCGAAGAATCTGGCGCTCAAGCTGTTGGGCCTCAAATCCCTCCCGGAGGACGTGAGTCTCGATACGATGCTCAAGCTCAAGGGAAACGCCCTGGTAGGTTCGAGCCTGAAGGCAGGGGGGAAGGCGGGCCCAGAGGAAGGGAAAATCGTTTTCAAGGTTCACAAATTAATAAGTTAATACTCATTTAAGAGTAGCTAGTATTAAAACCATGAGCAAAGAGAAAGATAGAGCATGAGGACTTACAAGATTGTGGCAACGGCGCTCTTCGCCGCAGCAGCGGCCCTTTTCCAGCTCCTTCACGGCATCATCGGAATTCCGACTGGCTTCGGCATGATGGTGGACCTCGCCGGCTTTCCGGTCCTGCTGGCGTTTTTCCTTTTCGGCTTCGAGTCCGCCATGGGAGTCCTCATTCTGCTGACCGTTATCATCACCTTTGTTTCACCTGAGACGGGCATAGGTGCCAGCATGAAGTTCGCGGCGACCCTGCCCATGGTTCTGGTGCCGGCGCTCTGGCTTCTCGCAGCCAAGAAAAAGAATGATATAGGAAGGCTCGTCGCAGTTCTGCTGCTCTCCCTCATGATACCGCTTATGCTCTTTGCCCTTTCAGGAATGATAACAAAATCAATAAATTTCCCTGAAGGAGGGGTCGTCTATCGGCTGCCTGAACTCAAACTGGGCGATTCGATATTGATTAAGGGAGGGGAGGTAACTGCCGGCGCCCTCGCGGGAGGGATTGCCCCCATAGTTGCACTGGCGCTGGCCTCTGGGATAATGCTCTACCTCTGGAGATTCTATGGCAAGGACGCCAACATGAAATCTCTCGAGGACCCGGTGAACATAACCATCGTAATGCTCTTAGCGCTCCTAGTCAGGGGCGTCTCGACGGTTATTGCAAACTACTACTTTGCAGGGCCGCTGTTCTTCGGGATGTCCCCAGAACAGTTCATGGCGCTCGTTCCCTGGTACATCATATTCCTCTGGAACGCCATCCAGGGGGTCGTCGAACTTGGGTTCGCTTGGGCCATAGCTTTTAAGTTCAGGTTCTCAGACTATTACGGGTCTTATTGATGACGGCCATCAGCATCCGAAACCTGTCCTTTTCATACCCTGGGAAGCCGGTCCTATCGGGGCTTTCCCTTGAAATAAAGGAGGGGGAATTCCTCGGAGTGATAGGCAAGACCGGCTGCGGCAAGAGCACCCTCCTCCTTTCGCTGAACGGGATAATCCCTCAGATGATAGCCGGGGAGTTCTCCGGAGCAGTAGAGGTGTTTGGCAAGGACACTTCGAAAGTTCCAGTTCATGAGCTCGCCCGCTCCGTTGCCTTCGTGTTCCAGGACCCGGATGAGCAGATTTTCTCCCTCAGGGTCGAGGACGAGGTTCTCTTCGGCCTCCACAACATCGGAGTGCGAGACGAGGACGCGAGGGAGAGGGTGGGAAGGACTCTTGAAACAATGGGCCTCTCGGAGTATGCGGACTCAGACCCCCAGAAGCTCTCCCACGGGCAGAAACAGAAGCTTGCATTCGCCTGCGCCCTCGCCCTGGAGCCGGACGTCTTCGTCTTGGACGAGCCGGTTTCAAGCCTCGACCACTCGAGCTCCCAGGAAATTTATTCTCTTCTGGAAAAACTAAACCGCGAGGGAAAGACGATAATTGTCGCAGAGCATGACACCGAGTGGCTTGCCGAGCATGCTTCAAGAATAATCCTGCTCGATAATGGAAAAATCGAGGCCGACGGCAGTTCAGCTCTCCTATTGGACAAAAAAGTGGCGGAGGCAGGGATAAAGGTTCCATGCGCTGCCAGGATTTCAAGCGAACTCGGCCAACCCATGCTCACGCCTTCCCAGCTGATAAGGCACCTGAAGGGAAAAAGAAGGTGAGGCGATGCTTTCCTACTCCCCAGGGCCATCAATCGTCCACTCTGTTGACGCGAGGGTCAAGATACTCTGGCTCATTGCCATTCTCACGTTCATGTTTTCCACGAGGAGCTTTGAGACAGCAGTCTTTTCACTTCTGTTGACGGTCCTTTTCTGCGCCCTTGCGTCGATTTCGCCACACAGGCTTTTCCCGCGCCCGAAGTTCGTTCTCTTCCTAATCGCCATACCATTGATTTTAGGCGCTGTCTTCATCTCGCCCTCAGCAGGCCTGGTGAATTCGGCCCTCCTATTCTCAGCCCTTTCGCTCTCGATTCTCTTCATAATGACCACTGAGCAGAGGGCGATAGTCTCCGCCCTGCATTCCTTCAAGGTCCCTGCCTCAACTTCCTTCTCGCTCGCGCTCTCGCTCGGCTTCCTGCCTGTTTTCGAGAGGAAATTTTCCTCGGTGAGGGTGGCTCAGTCCTCCCGTGGCCACTCGAGCAACAATCCGGTTCCCCTCATAGTGCCGTTCATGCACTCGGTGATGAGAAAGGCGAAGAACCTCTCGCTCTCCATGGACTCCCGCGCCTTCAACCCGGACAGGGCGCCGCTGTTTTACCGGCTCAGAATGAGGTCTCTCGATTGGTTTGCGCTATTCACTCTGCTCGTGCTTCTCCTTGCGAAACTCCTGCTTTAGCCTGCCCCGCCTCCTCCTCCCCCGCCCCCTCCGCCTCCCCCTCCGCCGAACCCGCCACCGTGGCCAGAGGCGCCGGAATGGTGCGAGAAAGAGCTGAAGGAGGAATTGATGGTCCCGAGCGTGCCCAGGGCGGCGATTCCAGAGCTCGAGACGAACCAGGAAGACTTGTATTCGCCCTCAGGAATCTGCAGCTTCATCGCCTCTGCAACCTTGTCCGCGCATCCGAGCGCAGTCGCATAGACGAGGTATTTGTCCCACATGATTACTGAGGAAGGCGGATACTGCTTAAGTAGCGTCAGGTCGGAGATGAACCGCTTAAACGCCATCCATTTCTGGTAATGCATGGCGCCCTTCGGGGTCCTTTTCTCGAGTGCCCTTCTGCCGTATACGGAGATGGTCGCGCCAGCAAGGAGGGAAATGAAGGCGCTCGCAAGGAGAACCAGCAAGTCGCTTTGGCTTCCCTCGCCAACCAGCACAAACGAGGCTATGAAAAGGGGCGCCAAAAGTATCAGGATAATCCCAGAGCCCCATGCAAAGTAGCGCGCAATCCTGGATGCCCTCCCCTCATGGAACGCATACTCCCTGCTCGCCGCCCCGACAATCGCCTGCCACCTCTCGAAACCAGCCTCGAATTTCCGCGCGAAATCCTGGTCGCGGAGGAGCTGCCCGATGGTGGCCGATTCTGTCCTGAGCTCGAGAGGCTCTTCCGGCCCGGTTTGTGCCTCTTCATTGGCCCCCGTCAGCCTGGCGAAGCCTCCCTTTTTCTCAGCGAGCCTGAACACGTCAATTTTTCCGAAGAGGCACTTGAACGCCATGGCCTCGTAGTCCTTCAAATTCGCATCAGGGGCTTTCAGCACCGTCAACCGGATATCCTTGTCCGAGCCGAAGAATTCCAGTGGCCCCTTCTCCCGTTTGACCTCCTCTATCCTGATGTAGCCCCTCTGGGCAAGGTCCACTATCGTTGCCGTGAAGGCGTTCATGTCCGGCTTTTTAGAAACTGCATCGGTGAGCGTTCCAAGAACCGCCGGCGAGTATTCATAGGGGGGCTCGTGGAAATAGTTCTGTTGGAATTCAACCTTGGGCTCCCTCCCATAAAGATACCAGAGGATTCCGGTGATGAGCGCGAGCAGTGCCGGAAAGGCGAGGGGAGCAATGCGGGCCACGTAGATAATCAGCTTCATTTGTTCTTCTCCCTCAAAGGCAATCCTTTCCTCCTCCATTATCTTCGGGAGGCCGGTGGACGGGACGCTGAAAGCGGAGGAGTCGCCTATCGCCGAGCTCGGGAAAACAACCCTTGCCTCGACGAACGTTTTCGGGGGCACATTCATGGCGGTGAACTTGATGCTGTCGTTCTCTATGTTTGTTTTTCCGCTCCTCGGGCCGTGGCCCCAGGCGAGAATCTCATCCCTGGAGACCCCTGGCGGCAGCCTGACCACGCCTTGGAACCTGTCGACTCCGGTCTCCCAGTCATTTCCGAGCATCTTCCAATTCAAATCCGCCACATCTGCGTATCTCACTATCTGGTTCTTGACCACGTAATTGAGCGAGAACGTTCTCTCCTCATCGCTCGCCTGAAAGCGCCAGACTATCCTGCCCTTCCCGTCAACCTCGCCAAAGTCCCGGTAGACCTCATTCCCGGCCTCGTAGACCTTGGTGTCCGAGATTCTTATCCTCCTCCCGTCCGGTGTAACGAGAGGTATCTCCCTGTAGGCATAGGTGAAATTTCCATGGAAAAAAAACGTGTAGTGCTCGGCGACGCTGAACGAGCCGTCGGGGTTTACCGTAACCTCGACATTGATGTTTTTCAGCTCATAGCTGTTTGCCCAGGCAATGCCCCCAAACAGGGCGAGCAGAAGAGCAAGCAGGATGAAAAACAGCTTTCTCATATAAGGTCCTCGAATCTCCTATTTATCGCGAGCGCCTTTTTTAATGTTACAGTGTAGTTCCTCTCCTGCTCCTCGAGCTCCGGGAGATGCATGAACCTCCAGCCGGTCCTGTTCACCCTCCACGCTATCATGGTGGTGATTCCCGTGTTCCTCTCCCACTCGAGGAGAGCGAGGAACTTGCTTTTTTCAATCCCGAGGCTCCCCGACTCCCAGGCCTTGCACTCAAAAGCATACTGGGCCCCTTTCCTGAAAACGAGGAGGTCCGGCGAGAGCGAGTTCACTCCGCTCCCGGCAGCCCTTATTACCGAGAATCCCCTTTCGGAGAACATACTTATAAGCTCCCGCTCAGTTCTCGCCCCCTTCGCATAGGTGCCGAATGCCATAAAGGGATATCTGATTCGTTTATTTTAATTACTTGTCCTATCTACAATGCAAAAGGACAATGCAACCATTCGCCCGGTCCGGGAGCAGAGGTTCCAGGATATTCGAGCTCTCGAGAACTCGAGCGATTTGCATCGAGTTGAATTGTTTTTTGGAGTGTCATGACATGCGTCTTTCAGCCGGGCATATTCTAGTCATTCTGCTTCTCATCCAACTTGCCCCCCATATCCTGACCCTTAACAGAGTATTCATCAACGATGAGGGAACGCACCTCACCAGCGGCTGGCTCCTCTACTTAGGCAGAACAGTCTACGGAGACTTCGCTCTCCTCCAATATTTACCAGGAGCTGCATTCATCGCGTCGCTATCCTACTCGCTTCTTGGCCCTGAGCTCTGGGCAGCAAAGTTATTTCTCGCATGGGCAATGATGCTGACCACGCTGCTCGTTTTTCGAACAGCCCGCAAGCTCTACGGAGAACCTGAAGCCATCTCCGCAGCAGCGGCATTCGTGCTCTTCGCCCCTCTTTTCGGGGGTCTTCAATTCCTCCCTGAGCCATTCATGGCCCTGTTTGCAATCCTCCTGTTCAACTCGCTTTATTCTTACGAGAAAGGGGGGGGCTCCAGGTGGCTTTTCGCATCTGGAGTGCTGTGCGCGATTCTCGCAATCCTGAAAATCCCGGGCCTGCTCCTGCTCCCAGCCTCGCTCGTATTTCTCTGGGCCAGGGCTTTCCTGAGAAAAGAGACCGCCCGGCTTCCGGCAGAAGTCGGGGTCCTCTTGGTAGGCTTCCTGCTCCCTCTCCTTGCTCTTTTCGCATGGCTCTATTCTCTCGGGGTTCTGGAGGAAGCCTACGTCCAGGTGATTTTCCAAATCCTTTTCAGGACTCAAGAATCGATGTTTTCTAATCCCGTCAAGCTCGCCCCATATCTTTTCATAATGCTCCTACCAGTCATATTCCTCAAGCGAGTGAAAGAGGACATAGGGAAAGGGCATTTGGAGAGCCTGCTCCTGCTGCTTCTCGCGTTGGCTTCCCTCTATGCAGTCCTCGTACGGTTTCAGCCGAACAGGGTCTTCTACGCAATTCCGCTGCTCTCAATGATGGCAGGTTTCCTTTTCCAGAGATACCTGGACAAACGTCAGAGAGCTTATATATGGGCGTTTATCTTGGCAACCATGCTAATGCTCCCGGTTTTCCTGTTTTTTCAAACAACAGCAAGTTCCAGCACCCGGGAATCCGTTCTGTCCCACACAAGCCCAGAGGACAGGATTCTCGTGATTCCCTACGGCCACATACTCTACTTCCAGCTGAAAAGGGAGCCCGGCTACAGATACCTGGGCTTGGGGCCCTGGGGCCAGCCGGACGATACCGAGCAAAATGCAATCGCTGACCTGGAGGCGAGGAAGCCAGCACTCATTCTCTACAACAAACGGCCCCAATGGGGCAAGAACTTCAGCGAATACGAGCCCCTGATAGACGAATACATTTGGGACCACTATGAAGTGGCCGGAGAGAACTGGGAAGTGCTGTTTCTCGTTCGGAAGGGGTCGCCCCCAGGCCCAACCTGATTAGTTTAAAAGTTTTCCAGTCCACAATCTAGGCGTATGAAAACAGATTTAAGGGTAGGAGATTGCATGCGAAGGGGGGTAGTGACCCTCAAGGCCACGGATAACGCTGAAGAGGCAGCGAAGCTCATGAAGAAGCACAGGATAGGCAGCATCGTGGTGACCAGCGACCAGAAAGCGGTCGGGATAGTCACCGAGACCGACATTGCCTACAAGATTGTGGCCAGCAGGAGGGACCCTAAAAAGACACCCTTGAAGAAAATAATGAGCTCTCCGCTCAAGACGACCAAGGCCCAAGCGAGCATACTCGAGGCTGCGGAAACAATGAGGGAAAAAAAGATAAAGAGGCTTCCGGTGGTTGACAAAGACCAGAGGCTCATAGGCATCATATCTGATGACGACCTCATAGGCGCTTTCCCAGGCCTCGTAGAAGTGCTCACCGAGGACTACAAGATGCACGAGTTCGGTGACAGGGCAGTCCTGGCCGGAGTCTGCGAGAGTTGCGGCTCATATTCCGAGGACCTGCAGAAATCGCGAAGCAAGAACCTTTGCGAGGAGTGCAGGGAAGAGGAAGAAGTATAAGGCTTATATAAATCGCGCTTGCAAATTAATGCGCTGTGCAACGGATGGCCGCTGGAGTACTAGCGAGCTATGAAATGCGGTCAACATTGCACAGTACATGCTCCTACTAGTTCTGTGTTTCATACGTTAGCACACGCCAAACAATCCAAGGACAGGCGATTCGATTCGCGCGCCTCAGTTTTATTCGAGGCAAGGCTGATTCCGGCCCCGGGCCGCTAGAGCGGCGCCTTGCGTTTGTTTGTGATGTGATTACTGGTGAGCCCCCGTGTTGCTCGAGATGAAAGTCACCCCAAATGCAAAGAGATTTGGGATTCGCTTCAAGGACGGCTGGAGAGCCAGCGTCGCCGCTCCGCCTGACAAGGGAAGGGCGAACAGGGAGCTCGAATCCGAGCTTTCGAAACTGCTCTCTTGCCCGGTCCGGGTTGTGAGGGGCGCGTCCTCGCGTCGCAAGGTCCTGGAGGTGGGCCTGGATGAGGATGAGTTCAGCAGGCGAACGAAAGCTTATCTCGAGGCTCAAGGCCCTTGACCGGGCCATTGAGGAGATGCGCGGCAAGCCCGTGATAGTAGAGGGAAAAAAGGACAAGCAAGCCCTCGAGAATTGCGGGATAAAGGAAAGGATACTGCTCATCAACCGGAAACCCGAGGACCTGTGCAGGTCGCTTTCGGGCGAGGACGAGGCAATCATCCTCACGGATTTCGACGAGAGGGGCGAGGAACTGGCCGAAGTCATTTCGGAGCTGCTCCGCTCCTACGGGGTCCGCCCGGACACGGACTGCAGGAGGCGTCTGAGGTACGCCCTGGGAATCCGGGTGTTCCAGGAGATAGACAGCAGATACGAAGAGATTGAAAAAGAAAAAGGAATCATAAGGTGAAAACTATGGGAAAGACATACATTGACACGGTAAAATACTTGGTTTACGCAAACGTTGAGATCGGCGGCCTCGTCGAGAAGCCCGATGTTGTTGGGGCCATATTCGGCCAGACGGAGGGCCTTCTGGGCGACGAGCTCGACCTGCGCGAGCTGCAGAAGAACGGAAGGATAGGCAGGATAGAGGTGGAGCTGCAGGGCAAGGGGGGCAAGAGCGTCGGGAGAGTCCTGCTGCCCTCGAGCCTTGACATGGTCGAGACCAGCATATTGGCCGCTGCCCTCGAAGCAGTGGACCGGGTCGGCCCCTGCGACGCAAAAATAAACGTCGAGAAGATTGAGGACACGAGGAACGTCAAGAGGAAAGCGGTGATTGACCGGGCGAAGAGGCTCCTCAAAATTCTGCTCACCAACGAGATTCCAGAAAGCAAGGAGATTTCGGAGCTCGTAAGGCAGGAGGTCAAGATTGCCGAGATAGAATCCTACGGTCCGGAGAAGCTTCCAGCCGGCCCAGGGATAAAGAACTCGGACGCGATAGTGATTGTCGAGGGAAGGGCGGATGTCCTCAACCTCCTAAAGAATGACATAAACAATGCGGTTGCAATCGGAGGGGCGAATGTCCCAAGGACAGTCCTCGGGCTCTGCAGGGAGAAGGAGGTCACAGTGTTCCTAGATGGGGACAGGGGAGGCGACATAATCCTTAAGGAGCTTTCCCAGCAGGCGGAGATAGATTTCGTCGCAAGGGCGCCGCCTGGAAGGGAAGTTGAGGAGCTCTCGAGAAAGGAAATCATAAAGGCCATTCGGAGCCGGGTTCCCTTCGAGCAGGTAAATGGAGGCAAGCCGAAGCCTGCCGTGCCCCCGCTGGAGCAGATGGCTGAGGACAGGCCCAGGTCCGAGTCTAGGTTCGGGAGGGCGCGCAGGCCTTTCGAGAGGAGGCCTGATGAGGAGCAGCCTTCCGAGGGAGCTGAACCCCAGGAGCAAGTCCGCCCGCCGGAGCACATGGCGCCGCAGGAGGAGCCTGCCAAGGACCTCCCAGCGCACCAGGTTTCAGCAGCACCGGCCCCGATGCCCCAGGCCCCCGAGGCTCTTCTCAAGAGCCTCGATGAGCTCGAGAACACTCTTCGGGCAAGGCTCTACAACGCGAACAACGAGCAGGTGAACGAGATTCCGGTCCGGGACCTCATAAAGACGCTTGGCGAATCCACCGGGACCCAGGCCATAGTCTTCGACGGCATAATCACCCAGAGGCTCGTTGACCTTGCCGAGAGCAAGGGAACGACCATGCTGGTTGGAGTTCGGAGCGGGAACCTCTTCAGGAGGCCAGAGGGGATGCTCATCCACACGAAGAAGTAGATTCCAAGTGGAGGCGAAAGCCTCCTCTAATTTTTATTGTATTGGAATTTGCTAATTCCAATGCGGCCAAATTTCTGCGGAAATTTGTCCTTATCTTTCCAGACCCGAGTCTTATTTTTATTATTTCTGCTTCTAATCATATTCATGCGATTTTCGACCACCGCAGACCTGCCGCTGCCCGACGACCCGCTCAAGACCATCATAGGGCAGGACGAGGCGGTGAAGATTGCGCGCGTGGTCGCTCGCCAGAGAAGGAACATGCTTCTCGTCGGCCCGCCCGGAACCGGGAAGAGCATGGTGGCGCAGGCAATCTCCGTTCTCCTCCCGAGGCCCCAGCAGGAAGTCTCGATTATCCACAACCCCCACAACCCCGAGAGGCCGATAGTGGAAGTCAGGCAGAAGGAGGACATCGAGAAGAACTTCAAGAAGAAAAAGGACGCGGGCAAGGTCCACCTTCCTTCGCAAGTCCCGGTATTTGTCGCAGAGAGGCTCGGCTTCCGCTGCAGGAGGTGCGGTACACTCTCACCCCACGGCATACGGGCGTGTCCCGAATGCGGGTCTGATAAATACAGGAAGGATTCCACCCCATTCGACGATTTGCTCTTCGGCTTCCAGGCTGAAGTTCTCGAGGACCGGGTCCACACTACCAGGACGTTCCCAAACGGGAAAGAGGAAATCGTAGTTTATGAGAGAACAAAGGACGGAAAGATCGTTTCCTACGACAAGGATTCCCTGAAGGGCCTCGAATACGGCGCGCTTGCAAGGCCCAGGAAAATAATCGTGCCGCTCCATCGAAACCCATTTGTCCAGGCGACCGGGGCGAGCGAGACCGAATTGCTCGGGGACATAAAGCACGACCCCTATGGGGGGCACCCCGAGGCAGGAATCCCCCCCTACCAGCGGGTGATGCCAGGGGCAGTCCACGAGGCGCACGAGGGGGTTTTGTTCATCGATGAGCTCTCGACCCTCGGCTACCTGCAGCGCTATCTGCTCACAGCCATGCAGGAGAGGAGGTTCTCCATAGTGGGCAGGAATCCCACGAGCACCGGCGCTGCGGTGAAGGCAGAGCACGTCCCCTGCGATTTCCTTTTTGTGGGGGCGATAAACACTGCCGACCTCCCAAAGCTGCTCCCGCCCCTCCGCTCGAGAATTACGGGCAACGGCTACGAAGTCCTCATGAACACAGTGATGCCGGACACCGAGGCGAACAGGGATGCGCTCGCGCAGTTCGCCTCCCAGGAGATAAGGAAGGACGGCAAAATCCCGCACGCTGACCACGAGGCAGTCGAGCTCCTGATAAGCGAAGCCAAGAGGAGGGCAAAACTCATCGACGATTCGAACGGCCTTTCCCTCAGGCTCCGCGACATCTCGGGCATCATAAAGCTTGCAGGCGACCTCGCGACAGTGGAGGAAGCCCCGCTCATCACCGGGGAGCACATGAAGACGGCGATAGTGAAGTCCAAGGCAGTGGAGGAGCAGCTCAACGACAAATACGGCAGCTGGTTCAAGGCGGAGATGAGCGACTATTCTTATAAAAAGAGCAATTCAGATAATAAAGAGGTAGGATAACCTTGGGCCCGTAGTCGAAAGCTCGCCGCTTTGGCGAAGCCGACAACGGTTAAGACGCCACCCTTACAAGGTGGAAATTCGGAGTTCAATTCCGCCCGTGCAACTGCGCACCCGCGGTGTGCATCTCCGCGGGCCCATTTCTTTTCCTTCGATAATCTTTTGAACTGCCACCAGATAAAACGGGTAATTGGTACCCCATAAAGCCTTAAATATCCAGCGAGAAAACTATTCGGTGCAAGGATGGTTTACTCTCGAGGGCGCGGCCAGCTCCTAACAACTGATTTCATCCTCAGCCTTGCCATTTTCGTAGCGATTCTGTTTGCATCCATGAGCCTCTGGACGAGCGTCGACACGCAGATACGGGATGCCGAATCCAGAAGGGACATGCAATCCATAGCGACCTATGTTTCAGAGGCGCTCGTGAGGAACGCAGGCTATCCGAAGAACTGGACGAATAACACGGTTGTAATGATCGGGCTTGCCGGCGAAGAGCACATCCTTGATATCGGCAAGTTCCTTTCCATGAAGAAAATAAACTACAACAAGGCCCGCACGATGATGAGGCTCGGGAACTACGACTTCCGCATCTGGATTACCGATGATGCTGGCTACGACCTCACCAGCGGCATCGTCCGGAGCCCGGTCGCTGTTCTGGCCAATTCAAGCCAGGGGCTCGAATACGTGAAGATGCTGAACAATTCCGTCGTAGTCTGGGACATTTATTACAACATTAATTCAGTGGACGTAAACAAGCTGACTGCGAGAAACAAATATCCTTATGGAAATGCATTGTCAGCTTTTGTGGTCTTGACGGCCAACCAGAGCAGTTACAGGACGATAATAATAGAAGACGCCGGGCTCACAAACGAGAGTGTTGGGGACCTAAGCGACCTAGTTAATTTCGTGAGGCGCGGTGGAATCCTAATTTACACAGACCCCACGGTTCCCTGGGACAAGCCACTCATCGCAAACAACTTCAGCATGAGTTTTCTGGATTGCTCCCCGTCGTGCACTACGCGCTCGCGCGTTCTCAACGTGAATTCGCACGTGCTGAACACCACTAAAAATACTGGTCCTTTTGCTGATAAAATAGATTTTACTCATCTAGCTACGCACAAGCGCGATGTATTCCGCGATACCACGAAAGCCGACGTAGAGCTTCACGTTATTGCGAACACCTCTTCCACTCGGGCCCAGATTGCCTGGTGGGACCATGGACTGGGAAGGGTCTATTACATCGAGGACACGAGGGGGCAATATTCCTATTATCTCGGAGTACCAATCTCCTCCTGGTTTACCGAAGAGCCATATACCTATCGCCTGAACATAGTCGGGGAGAACCTTTCCTACGGCTACGCGCCGAGCAACCAGTCCGACCTGGTGAGCATCAGGAGAATGGTAATCCTCTCGGGATTCGAGAGGGAAGTTGCAAACCTGAACCTCGTTGTCTGGAGATGAAATGAGGCACCCGATACTCACTGTCTGCATAATCCTTTGCCTGCTTTCAGTTGGTGCATACCTTCTTTTCGGCAGGGGCTCGCAGTCCAACCCTTCTGCCAGCAGATTTTTCGAGGCCATGAAAAACAACCCAGAAGACGCCATCAGCGTATGCAAGGCAGAGACTCCTTTCAAATCCGGAGAGCGGACATACTGGGCCCACCAATGCATTCTCGAGGTAGCCTGCAAGCTCAGACCAACGAGCATAAAAAAAGCGGTCGATGCCTGCAGGGAGATGGACTCGCTCCCCGTCATCGCTGGGGACGAGAACATAAGCAGCGACACCTGCATAGCCTACACGGAAAAAAACTGCTGAGCTTATCGCTTAACAAAAGGATAAACGAGCTTTAGCAAAAGGTTCAGCGCCCCCATGTTGTTCAGGTGCTCGACGAACTCGTTCTCCGGGTAGAATTCATAGACCCCTTTCTTGAGCACCGACTGCAGGTGAATCGGGGTCATTCCTTTAGCGAGAACTTTCGGGTCAACGCTTATTGCGAGATGGACGAAGCCCCTCTTGAGGCACAGGTCGAGCCACGCTTTTTTCAGGTCCCCCTTCGCCTCAGCGCGTTCGATGCCGGCTATCGTGCCTTTTCGGAATTCAAGCAGGTACGAGTCGTCCCCCACCACGAGGAGCATGAACAGCGGGTCCGCAAACATCGAGAGCATGAATCTCATCTTGTTTCCGACCCGTTCGGCATCGTGCTCGAAGATGTTCTCAAGCCCCTTCCATATGAACGAGCCTGGCTCGACCCGAACGGCGTCTGTTTTGAACCCTTCTGCAAGCCAGACCAGGAACGCATCCAGCAGCTGCGCCAGGCTTTCCGTTTTCTCCAGCTTTTCAAGGAGCGAGAACAGATGCTCCTTCTTCATCACAATCTTCAGGGGAGTGCCGAGGTCAAGGAACAGCGATTTTTTCCCGGAAGTCATCTCAATGGAGGCGAGGTAGTCCCTCGCTCCAGTGAGGAGCTTCAGGTCCACGTTTATCCTGCGGATTACCTTGGAGAGCGCCTTGAGGACTGCAGGTGCAGGAGTAAACGCGAGCTCCTCCTGCTTGAGGGCGTTGGCGAGCACTACGATGAGCTCAAGGAGATAAGTCCTCCGGTCCTTCGTTCCCCGGTACCTCTCCTGGAGCGCAAAAACTTCCTCGAGAACCGAGCGCTCCACTGATTTGGTCAGGGTCACTGCATGTTCTTTTTTTATCTCCTCAAGGTCATCCTTCGCCTCGATGATTTCAATCGAGACGAACCTTCCCTTCTCCACTTTCTCAACGAGCATGAACAGCGGCTTTCCCTTCTCGGTGATAACTGAGAGCATCGTGAAGTCCGAGCCAATGGTCCTCGTAATGAGTTCTGCGACAAAATCGGTGAACATGGTCCTATCAAATGAGCTGACCGGGAAGAATGGAACCTCCACATGGTCCGTCTTTCCAGTAACGAACACGAGCCACTTCGCGTACTCCTCTGCGACCCTTTTCTTGAACACATCCACTTCCATGGTCATCTCTTTCCGCCTTCCCTCGCGCTCCAGAGGGAGTTGATGAAGTAGTTGAGGACGTCGAGCCTGCACTCCGAGGTAATCCATTTGAGAAGCGTTATCCAGTTGGTCGGGGGATGTCCCTTCATCCGCAGGATTCTCCTTGCCTTCACCCTGGTCCTGCAAGCATCGTCCCCGTAGAGCACGACCTTGTCATCCTGCACTCCGCCCTCCACGTATCCATAGACCACTGAGAGGCCCTTCACTTTCGCAAACTCCTCCTTGAAAGCGTCGGAATACCCGAAGAACAGACCGAGCCCCAGCTTCAGCATCCCCTCATATCCCGGGTCGGTCTTTCCACTGATGAACCTGGCCCCGCCTATCTTGTCAGGAATCTCGAACGTCCCGGGCTTGAACTTGCTTGCGACATCCTTCACCTGCAATCCGAGCACAATGGGGTTTGCATCGCCTAGCTTCTGCTCAGCCCCCAGCCTGGTGGTTCCTATGGCCAGGGGCTCGCAGCCCATAATCTGGGAGGCCACCGAGTCCACGGAAACCACGTTGTCAGAAGCAAGGGCCAAGTCCATCCTCTTCATTTCCCCGAAAGTTGGGCCGAATCCCTCCATGGCCAGGAAGGCATCCATTACCACAAGATTCGGGGCCATCGCCTTGTTTATGTCCACGAGCTTCTGCTCGAGGTCATCGCAGTGATGCTGTCCCTTGTCCTCGTCGAGAAGCAGGCCGTGGGCGTTCTTTATCCCAAGAGTAACAGTCGTAATGCAGTGCGTCTTCATCTTCGGCATCGCGATGTAGACGTTCGCCTCCTTGAGAATTTTAGGCAGTCGAATCTTCTTCAGCACTACTCCGCCGGGAACATCGAATTCAACATAATCTGCCTTGTCCAGCAAAAGCACTTTCGCCCCGCATGCCTCGTAGTAGTCCTTCAGGCCAGTGGTGCTGAAAACCTCTTGGGAGGCGATTTGGCACATCGGGTTCTCGCCAACGTAAACAGTCTTGGCCCCCGCCTCGAGGCACATCGTTATCACCGAGCGGACGACCTCAGGCCGTGTCATTGCCGGGAAGAATTGGACAACCAGGTTCGGCTTTATGAAGACGACATCGTCCTTCTTGACGAACTGCTGCATCCCGCCCAAGAGCCCAACTGCTTCTCGGACAGTCTTGTCGATGTCCTCGCCCCTGGCGATTGCAACCCTCGTCATAAGTAGATATTTCGGGATAAAGTTTTAATGCTAGACGCCCTGCCCGGCTAGAGTAAAATGAAACCAGAATCAGTTATATTCCGGCTTCTGCCTCTCGAATTTTGCAAAGTGGTTCAAGACCTCGTCCCGGTTGCTCAGGTCCTTCTTCAAAGACGAGTAAACTTTCTCGAAATCCGCCTCGCGCGAGAGCAGGTATACGATGACCGCCGTCTTCATCCTCTCGTCCATGCCCTCCCCGTATCTCCTGTAAATCTCATATAAAAAGTGGAGCATGGACTCATGCTGTGAGGCGAGCGCGCAGAGTTCGCTGTCCGAGAGCGAAAAGAACCTCTGGATACGAATCTTCCGTATCTCGGTAACGACCTGCTCGAGGGAGGGATTCTCCCCCACCGTTCTCCCCATCGGCACACCGCTATATGACGTGGGTGAACACACCGAGCACTTTCTTGCAGTGTGGGCAATAAGCCATTTCGGTGTTCCTGAGCACGAACGTGGATTTCGGCTTGCTGACCTTCATGGTCTCAACTGAAATTTCCTTCTCGCAGTACGGGCAAATAGGCGCCATATACTTTCACCTCGGACTACCTTTACGCCCTTTATGTTTTTAAGGCTTTTTGTGGGGATTTCCAACTGAAACCCGATTTTGCCAAAAAAAGGACAAAAATTAAGGGAATTTTGGGGCTGGATTCGGCAAAAACCGGGAAACCTTGTGGCGCCAAAGTTTCTTCTCCCTCCGCGGTTCGGCAATGTTTATAAATTGTTTATGCTATTAATACCCTGCTTTTTGCATTTACTAGAGGTGTAGAAGATGGGATTGAGACCGGCAAGGACCTGCAGGGTTGTCAAGAACAAGGCATGGAGCAGGTTTTCAAAGAAAACCCCGAGAAAATCGTTCGTAAAGGCTCTTCCGCACAACAGCCTTAATGTGTTCTCCATGGGGGTCACCGGAGCCTATGGGCTGAGGCTGGACCTGGTCGCAGACTACAAAGTCCAAGTGCGGGACAACTCCCTCGAGTCAGCCAGGCAGGCTGCCAACAAATACCTGGAGAAAAAGATACCAGGAAATTATTTCCTCAAGATACTCGTTTTTCCCCACAACGTGCTCAGGGAGAACAAAATGGTTTCAGGCGCAGGAGCTGACAGGATTCAGAAGGGGATGAGGCAATCCTTCGGCAGGCCCACGGACAGGGCCGCAGTCATCCGCGGTGGGCAGGTTTTGTTCTCAGCCTTTGTGAATGAAGCCAACGTGCCAATGGTTCAGGAAGCCTACAAGCGGGCAAGGGGAAAGCTGCCAGGCGCGTTCTCGCTGGTAAGGCTGAAGAACACGGATTCCTAAACGAAGGGCATTAAGTCACTTTCTATTCCGGTCCCTAATTTTAAGCAGGAGCAGCATACTTGGGCATGCTCACCATTATGAAGATGATTATGATGATTTCCGGTATGAGTATGAGAAGCGCAGGCCACAGCCAGCCGAACTTCCTCTCAACCGCATAGCAGGCGCAGATGTAAGTGAGGCCGAGCAGAAGCAGGACCTTGTAGTCGGAGACAGCCATGGAAACAGTCCCAGGGGTAACTCCCCTAAGATAGACAAAAGCAGCAAATACCACGACGCTTATCCCAACGAGAAACAGGAACATCAGGAGCTTCTCGGAACTCGGTATCAGGAAGCCCCCCCAGTTGAACTCTTCCGGCTTCTGGGCCTCGTGTTTCGGCTCTTCGAGGGGCTTCTGCTCCGCGAACTTTTTCGGCTCCTCCACTTTCAGAATCGGCTTCGGCTTCTTCGCCATGAATAAGTTTTGGGGAGGCGTATTTAAAAACTATTCTTGAATGTCTCTTTTCTGCAGAAAGCGAAGGTTTAAATAGGGAGAAATCCATATGTTCATTCTATGGCATCAATACATTCCCCCCAGAATAAGCCAACTAAGACTGATCGGAGAAAGTACGAACGATCGTCAAACGTTATCCGAGATCCATCTGCAGCCGCACAATTCATGTCTGCCCCGCAGATTGCTAGATTTGAAAGCGCTAAGCATCCATTAACCGGCAAACCGCTTATTCCATACCTTCAATTTATCGAAGTTGTTAAGCCTTACTCCAAAATGCCTTTTGGCAAACTGCTCCTGGATGAAGCATACGAGAAACTAAAAGAGGGCATCCCGAGCGAAGAGGAAAGAGAAACAAAAGAAGCGATAATAAGCCGTCTTGTGGAAGTCAATACCCGAGCAATAAAGGAAGCGAAATACGACGGCCACAATTTCCACCTCGTGCTTGTTCGGGACAAGGAAACAGAAAAAATTGTCGGGTATTTCCAGTGGTCATACATGGGCTCAGGGAACTGCAACGCCAACTACGGCCAATATGTTGTCGTCGATCCAGATTTCCAACAGAAGGGAATCTGGTCTGTTCTAAAATCAATGGCCTATCTCGTTTCGAAGGATGATGCCGAAAAAGTCGGGAAGAATATATCAAACGCCGTTCTGGTTGGCGAGTGCGAATTCCCGGGCCAGGCTTCAAATAAACAAGGAATCCTTCAGACATTCAATAGAGTCGAGAATGTCCATTATAAGGGAGATTTTAGGGCAATCATGATTGAATTCTATCCTTCCAAGATGTACCCCGGGTTAGCCGAAATGCTTTCAACAATTGGCGAGACTTCCGTTTGGAGTGGTCAACCTCCACTTCGCGTTACGACAAACATATGCGAACTCCTTATCATGCTGCAATACGCAGATCCAAAGAGAAACAACAGAGACGTAAGGGAGCCTATCGATAACTCGTTCGTTATCGATATCCACAAAGGACTAATGAGCAATTTCAGGACAGAGAGCTTTGACCAGATAATGCAGTCGCCCGAGAGGTGTAACATGTATTTCTCCCCACTAGGAATGACACTCACCAACGTCGAGATGAACGGCGTGGCGCTTGCAGAAACCATAATCCTCGACCGGTTGACCAGGGGCCAGACTTACCTTGTGCCGCTACCCGGGTTAAAGTATGTAACCGAATATGCGAAAATCGACCCGGTTCTCGCCATTCAATGTAAGGCCGACTTCGGAGACCTCGCAGCACATGCCGAGTTCATAGCAAAGGTCGATAGTCAACGGAGAGCAGGCCGCGGGTAGTTTCAATTAAAAAACCGTGGGGACCTGGCAACCGAAGCACTTGCCTTGGGGGGAAGGTCCCCCGGCTTCTTTTTAGTTAATAATTTATATCATTGCTACCCATTCACATCATGCGCCTGGTCCCAGTCCTGCTCATGCTTTCGATTTTCCTCTGCTTCGGCTGCCTCGGGCAGACCTGCCAGGAGACGGTTCCCTACGAAGCTAACGAAACCTACGAGGAGAGCGTTCCGCAAATCGAGAAAGTCTGCACCAACACCACCAGCATACTCAACAGGACCGACTACTCCTGCACCAACTACACCACTAACGAGCCCTACAACGAAACGGTTTGCGAGGACAAGCAAGTCAAATACACAGCCTATTCCATCATAGAGGGCAAGGTCTGCGATGCCACCTACACCCCAGACGTTAACTGGGACCCAATATGCCTGAGGAGCCACTACGACTGCGCCTTCAGGCTTGCGAACTCGGACGTCTTCCCGGGCAACTGGACAGTCGGCATGAGCGTGAGATTCTCAAACGGGTCGGTGGCAGACCTCGGGGACAAGACAGTCGAGCTCAGGAGGACGGAGTCCATATTCCTGAACTGGAGCATCGCCCTCGGGTCCTACAAGGACGACGCAGTTTGCGTCCAAAGGATAGTCTCAGTTCCCATGAAAAAAGAATGCAAAACCCTCCTATGGAACAGAACTGTCACGAAGCAGGACTGCAAGCCAGTGACATGGGCCGAGGAGATAAAGAGCGAGGAGTGCAAGGATTTCATAATGGGATACGCGACAGTCCAGAGAACAAGGTCAGTCATAAAATACAGGAACGTCTCGAAGCCCTGCTAGGGATTCGTATAAATAAACCGCACCTTCTTTTTGTCATCCAATTTGCAGAACCCATACCTTTCGAACTGGATTACCTGCCCCTCGGAAAGTTTTGCGCACTCCCCCTCACAATAGCCTGAATCAATTCTCAAGCTGTTCTCAAGCGGCTTTCCCTCATCGTCGACCAGTTCTCCGGGAACAAGGATGCTCGCTTCGATTCCACCTGGCACAACCCACTGAACCTTCGGCCCAGGCCCGACCTCTTTCCCGGCAAATTCCCCAGTAATCGTCTCGCCCTTTCCAGTCACCTTCACATTGTAGAGGTCCTTGAGCCTGAACTGTGAGCCAATCTCTAAGTTTGAAGCGTCATTGCCGGAAATGAAGAACTGCCCCATGGTCTCAATTTCCCGGAATCCCAGGTCCTTCTCTGGATGCTTTTTCAATTTTGCAGTTAACTGGGGAGCAGAATTTACGATGAGCTTCGCTGGCGAACTCACGAAGAAATACCTCTCGCTCACCGGGTCGAGGAGCTTCTTGTTCTCAGCAAGCAGCGCATCAATTGTCGGGTTGCTTTCGGTTTTCCCGAGCCCGAAGCTCAAAACGAAATTCTTTATTGCCTCCTTTGAAATTCCCCTTCTCCTGAGTGCAGCAATCGTGGGCAGCCTTGGGTCGTCCCAGCCCATTACGGTTTTATTCAAAATCAGCGGTTTCAAAAGCCTCTTGCTCACAGGCATCCCCTTAATCGAGAGCCTCGAGAACTCGACAAGTTTTGGCTTTCGAAGCTCGAGCGCATTCAACACTGCGAAGTAAAGCTCATCCCTCAGCTCATACTCCTTCGACCTCATTGCATGCGTCACTCCCTCGAGAGAATCTAGGATTGGCGCTTCGAAATCATAGATGGGCCATAGCCTGTATTTCGTCCCCTGCCTGTAGTGCGGAGTCTCAATTATCCTGAAGAGAGTTGGGTCCCTCATTGCCGTGTTCTCAGAAGCCATGTGCCCTGCAAACCGGACAATAGCATCCCCTTTCAGGATGCTCCCACTCAACATCCCCCCCCAGAGAGAAAGTTGCTCGCCCCTCTCTTTCTCCTTGCATTTACAAGGCTTTCCAGCAGCCCGATTCTCCCTAATCTCATCTGGCTTGCAGGTGCAAACGTAGGCGTGTCCCTTCTCGAGCATCTTCTCGCAGAATCCATAAAGCTTCGGCATGTAATCCGAGGTATAAGTTTCCGAATCCCAGTCAATCCCCAGCCACTCGAAAGCCTCCTTTATCACCCCAACAAACTCGGCTGACTCGGCATCGGGATTTGTGTCATCGAATCTAAGGAGAAACTTCCCGTTATATTTCCGGGCAGCAGACCAGCCGATGAATGCAGCCTTCGCATGGCCGATGTGGGGGTATCCATTCGGCTCAGGAGGAAAACGCGTAACCACCTTTCCAACTTCGGCCCCCTCGAGTTCGAGCCCCCGCTCCCCATTCTTTTTCTCTACGAAAGAGTATTTCGAGATTTCCTTTTCCATCTGCTCTTTTGAAAGCGAATTAATCTCCGAAACAACCTCCCCAATCATCTTCATCGTCGTTTTCATGTCCTTTTTTGCTTCCGGGCACTCGGCGATGACCCTCCCGACAACTGCCTTCGGGTCGGCTTTCCCGTGGTCCAGGGCATTCCGAAGAGCGTGCTTCCTAACCGATCCCTCAATCATCTCTTCACCAATTTAACGACAAGCATTGCGTCCTGAAAGTTTATAACCGGTTTGCCTGCGAGCCCGGAATCGTCTGCAATCCTCGGGCAGGCAGTGTTGACATAGCAGTCAAAGCTGCCAAAATTTTTCAATGTCTCGAAGTCAATCCTGTTCGCAACCAAAAGGAGGCATTTTTTCCCAACATTCCCCAGTTCCTTCTTTATTTTTACCGCCTGTCCAGTGTTTTTTTGCCCGGGCTTCGTAGTAATCAGAATCCCGACATTGTTCGCAAGCACAAGCGCATTCATCGCCCCTCTCCTCAGCTTCCTCGCCTTCTCAATTTCATCGTCCATCCACACGACCTGGCCTGAGAACGGGTCAACCTTAAGAACCGGTTTCTCGTTGGATTGGAAATCGCTATTTCCAATGCGGCCAAATCTCTGCGGAAATTTGTCCACATCGATGCGAGCATGGAACAGTCCGCCCCCGAAATAGACGATGCATTCAACTTCCCCCACTATGCTCCTCGCCGCTCCGGCATCACACCCAAGCACCTGCCCCGGGTATTTCGCCAGCGACCCCTTTCCAATGAAAACAGTTTTCCCAGCTCTCTCGAGCTCGAGTTTAATTTCCGGGAGTTGGGAAATATGCTGGACCGTCGTTACGAGCCCTATTTTTTTGAATTTCGAGAGTTCTGGAAGGGCTTGCCCAACTGCCTTCTTAACGTCAACCTTAACCGAGTACTCCTTGTACTCCACGGGAATCCTGCTCTTGACCCGGAAGTCCGAGTGCCCCCAGTGGATGATTTTCTTCGCCCCAACAGCTTTCGCCTCCTCAAGGGCAAGGTCGCAGGCCCCGAAGCATTCCGCAGAAGAAACGAAGACCTCGTGGCCCTCCTTCTCAAGCTTCGCTGCCTCCTCGAACGCGAGCCTCTTGAGCCCTTCTGGGAATTGGAGTAGAATCCTCATTGCAACCAACAGCTTAAGCTAAGAAGAAGAAAAATAAAAAGTAGTGGGGAAAATCGCCCCGCCCACTGCCTGTGCAGACGCTCGAACTCGTGGCGAGCCTCAGGCCCGGGAACGAATGTGGGCCATTATTGTTTGTGCAGGTGCTCGTAGTCCAGCCCCCACTTCTCCTCGTCCTCATCGTGGGTGAGCTCGGCGAGCCGCTTGAGCATTACCTTCTGCTCTGCGCTTGCAACAATCTTCCTGGTCCTCTCAATGGCATCCGGGTTCACGCTCATGCTCGTGACTCCGAACTCCACGAGCTTCTCCGCGAACTCTGGATAGACTGAGGGCGCCTGCCCGCAGAGCGAAACGGTCACTCCATGCGCCCTGCACCTCTTCACCACGTGCTTTATCGCGGTGAGGACCGCAGCATCCCTCTCGTCGAATCCCGTGGCAAGCGTTTCGTTGTCCCTGTCAGTCCCAAGGGTCAGCTGGGTCAAGTCGTTAGAGCCAATTGAAACCCCGTTAATCCCAAGCTCGCAGAACTGGTCTATCAAGAACACAGTGCTCGGCACCTCGCACATTATCCAGAGCTTGAAATCCCTGGTCTGCGCGAGCCCTTCCCCGTGTATTATCTCTTTCACGGACTTGAACTCATCGAGAGTCCTCACGAACGGTATCATCAGCCAGAGGTTCTTGAGCTTGTACTCCTCGCGCACCTTCTTTATTGCAGCAAGCTCAAGCTTGAACACATCAGGCTCAGCCACGTAGCGGGAGCATCCCCTGTATCCCATCATTGGGTTGGCTTCCTTGGGCTCGAACTCATCGCCTCCCTTGAGGTTGCGGTACTCGTTGGTCTTGAAATCAGTTGCCCTGTAGACAACTGGCCTCGGGTAGAATGCGACGCAGATGCGCCTCATCCCTTCCGCGAGCTTGTCCGTGAACTCGTGGCCCCTGCCCTCCTTGAGGAGTTTTCTCGGGTGCTCGCCTATGGCGGCAATCATGAATTCTGCCCGAAGCAGCCCGACTCCGTCGCACGGATGCTTTGCCACTTTTTCCGAGAGCTCGACTTCCGCGAGGTTCACGTAAATCTTGGTTCCGGTCACCGGGGTGTACTCGACCATCTGCCTTTCAGCGTGGTCCGCATCATCGTGTTGATCCTGCTCGCCGAAGTCGACATCCCCCTCGTAGACAATCCCGCGTATCGCATCAACCGTAATAATCATTCCGTCCTTGAGCACGCTCGTGGCGTTCTTGCTTCCGACTATGCATGGCACCCCCAGTTCCCTGGAGACTATGGCTGCATGGCAAGTCGCCCCTCCTGCATTCGTGACTATGGCAGCTGCCCTCTTCATGGCAGGCACGAAGTCAGGGGTGGTCATGTCGGTCACAAGGACCTCGCCTTTCTGCATGATGTCAATCTTATCGGGCGTCGGGACAAACCTGACAGGCCCTGAGGCAATTCCCGGGCTTGCGCTCAATCCCTTAACTAAAATCGTCGCCTTATCCGGCGAAATCTTGTTTCCCATCCTTCCACCTCCTTTCCCGGCTGCCCCTGCGCCGCTTTCCTTCTTCTCAATCTTCAAGTCCTTCTTCTTAAGAGTCGTAATCGGCCTGCTCTGCACGATGAACAAGTCTCCCTCCTGGTAAGCCCATTCCATGTCCTGGGGCTTCCCATAGTGCTGCTCGACCTTGGCCCCCAATTTCGCGAGCTCGACAATCTCGTCATCGGTTAGCTTCTGCTTCTCCTTGAACTCCTCCTTTATGTTCACTTTTTCATTGCCCTTGTCGAGCTTTATGAGCATCCAGTCCTGCCTCGCGACGCTCTTCTCCAGTATCGCCATGTCGCTCTTTCTCACAGCATACCTGTCCGGAGTCACCGAGCCGGAAACAACGACTTCCCCAAGGCCATAGGCAGCCTCAATAACGAGCTTCGAGGAATCCTGGCTCACCGGGTCGACGCTGAACATCACCCCGGACCTCTCTGACTGCACCATCTTCTGCACCACGGCAGCGAGCCCCACTTTCATGTGGTCGTAGCCCTGCTCCTGCCTGTAGTATATGGCCCTGGCCCCGAACAGCGATGCCCAGCACTTCTTGACAGAAGTAACCACGTCCTCGGCGCCCTTCACGTTAAGGTAAGTCTCCTGCTGCCCGGCAAAGCTCGCTTCAGGCAGGTCCTCGGCAGTTGCCGAACTCCTGACAGCGACGAAAATTTCCTGGGAAGGAGTCGGGATTGTCGCCCCGCAGAGCTCGTTGTAAGCCTTCACGATGTCGTCGGCTATCTCCCGAGGTATGGGGGCGTCGATAATCGCCTTCTTTATCAGCTCTGCGACCTCATTCAGCCTCTTGTTGTCCTGGACGTTGAGGCCAGCAGTGAGGTTCCTGATAACATCATCAAGCTTGTTCACTTTCACGAATGCAAAATACGCGTCGCTCGTGGTCACGAATCCTGGCGGGACAGGCAGCCCGGCCTTGGTCATCTCCCCAAGGTTCGCGCCCTTGCCGCCGACAATTGCAACTGAGTCCTTGTCCACTTCCTTAAATGAAACTACGTTCTTCATGCAATCCCCCCGTTAGCATTAGCGTTAATAGGTTTATGGGCGTGCTTTTTAATCCTTTCGATGAGAAAATGAGCAAATTCGAACTGGCCCCGTTGGCAACATCCCAAAGCTTGGCAGAATAAGGAGATCCGTCTATTCCTCGGGGATTGTGTAATTCAGGACTTTGTTCCCGAGCACATTCGCCCTTATGAGCACGAGTTCGGTCACTCCGGTTTCATTGGTGTAAGGCAGCAGGTCTGCGTAGTCCCTGTTCAGGACGGCGTATTCCCTGCCTTCATCATCGCGTATTAAAGAGCCAATCCTAATGGTCTCCAGCCTATAAACGAAGAATCCAGCTGCGTTCATGGAAGAGTTCAGGAACTCGCGCGAGTAGTTTTCGGTGCTGAAATCGATTCTCACATAGGAGAGCGGATAGACGACGCTTATGTTCTCGGCTGCTAGGAACGGGCCGAGGTCATTCTCAAGCGCAACATTGTCCGTAAAGGTTTCATTTATGCGGAGCGAGTTTGCAGTCACGCCCTGGACATAGCTTAAGTTTGCCGCGAAGATTGAGCCGAGCGTACCGAGGCTCACGGGCTTGTTGAACCCAACTGAGTTGTTTGTTATGGCGAGGATGCTCACATTCGAGAATTTCTGTGAAAGATAGGCGACTGTCGCGTTCTTGTCCACTCTCCTGTCCGGCCACTCGAGGACGCCTATGGCGCTGTGCTGCGGATAGAGTTCCGCAACCTCCCCAACGACGAAAATGTCCTTTTTGAACGGGGTCACCTCATAGAGCCACTCGAGGATTCTCTCGTCTGTTATTGTGGCCTTTATCCTGAGGCCGACCTGGTAGCCGACAGGTATCGTTGGGTCGACTTCAATCCTGAGGCTTTTCACTGAGATGCTCTTGGTCCCGTTATCTGTGTAGAACGTGAGCGGGTCCTTTAGGGAGGCCTCGGCCCTGGCTGAAAGGGTGGCGTTGAGCGCAGCCAGCCGCCCGACAACACCTGAGAGGTTGGCCCCCTTTGGGATATTGAAAACCAGCCCTTTCTGCGTTTTGGAAGTATAGGAGACAAGTCCTTCAGCCTTCAGCCTCAATGCCTCAGCCTCAAGCTTTTCAGGGTTTCCCTCGGCTGAGATGGAATATCCGAGGACATCGCCATAGGAAGAGATGGTCGCGTTGGTCAAGGCAACCCCAAAGTAAAGGTTCGGCGTTTGGGTCTCCTCGTTCCCATTCTCCTCAGCCAGTATGTTGGCACTCCCCTGGGTTATCGCAAACGTCTCGAACAGGAAGGCCAGCACCAGCAGCACTGCGAAGAGCTTTATCCCGTTACTCTTGGTGAATATCTCCATGGAAACCACTTCAGCGGTAGAGCGTTGTAGCACTTAAGTTTTAAATTAGTGTCGGGTTTGTTAGGCGGACCCGCCGCCCCCCTCGAGCCGCCTCACCTCCTAGGGTGTTGCGAAATTTTTTCCTTCGCGGGAAAAAATGCGCATTTTTTCGCCCTGCGAAAAAATCGCGCCAATAGGCGGTGCGCTCTTCGAAGAGCGCAGCCTGCGCACGAGCGCAGGCTTCGAACCGCGGCCAGCTGCCTGTCCGGGATAAAACGCAACGCCCTAACCTTCCCTTAACAGCATCTTTTTATACTAGATTTCATAAAGGAGGAGATATGAACGACAGGCAGCTCATCATCATCGCGCTCGTGGTAATCGGGATAGTCCTCCTATGGTATGCCGCAAACAAGCCTCCGCAGACAACGGAATATGACGCCAGGAATTTCGTGATGAACGATGCCCAGGTCAAATACCCGGAGGCGGACATCGGGATTCTCTCCACCAACTACAGCAGCGGGAGCTGGAAGATGAAAGTCAAGGCCACCCTTAACGCGAGCTCGCCCTGCCCGGAGCGAATCCATTTATATTATGATTACCCTGCCCAGCAGTTCGCCACCCGGCTTCCTGAACACATAACAACGAATTGCGAAATCTGCCTGAACGTTCCCGAGTGCACGATAGTCTTCCCAGAGGAGGCGCTAATTGCCTCGCACACGTTCTCAGGGGCCCAGGATGTCCAGAAGTTCCTCGATGCCAACCCGAAAGCCACTGGGTCTGCCGAGTTCAAGGCTAGCTATGGCAAATACTCAGAGGTGTGGGTCGTACGCTGGAACTCGGATACGCATGACATGGGATGGCTTGAAGTGGTTCTGGACAGGTACGGAAAGATTGAGGAAATTCAAGCTACTCTCCCTAATTGATTTTGGATGAAGGCCGCTTGCTCTCGCCTTATACGCCGTATCCACCTTACTCCTCTTTACAGCTCTTGCCGAAGTGGGCTCCGAGATACTCCGAGCCATCTGATTTCCGTCAATCGTCGAATGCCAGTTCGGAACATTTAAAAGCCTTAGCCACCATAAAACTCCTCCGGTGTGGTATGGTGGAAAGACTCAAGCTCAAGATTGCCGGAGAGATAGCCCTTTCCGAAAACCCCGGGGCCACGATGAAGAAGTGGCGCGAGATATTCGGGATAACCCAGGCGGAGCTTGGCCGCTATCTGAAAATCGGGACTTCAACAATTAGCGATTACGAGGGCGACAGGAGGAAATCCCCAGGGACGGGGGTCCTAAAGAGATTCGTCGACGCGCTCATAGCCATAGACATAAAGACGGGCGGAACGACGGTGAGGAGGTTCTCGGAGGAGGAGCCCAAGGAGACTTTCTTCGAGCTCAAGGAGTTCTCCACGAGCATGAACGGGCTCGACTTCGCGAAGCTCATTGACGGGAAAGCGGTGGTGAACGGAAACCTGCTTTCGGAGAAGAAGGTCTACGGCTACACGCTCCTGGACAGCATCAAGGTGATACTTGACATGCCCTACGAGGAGTTCCCTAAGCTCTACGGGTCAGTGGGCGAGAGGGCGTTCATATTCACCAAGGTCAGCACGGGCAGGTCGCCCATGGTCGTGATAAGGGTCACTCCCATGAAGCCCAGCGTGGTTGTTCTCCACGGGCTTACGAGCGTTGACCGGCTCGGAGTCAAGATTGCGCAGAAGGAGCGCATTCCCATCATAACGACAAAACTGGACATACCGGTGATAAAGGAGAGGCTTGGGAAAATCTGATGTTTCAAGAGGGGATTTAATGGTAGGCATAAGCGGATACGGGGTTTATATCCCAAGATACAGGATAAAAGTGGAAGAGATAGCCAGGGTGTGGGGCGAGGATGCTGACAAGATACGGGGAGGGCTTGGGGTGCAGGAGAAGAGCGTGCCCCACCTGGACGAGGATTCCGCCACCATGGCTGTGGAGGCTTCGCGCAGGGCGATGCGCCACGCAGGCGTTGACCCGGCGCACATAGGAGCAGTGTTCGTGGGCTCAGAATCGCACCCCTACGCAGTGAAGCCGACTGCAACAATAGTGGCCGAGGCGATAGGCGTGACTCCGCACATAATGGCAGTGGATATGGAGTTCGCCTGCAAGGCAGGGACAGCCGGCATTCAGTGCTGCATGGGCCTGTGCGCAAGCAGGATGAACGAGGCGGGCATTGCGATTGGGGCAGACACTGCGCAGTCGAAGCCCGGCGATGCGCTCGAATATACTGCCGGTGCAGGGGCTGCAGCATACATAATCGCAAGAGAAGGATTAATCGCCGAAATCGAAGGCACATATTCCTACACCACCGACACCCCGGACTTCTGGAGACGGCAGCACTCCGAGTTCCCGAGCCACGGGGGAAGGTTCACCGGTGAGCCCGCGTATTTCAAGCATGTCGTGAGCGCCTCAAAGCACCTCATGAAGACCATGGGATTCGAACCGAAGGACTTTGATTACGCAGTGTTCCACCAGCCGAACGGGAAGTTCCCGCTAATGGCTGCGAAGCTCCTGGGATTCGAAAAGGAGAAAGTCATCCAGGGGCTCATGACGCCGCTTATCGGAAACACCTATTCGGGCGCCTCGCTGATTGGGCTCGCGTCGGTTCTCGATGTCGCGAAGCCCGGCGAGCGGATATTGTTGACGTCGTTTGGCAGTGGCGCAGGGAGCGATTCGTTTTCAATAAAAGTTACGAAGGACATCGAAGAGAAGAGGAAGCGCTCGCTATTGCTCTCCGAGCAGATAAAGGACAAGGAGTACCTGGAGTACTCGTTCTACGTCAAGCACAGGAGAAAGCTGAAGAGCATGTAATGCTTAGGGTGTGATTTGATGAGAAGGGTTGCAATTGTTGGGGTCGGCATGACCAAATTCTGCGAGGACTGGGACAGGGGGTTCCGGGACCTCATCCTCGAGGCCGGGATAAAGGCGCTTGAGGACGCCCACATGAGGGGCGAGGAAATCGACGCCCTCTACGGCGGAACGATGGCCGCAGGCAGGCTGATAGGACAGGAGCACATCACCGCGCTCATTGCAGACAACATGGGGCTGAACCCGATTCCAGCTACGCGAGTTGAGGCAGCCTGCGCCTCGGGGGGAGTGGCCCTCAGGTCAGGATATATAGCCGTCGCCTCAGGGCTCCACGACCACGTGGTGGTGGGGGGAGTAGAAAAGATGACCGACGTTTCCGTTGAGGAAGCAACCTCGGCCCTCGGCGGGGCCGGGGACCAGGAGTGGGAGCTCTTCATGGGCGCGACCTTCCCAAGCGTCTATGCATTGATGGCGAGAAGGCACATGTTCGAGTATGGGACCAAGGAGGAACAGCTCGCCCAGGTCGCGGTGAAGAATCACCTGCACGCCTCGAAGAATCCGTTCGCCCAATTCCAAAAGGAGATATCTCTCGATGACGTGATGAGCTCGAAAGTGGTTGCTTCTCCTCTAAAAGTGTTCGACTGCAGCCCCATAACCGACGGGGCAGCGTGCGTGATTCTTGCGCCACTTGAGAAGGCGAAGCAATACACAGATACCCCGGTCGAAATCGTCGCAAGTTGCCAGGCAAGCGACACTCTTGCGCTGGCTGGAAGGAAGACGCTCACAGCTCTCGACGCAACAAAAGTGGCTGCGAAGAGCGCTTTCAAGATGGCGAAGCTCGAGCCCAAGGACATAGACCTCGCGGAGGTCCACGACTGTTTCACCATCGCCGAGATAATGGCCATAGAGGACCTCGGGTTTTTCAAGAAAGGCGAAGGCGGGAAGGCTACGGAGGAGGGAAAGACCGCCCTCAATTCGGACATTACCATCAACCCGAGCGGTGGTTTGAAGGGCTGCGGTCACCCAGTTGGCGCTACGGGAGTGAAGCAGGCGGTCGAGATTACGTGGCAATTGAGGGGCCAGTCCCACGCGAGACAGGTTGACGGGGCGGAGATTGGTTTGGCCCACAACGTAGGCGGAAGCGGCGCAACCTGCGTCGTCCACATCATGAAGCGAGCCAATTAAAGGGGGTAATGTTTATGCCGAACACCAACTTCGAGGCGGGCTCGGGTCGCCCGAAACTTGCTCATTTCGAGCCTCGGCACGGAGAACCCGGGACTTTTTGGGGGTAATGCTATGCCAGCACAAACTTGGAGGAGAATCAAGGAGCGGTACGGGCTCATAGGGAGCAAGTGCGAGAACTGCGGCACCTACTATTTCCCGACTAAGCACGTGTGCAAGAAGTGCAGGCGAAAAGGGAAAATCGTCAGGCACAAGTTCGCCGGCAAGGGGAAAATCCTCACATTCAGCCTGGTCACTTCACCCCCAGAGGGCTTCAAGCACGAGGCGCCCTACATGATGGCGATTGTTGAACTCGAAGAAGGGGCGCGGCTCATGACCCAAATCGTTGATTGCCATAAGATGGGGGAGCTTAAAATCGGAGATCCTGTAGAAGTGGTCTTCCGCAGGATTCAGGAGGACAGCCCGGAAGGGATACTCCAGTACGGATTCAAGTTCAAGCCAATCGAGGGTAAGGAATGAGCCTTGGAGAATCCGCCCCAGCTTCAGGTCCTCCAGACGAGGGACTGGAAAAAGACACAATCCGGGATTTTTCCGCGCACTTGAAAAAAGAGCAGGAAGACGAGGATTCTATCCGAAAGCTTCCTGGCTATTTTTTAATCGGGGCAGTGCTTGCCATATCCTTTTTAGTTATGGTTGCGTTGGGTTTAATCCGCGGCGGGCCTCTCCTCGAAAATCTAAAGGCGCTCATTCCCCAATTCGCGTTCTCCTACGCGCTGGTCGGAGTCGTCGTTCTCATGGCAAGCATCTTCTCCCAGAGAAAAAAACTCACCTATGAAATCGCAAGGATTTTGTTCACCGCTGCGGCGATTCTGCTAATCCTCCTGGTCGCCTGGGAATTCTTCGTTCAGGTCGTGCGCCCTTCAGGCGGGCCCGTTCTCTGAGCCATCAGACTCTCACGCAGAAAGTAGTCCTGTAAATCCTCTGCCCGTCCCTCACTCCGAACAGTTTGTTCGAGGTTGTGAAATGCAGGCCTAGCTCCGAGAGCGCCTCGCCGGTCGCCTTCTTAGAAACAACGTAAAGGTCGACTCCCTCCCTCAGTTCTTCGAGCCTCGAAATCGTAGTCGATTTCTCGAGTTTCCTTTCCAATTTTCCCAGCGTTTTTCCAATGGTATCAAAATCCCCGCGAAGCTGGACGATTGCCTCGAAATAGCCGCTCGTTTTTCTCGAGCAGTTTGTGCACACCGACCCCTCGCGCCTCAACTCGAACTTTCTCACAACTTCGAGAAAGGAATCGCCGACATCCACGAGAAAAACAATCCTCGGAACAGGCTCGAGCTCGACTCGCGCATTTGAGACTTTCCCCCTGACTTTCGAGAGGACCTGTTTTTCGATGTTTCGCTCATTTCCATGCACCCACTCCTTCCCATCCTTGATTTTTCCGCATGCGGTGCACTGCAGAACTGAGATTACCCTCGGAACCTCCAGAGGTATCCTCGAGGAATAGCATTGGGTGCAGAAATCCCCTACGAATTTTTTCTCCGAGCTCTTGGCTCCGCAGGCAGGGCATACCTTGTCCATGGCTCTAATCGAACCACAGAAAATTTATATTCATTCCTAACAAAAGCAAATCATGTATGAGGACGAGACCGTATCTGTGAACTCAGAAATACGGTACATCTCCTTGGAATTGATGAAAATTGCAGCCAAGGAGAAACGGAGCTTCAAGGAAGTGGCCTCCGAGTTCGTGGAAAACGTGTATCACATGCATAGCCTGATACACGACGGCTCCGATGAACTCGTCGAGGCGAAAAAGGCGACCAGAAGATAAGGGATGTACGAAGGCCAACTGAGTTTCAGGTTAGCATTGCCCTTCCCCGGGTTACATTTATATTTAATCTCCTGCACTAACCCTCCGGTGATGGCCATCGGTTCTGAAGAGAAGGCAGTGAAGCTTACAACCTACCTAGGCTCGCTTCCTTCCAGAAGAAGGACAATCATGGTCCTTCTCGCAATGGGCTTCCTGTTCGGGCTTCTCACGCATCTGATTAAGCCAGCCGAAGGGGATTGGCCCCTGGGAGCCATCATTGCCCTAATCTCCAGGGGGGCGGACGGCTTGCTTTTAATCTCAATGCCGGCAATCGTTTCCGCGTTTACAATCACCCTCATAAAACGGGAGATGAGGCTTCAAAAATCCCTGTTCATATCGATGGCGTGTTCCCTCATTTACGTCCTCTTCTATTCGCTCTCAATGGCAGGCGGCAGCTCGAGCATGACAATCGGCGCAACAGTCTTGGGGTTCGGGCTTGCGTTTGTCTTATGGTATGCAGTGGCGAGAGTGTTCTTCAACTTCCATTGGTACACGTCGCTCACGCTTGCGACGATACAGCTAGTCTTCAATGCAGTGACCATCCTCTTCCTGTCAGCCATATTCGTTAGCACGGATCCCTCCGCAATTGCCCTCAAGTTAACGTTCTCGACACTCGCCTTCCTGGCCGCCCTCTACGCGGCCTTCTGGCTCGTCGATGCACCCATGAAGAGGAACTTCGGAGTCTCCGGGGTCGAGGCTGCGACCCTGTTCATAGCCCAATGGACTGCGAAGTCAAAAGGCCTGGAGGGGTTGTTCGAGAGCGTCGGGGAGGACGTCGAGACGCTGGTCAGCGTGATGGCTTTCAGGAGGAAGGAGGACGGGAAAACAAGGGAATGCCTTTTCGTGGTCCCGTCCGTTCACTACGGCCCATTCGGAAACCTGGGGGGAAGCGAGTTCCCGCACCTCATCGCCGAGAGGCTCGGGACCGAGAGGGGAGCGGACGTTTTCGTTTTCCACGGCGCAGCGACCCACGACTTCAACCCAGTCGCGAGCGACCAGATAGAACCGATTCTGGATGGATGCAGAAGAGCCCTTGCGGAAATGAAATTCGAGAAAGCCAAGGGCGCGGTTGTTCTCGGGAAGGCCGGCACCTGCAGGGCAAACTGCCTAATCTCCAACAACAACTGTTTCATCGGCCTCACAAGGGCCCCGAAGACCACCGAGGACCTGGATCTCTCCATCGGCTTCGCCATAAGATATCTGGCCATGACGAAGGGGATGGGGGATGCTGCAGTGGTCGATGCTCACAACTCTGAAACCGGGGAAATCATGCGAGTTTACATGGGCGACCCGCTCAGCTTCGAGTACATGGATTCAGCAGAAGCCGCCCTCTCCGAAAAGTTCAAGCCAGTCCCCCTGAGGATGGGAGTTCATTGCGATGACATGTCCGACCTGGCGAACTCCTCGCTTGGGAAGGCCGGGCTCAAAACCGCGGTTTTCGAGACGGGCGGAAAGCTCAGCGCGATTTTGCTTTTCGATGCGAACGGCATAACTCCCGGATTCAGGAGAAAAATAATCGACGAAGTCAGGATATCGGGCGTCGACTGCGAGATTTACACCACCGACACCCACAGCATCAATGCCGTGAGCGGCGTGCTCAACCCTCTCGGGAACAGGGAGGACGACATGTTCCTGAAGCGCGTTCTCGATTCCGTGGAGACTGCGAAGTCGAAGCTCTCCGATGTTGAAACCGGACTGAAAACCGAGAGAATAAAAATCAAGGTCTTTGGGACTCAGCAGTCCTCGGAATTGCTCGGGACGATAAGCTCGATTGTCGCAGTTGTGCGGTTCGCAGTTCCAATAGTGTTCCTGATAACTGCACTGTTTGTGCTCTGGGGCATAACCAAGCTCTGAGGCGATGCAATGAATAGGAAAATAAAGATTGCATTCCTGCTGCTGATGTCGCTAATTCTCGCCCTCCTCGTCTCCGCAGTGCTCATCCTGTTCTTCCTCATATCGCAGGCAGAATTCATCCTGGTGTTGGCCATCGCCCTCATCGCATTCTTCTTCCTGCTTCTAGAGGTCAGCCGGATTATACAGTTACATCGGGAGGGGGAGCCAAAGGGAAAGACAAAAGAAGCAAAATAACCCGGGCAGAACCGGATTGAGCCGGAGGGAGAAGCTGAAAATCGGGAAGTGCTACGTTTATTATTTTTAACAAACAAGACGATTCCATGAAAGTTGCGTTTTTCACCGATACATATCTCCCCAACAGGGACGGAGTGGTCACCTCCATGCTCACCACCCGCGAGTATCTCGAAAAAGCGGGGCACGATGTATACATATTCACCTCAGGAACCAAGAAGGCGAAGCAGGAGAACAAAGACCCGAACGTTTTCTATCACACGTCGGTTCCCTTCAAGCCATATCCTGACTACGAGGTGGCGCTCTTCCCCTTTCTCTCGGAGAGCAAGGTCAGGGAGCTGGGAATCGACCTCATTCACTGCCACGGGGTTGCGACCATGGGGCTCGCGGCTTCTTGGACTGCCAGGAGACTTAAGCTGCCGCTCGTGACCACCTTCCACACGCTCATACCCGAAGCAGTTCATTATGTCGCCCGCGGTAAGACGATGACCAAGTTAACGAAAGAAATGGCCTGGGGCTACCTCCAGTGGTTCCTTTCCCAATCCGACCTCATCATAAGCCCAAGCGGCGTCATAAAGGACGTCCTTGCTGAACACGGATTGAAGAGCGAAGTAGTGCCCACGGGAATCGACACGAAGCGGTTCAACACCGAGATTGACGGGAGCTGGGTGAAGGAGAAGCTAGGGCTGAAGGACAAGAGGCTGGTCCTCCACGTTGGAAGGCTTGTCAAGGAGAAGAACCTCGACGTCATAATAAAGGCCTCCCTCATGGTCACTGAGGAGATCCCAGACGCAAGATTCCTAGTCGCCGGGCTTGGCCCTGCACTCGGCTACTACCAGGAGCTCGTGCGGAGCACAGGGGTCAGCAACCTCTTCATCTTCAGGGGCTATATCCAGCGGGAGCAGTTGCCTTCCTACTACCGGTCGGCGGACATATTCGCTTTCCCCTCAAAATTCGAGACCCAGGGGCTCGTGGCCCTTGAGGCAATGGCGTGCGGGAAGCCGGTGGCAGGCGCGAACTATCTCGCCATAAGGGAGCTTGTCGAAGACGGGAAGAACGGCTATCTTTTCGACCCAGACAATCCTGATGATTGCGCAGAAAAGATAATCAAGGCGCTCAGGATGGGGGACCGGGCCCAGGCCGCTGCCAGAGCCACTGCTGAGAAGTATTCGATAGAGAACTGCATCAAGCGCCTGCTCCGTTCGTATGAGAAAGCCATGGGGAAGCGCAGCAGTACTGCTAAGTAAATTCCCTTCCATAGCGACCCGCGATTATAGCTCGAGGGCGAACCCGTTCGCCCGGAACCGAGCGCGCTTCCAGCCCGGCGAGGCGCCTCGAGTTCGTTCGTGCTTGGTTTGCCGATTTGCAGTACTACTTTATCACGCCCTCTATATCAGAAGGCGTTGCAACGAAAAGGTTTTCATTGTCCACGTAAAGCTTGGCGATTATCGCAGAGCGGTTTGTCGAAGACAGCGACCTCCTGAATGCGCCAACTGCTTCCTGATCCTTGAATGCAATTACTGTTTTTCCTTTGGGAACAGTCTCCAAGGCCCGGGCTATTGTCTGGCTTCCGGAGTAAATATGCACATAATATCTATCCTGGGCAGAAACGCGGATGTCGCAGTCAGTCCTCTCCCCAAAGTCCGTGAAATGCACCGACATATTGAGGAAGGCATCCCTAAGGGACCTGAACAGCGCCAGGTACTCAAGGGACTTGCCGGAGCCCATCTCCCAAGAGGCGAGCCCGTAAAAGTCCATGGAGTTTTTAACAAGTCCTTCACTGGTCAGCTGGTCAAGAAGTCGCTCCAGGTTGTAATCGCTCACCAGTATCGGCCTGCCCTTGTAGCTTAGTTTCCTGAACCCGTTCTTTATCTCACCATGCTTGAGGGGCATGTACCTCCATCTGTAATCGGCATTTACGAGTTCGAAAATCTGGCACGCCTGCTCCCTGGATATGGGCACCTTGGTCTTGGAGAGCGGCGGGAAATCCGGCACATCGAGCTGGAATATGGCGCTCTCAGGCCGCTGGACCAGCATCGCTATGGCAAAAATGATTATGGCAACCACGATTCCGCCCTGCCACAGCGGGTTCTCCCAAAACTCCCTTCTCTTGAAGAAGTTCCTGGTGATTCGCTGCTTTTCTTGGCCAATGCCTATTGAGAAATAATGGTTGCCTTCAGGTATCGTCCCAGAGAAAACGTAAAGCACTCTACCGCTTTCCCCATACAACACCTGGGAGACCAGGCTCTGGTTCTGCTGGTCATCGAGAGCAATGTAAATGTCTTTTACCTCAAACCCATCGGGAAGCCTATTGCCGTCGGCAAGCACATTAAAGAAGAAAGTCCCCTTTGCGAAGTCCGTCGGTCTTTCTATGGGGGACACCTCCATTTTCGCCACGTGGAGGTAAGACTGGGCATAAACGTGCCCGGAGTCATCCTCAACCTTCAGCACATAATCCCCATAGGGGAGGTTGACATTCACCAAGAGCTTCTCAGTTACTCCTGTGTTCCTAGGGCCTATGTCCCAGCTCCAAACCCTGGCTCCATCCTTGTAAGCAACGAGTTTCATGTTCTCGCTCCTGGAAGTACTTTCATTGAAGTATATGGTCATGTAAAGGTCGCATCCGCCCTCCTTGCTTTTGTTGCACACGGAACTCGGTATGGCCCAGTCCACATTGTCCAGCGTGCCTTTCGCGACTATGGGAAATTCCACGTACTCAATCCAGGTATTGGTTTCCTTGTCGAAACCAGTGGTCCTTATGATGAACTGGGCAGTCGTGTTCATCCTCTCTGAGTAGGGCCTGGAGAAGATTGTGGGCGTTGCCTCAACCTTTCCACCTGGGTCCGAGTTTCCCACGACATAAGTGGGCGCCCAGGACAGCGGCCTCATCCAGCTCAGGTTTCTGATCAGTGAATAGACATCGTCTGCAGCCATGCCCCCGTAGTCCCAGCCGTATCTTAGGCTGTTGGGGAACACCATGAACTTACCCCCGCTTTTTCCAGACATGACTGATATCCCGTTGTAAAGCAACTGGGAGGAGGGAAGCCCTATCCTATAATCAGCCTTCTTCATAAGGAAGCCCTCCGAGAGCTTGGTATTCTCAGGCAGGTCGTCAAAGCGGATTTCAAGTTTTTTCAGCGCAGGAGCGACGTCCACGTTCCCCTTCACGCTTCCGTTTTCCCCAATTGCCCCAGCGTCAAACTTGTAGCCGAGATATATCACAACGTCTTTGTTGTCCAAAAGCTTCCTCAGGTTGAAATTCGGGTCGTCCAGGCCCAAGAAAGAGGTCGGGACCAAGCCGCTGGCCACTATCAGTATCATCGAGGCGTTCTCAGGTGAGTGCATGAGCTGGTTTATGTCGATTTCATTGAGCTGCAGGCCGGATCCCCTGAGTTCCGAGTAAAGCTTGGCCCTGAACTCGTCATATTTCTCAGGCTCGTATCTCCGCGACTTCAGAAGGAATATCTCCCCAGGTATGGGCTCCCCATAAAGCCTCATGTCTATCTGCGTTGAATTAATGCCGGTCCCGTTCAGGCTTATAGTCGCGTAGGCCTTGAGTGAATCCCCTGCTGAGGGATCCCTGAATGATATGACTTCCGTGTTGACGAAACGATAAGTGTAATTCATCGAGTATGCCGGCTTCACAGGATTCGTCGGAGCCTTAGGTGGAAAAATAGCCATCAAAACAAAAATCCCGATTAGGCCGATAAGCAAAAAGGGAATAAGGAGCTTCAAAAGTCTGAAGAGAATGGCCTTGTAATTCACCGGAGGTCTCGTGTGCTTGGGCTTCTTCCCCTTGGGCGCAAGGGAGTCATTAATCATGGCCCTTATGCTCGCCAGTGAGAACTCATCGGTATACCTAACCTTGTATTTCCTTACGTTGCTGAAGTCCCGCTTCGGGTCAAAGACGTAGGACTTCTTGTTTATGCTCTGCCCCGGCTCTATTATCTGGCTGAGGCGTCGTTTTTCATCCATCAGACCACGCCTACTTCCTGACCTCTAGGATGCCATCGTTGACCATCTTGTTGAGCACCTGTTCGACCCGGGTTTCAGAGACCTTGAATATCTTCGCGAACTCGAAGATGTTTATCTCGTTCTTGTGTTCCTTGAGCCACTGCTGGATCTTCCCTACCAGCACCTCGTCCGAGTAGGCTTCGGCTTCCCGGACGCGGATCAGGAGCTCGTCTATCCTAGACTTGAGCTCAACGTTTTCTTTTCCGAGCTTATCGTCGGTGTTTCTCAACTCGACTATTTTCTTGTTCAGCAGCTTGTTTTCGTTCATCAGTGCGTCGTATTTCGCGTAAACTTCATCGTAGGATGAGGAGATGTATTCGGAAATCTCCTTCAGCGTCTCCTCTATCAGCTGGTAGACCTGCCCGTATTCGACCTTGTAAGCCCCTTCGAGCAGGGTCGCTATGTTGAGGAAGAACCTTATCACGTCGATTTTTCTCTTCTTTGGGCTCATGCCCGGCGTGTAGGTGTACATCACCTCGGCGCAATCCCTCCGAAGGTATATGACGGAAAACAGGTAGGGGTTCTTTTGGATGTCGCGGCTCTCCACGTTCAGAACCGCCAGATAATCCCCCTGGGGCGTCACCGAGAGGAACTTGACCGTCGCCAGCACGTTCGCTATCTCATCCAGGTTCTTCAGCGGCTGCCCCTTCACGCGAAACCCGTCTGCGCGGGGCTGCTTGAGGTCGTCTGCGGCATCCTTCCCCTTATACGTCGTCTTTCCTGTGACGTCCATCGAATCACTTCCCCTTCTTCCTTCCCTTTCTCCCGGGCTTCTCCCCAGGATGCGCGACAAGGGACGGGTGATAGAACGGGATGGCAAGAGCGAGCATGAACAGCACCAAAAGCGCCCCCATGAGCAGCGACGCGAGGTTCCGCGTGAGGAGCACCAGTACTGCCGTAACAATCACGCCTATCGCGAGATACCTGACGAACCACGTCTCGAAAGATTTCCGCCTCTTCAGGTGCTCTTCCATGCACCCGCGGCACACGACGAGCTTGTTGTTCTGCGCAGTGTTGGTGGCCCGCTTCAGTTTCCGTATGAGCTTGATGATGAAATCATCGTAAACCTGGGTCCCGTTCTTCTCCTGCTTGCATATTATGCACACTGTTGCCATTCGAACACCCGATAAGTATCTTGATGCCAACTATTTAAATGATTTCTTTGAGGAAAAAGGAGCCAACTTCAGATATAACCCGGACTTGAAGAAAAACTTAAATTAATACTAATGGATAGCAACTGGGAGAACATGGCAGAACTCTTCAGAAGCGTAACCAACACGAGGTCCGGGCCATCTCTAAAACAAAAAATCTTAACTGGTGTGCTAGTCTACGTGTTCTTTATCGTGCTTCTCCTGCTAACATTCGTTATTCTTCCGAATAACTTATGGAGCTGGTTTCTTCCGGCTTCAGAATTTTTGACAGTTGTGTTCATCATCCTGCTCCTGTTTGTCTTTTTCAGGAATCCGAAAGAACTCGAACTGCTCGTTACGAACGAAAAACTTCACGCCTACAACGGCCTTGGCTTGAGGAAAGGCTACGTAGATTTGACTTGGAATGAAATACTTGAAATTCGCCCAGTCGACCCAACCGTACGCACAGACCAGCTAAAACAAGTAGACCCAATCTTGGGCGAGACTGGAAAAATTCTGGGGAACATCGAAAACGAGGTCCTGAACACACAAGAAAACAGAATCCTCTGTTACGCCGTTTTAACTCCAACTAACATTTACGTAGTTGAAATAGAGTCGAAAAGAGAAAAAGAATTCACCGGGGCAATAGAGAAATTTGGAAAATACAACCCACGGGCTATTTTTTGGGTTGAAGTTTGGAAGAAGAGAGGGGGCTTGTTTTCTCTTAAATAGCCTGTTCTCACGTGAGGATTACCTGCGTTATCTCCTTGTCCTCCATCCCGAGCTTGACGAAGTCGGACTTGGTGAATATGTTGATTATCGTCGAATCGTCCAACCCAACGTCCTTCAGGAACGAGACGATGTTTATCCTCGAGATTCCGTATCTCTCCAGGGTTATGGTGAAGCTTATGACATCAAGGTGCTTGTTGCTCTTATCGAAGAGGCGGGAAATCTCCTCCACGTGGGTGTCGCTGAGCCCGAAGTCGCGAAGCTTCCGTTTCATCTCGTTTGCCTCGAATTTGTAGCTCTTCGCCATGTCCCTACACGCCCCTGACCGACCTGACTTTGTTGAATATGTTGATTATCGTCGAATCATCTATCCCGATGTCCTTGAGAAACGAGACGACGTTCATCTTCGCAAGCCCGTATCTGGAAAGCAGTTCGACGAACTTCACCACGTCCATGTGCTTCCTGTTCTTGTCGAAATCATCGGTTATGATGGATACGTTGTCTTCGCTGACCCCGAACATCCTGAGCCTTCTGTTAAGCTCGTTCTTCTCGAAGGAGTAGCTCCTGGCAAGGTCCCTTTTGCTGCTGTCGTAGAGCGAGGCCAGGTCGATGAAATACTCGAGAAGCGGCTCCTCGCCATCTATCTTCTCCAGCAGGAACGTCTCCGAGAACTTCACATTGGTCTGGAACGCCATGTTCACGGCGCACTGCCCGACCCCGAACTTGCTGATTTCCTGCCTCATATAATCGCTGAAGTTGAGGGTCGCCTGCAGGTAGGAGAGGAAAGACTCGAATTTCACCCTGAGTATGAACGTGGTCCCGACGTTGGAGAATATGGCCTCGCTGATGTCCGTTGGGTTCTGGGAAGCGACTATGAGCCCGAACTGGTATTTCCTGCCCTCCCTGACAATCATCACCGCGTCGCTGTGCTCATCTTTGGCAATCTTCCAGGCCTCATCCAGCACGACGAAGAGCTTGAGCCCCTTCTCAGCGGACCACCCCTCCTCCCTCATCTTCTCCTTGAGGAACTGGAGCATCGAGAGCCCTGCGAGCCCCCTGAACACCTCATCCGGAAGCCCGGATAGGTCGAGGTCCACGAGCCCCGCCTTGGTGAGGCTCTCGAGGTCTATGGTGCTCTGCTCGGAGAAGAAGTTCTCCCCCTCGCGCGTGAACTGCTTTATCCTGTAAACGGCATTCTCAAGCTCAGCCGGAAACTCATAGGTGCCGTGCCTCAGCTTGTCCTCAAGAATCCTCTGCACATCCTTGAGCGTCGGAGGAACCAGCGGATTGCCGAGAGGGTCCCTCTGGGTTTTATCTGTCATGTGAAACCCGGCCTGGACGTAGGCCTCCTCTATGGACTGCTCGGTAAGCCTCCTCTGTTCAGGATACTGGCTTATGTCCGTCAGTATCTCGAGGCTTCTTACAATCTGCTTGACCCTCTCGGTCGGCCTCATCCCCCCGAGGTCGAGCAGGTTTACATACGAGCCTCTCCCCAGGGCGATGACCTTCCCCCCGGCCTGCTTCACCCACTCCCTATACTCGCCTGCCCAATCGATGATGAATGCGTTGGTTCCCCAGACAAAGGCTGCGCGCGTGAGAAGGGTCTTCACGAAATAGCTTTTTCCGGACCCGGTTATTCCGACTATGCAGATGTGCGGGTTCGTGACGTTCTTGTAAGTCCAGCTGAACGGGACGTGGAAAATCTTCGTCCTCCCCACGTAGAGCGAATCAGCAGGGTCGTTTATGAGGAATTCCTCGGGGGGCTCGGGCGGCCTCACGAAGATGTTCCTCCTCGCCAGGTCCCGGTTGTAAATCCTCGAGGAGAGCTTTATCTTTGCCCCGAGAACCATCAGCTCACCGCCTCAGCCATCTCCTTCTCAGTAGTTGGAAGGAAGAACTCCCATTCGAAGCACTTGCGCATCTCCTCCCCGGTCACTACGTTGACCTCGGCGTTCAGCGCGTTGGAGACAGTCGCCCTGAGCTCGCTTGCCTGGCTAAGGGCAGCAGCCATGGCCGCCTCTTTCGAGACGCCCTGGGCAGTGGTCATCATGTAGCATATGGCGCCCATGGGCTTGACCCCGCCGGATATGCGGGCCAGCTGGCCGTCCCACATGGCGACCTCGCGCTCGAATTTGTCCATCCTGAGCACATCGGGCTCGGGCTTCTCCTTCTCGCGGGCCAGCCTGAGCTGCGCCTCAGCGCGCTTGGCTTCGATGTCCTCCCTATACTTTGAGAGGTCCCTCACATAAACCATCATGCTGAATTTCACGACGAACTTAACCGACGATATCGCCCTCTCGAAGTACTCGCTGTAGACCTGGTTTTCGTCAACAGTTTTATCAGTGACGCTCTCGTAAATCCTCACATAAAGGAAGGAGGACGCATAGTATGTGCTGCCGACCTTCTTGACAATGGCCTCCTGCCCTGGCGGCAGTTCGTATCCTTCCCGTATCTCGATTATTTTCGTCATTTTTGTGAACAGCGGCACCAAGATATAGCCATAGCGGTAAAGGGCGAACGAGGCGAAGACGAAGAATGCTGCAATGAGGCTAGTTATCATGCCGACCTGGCCCATTGCCAGTATCATGCAGAAAACTCCAACTGCCATGCTCCCATATGCATAATATTTTGTCGGTATATCTGGCACTCCATCACCTTAAATCGGCTACTAGTATTTATGGCGGGCAGTTTAAAAAACTACTGTACCCGTTAAGCAAACTCCAAATCCGAACACGTGCTCGCCTCTCGGGAGACCAAAGGGAAATGGAAAACATAGTGCCCATGACCGACCATATCAAACGAGCCGCGAGGCGCCCCCGAAGGCGCTCGCCTCATTTGTAGTGTTTGGATTCGAGCCTTACTTAACCGGCGACTTTTAATCACTTCGTGAACACATCGAGCAGCAGCGTTATTATGAAGAACACCGCCATTCCCGCGAGCCCGAACAGGGGGACATATTTTACCCCCTCCTTCTTGCTCCCGGTCTGTATCACCGAGACTATGAGCGAGGCGATTATGGAGGTTATGAGGATTGCGGCGAGCGAGAACCAGAGGAACTGCTCCGCAGTCACTCCTGGCGAGGAGGAAGTCACGAAGCCCACGTTAGGCAGGGGCCCGGAGGCGGCCATCTTGGTCCATATGCCCTCGAGAACGCTTATCAGCTTGTAGGAAACCGAGTAGAGGAAAGGCGCGCCGATAACTGATGCGAATGTTATGAATATCACATACATGAGCATGCTCGCAGTGATTTCCTTCCTCAGCAGCTGGGCGCGCCGCACGTCATCCGCAGTGTCTTCGAGAATTCCCGCCATCTCCCCGCCCGAAGATGCGCCGTGCACTATGAGCCGCACCGTTCTCCAGAGCAGGGGCGAGTCGAATCTGCTGCTCAGCCTCTCGAGGGTCTGGGCGAAGGATTCCCCTCCGAAAGTCCTCTTCGCCACGAGTTCTATCTCCTGGGAGAGGAGCCCGAACTCCGGCCTGGCAGCGAACCATAATGCCTGGTCGACAGGCATACCTGCCCTCACATTCGATGCCGCGATGTGCAGGAAATCCGGGAGCGCTTCCTCGACCTGCCTCTTTCTCGAATCAATCCTCAGGGAGACAAGGAGATAGGCGGCCAGTATAACAGTGAAGGCTGCTAAGAATGGCAAGGCTGCAATCGCATATGCCGGCAGTGCCCCAGCCGAAGAGGCGAAAAGGAAAACTCCCGAGGCCGCGACCGCGAGGGCCAGCGTTATCCCGGAGAATGCCTCAGGGCTCGTCTCTATCCCGGCCATCTTGAGCGAGCCCCCAAGCTCCACGAGCACGTTCCTCGGAACAAACCTCCCGATGGTCTCGTATGAATTTTTCATGAGTACAACCTTGGCCTCGCTGATTCGACAACTGTTAGGAATATGTATTGGAGCAGCGCCTGGAGCGCGAGGGCAGCGATAAGCGCCTCGACTCCTATCTTGACGCTCACGAAGGACAGGACGATTATCATGAGCACAACCCCGAGCGAGGGCAATATGACGCCGATAATCATGTAGAACATCGCGAGGGGGTTGAGCTTCTGCCCGTAGGCCTTAAGTTCAATCTCCTGCTCCCGAGACACCTGCTCGAGCACCGATTCAAATGCAGGGGCGACATCCGAGCCTGAGCGCACCGAGCTCGCGAGCTGGCTCATGATTCTCCCGAAGGCCTTGGAGGGGTTCTTCTCCGCCACTTCCCTCATGGCTACATCGAGCGAGGTCCCGACGCTTGCCTTCTCAATCACCTTCGATATCTCGGAGCTCACTTCGCCATAACCCTCAGTTGCGCTGAGCAGTGCCTCGAACAGCGGTATGCCCGAGCGGAGCTCAATCAGCATCTGCCTCCCTGCGAACACGATGTCCGCGTCTATCCTTCTCTTTCTCCGGAGCATCATCGCCTCCGGCATCTTCATCGAATAGATGAACGCCAGGGCGAACACTACGGGCGACAACGGGATGAGGATAACCGGCGAGGCAGGCACTGAGGCGATGAAGGCATAGAGCAAGACCAGAAGGATGACTGAGATTCCAAGGGCCAGGTAAATGGCCCTGAGAACGAATCCCTTGGGGTCCGCCTCCATGCCGGCCAGTTCGAGGTCGGCCTTCAAGTTCGGGAACCTGCTCGCAATGTTTGAAAGAGCCCCATCAACAAGCTCGTGCCTCTCCTTCTCCTCTGCCATTAAATCTTACCCCTTCCACACAATCCATAACAAACCGCGATTATAGCTCGAGGGCGAACCCGTTCGCCCGGAACCGAGCGCGCTTCCAGCCCGGCGAGGCGCCTCGAGTTCGTTCGTGTTCGGTTTGCCGATTTGCTTTTCGATTTGCCATACCTCCAACTACCCTATTTCCCGTCCCACTCCTCTTTCCTCTTTTTCCTGTACTCGCGAAGCCTGGCGAGCGGGTCCTCCTTCCCTTCAGGTTCCTTGCGTTCCCGCTTGTACTTTCCCAGCTTTTCGAGTTGCTCAAGGTCGACTTCTGCATCTGGCTTGGCCCCTTTCTGCGCCCTCATGGAAGCAATTCTCTTCTTCGTTTCCTCTATGCGCGTTATCATATCCTGCGGTTCTTCGGGCTCTTCCGGGGGCAGGACAGGTTTCTGCGGTTCTTTGGGTGCCGTGGCCACAGATTTCTCCACCGCTTTTGGAGGTTCGACCTTCGGCGCTTCTTTTTTTGGAGCTTCAACTTTTCTTTGTTCAGGCGCGGGAGCATTTGGCTTCTTGCTCTTTCCTCTTGCGAGCAAGCCCGTGATTCCGCTGAAAAGCCCGCCCTTCTTCGGCTCTTCCTTTTTCTCAGCAGGCGCAGGCTTCTCCTCTGTTGCAGGGGCGGGTTTGGGAGATGCGGGCCAGTTGAACGTCTTCGGCTCAAGGCCAGGTTTCGCTTCTTTGGTTTCTTGAACAACTGGCTTTTCAGCTTGTTTAGGCTCAGGGGGCTTTGTGATGACAGCAGGTTTAGGCGCTGTCTTTTCAATTTCAACTCTTGGTGCCGACTCCGGTATTTCAACTTTTGGCTTAAGCTCAGGCTTTGGTCGGATTTCAAGCACAAGTGGCGTCTCAGGCTGTTTCTCCTCGCTAACTGCGCCCCTGGCCTTTGCTATCTGCTGCGCCAGGGACTCGATGCTTTCAGGAGTCCCAAGCTCAGGATCCCTCTTTTTCTCCTGCCTGGCTTTGGCAGTCGCCCTGGCAATCTGCTGGGCGAGCGAGACAGAATCAGGTTCTTCATCAACAGCGTCGTGCTTTTCCACATCCTTGGGCTTCAACTCCGCCGGCTTCTCTTCCATCATCATGTGGACCGAGGACTTGCGCGCCTTCTCCTCGGGCTTTGGAAGCAGTTTCTCCTCCTGGGCAGTGATTTCCTTAAGATTGAAATCTGGCTTTCCTGCCTCTTCTTTCTGGGGAAGCTTAGGTCCAGGTGCAGTCTCAACTGCCGCTGGCTTCTTAGGCTCCTGAGCAAATTGAATTGGAGCAGGCTTCGGTTTCTCCGGTTCTATTTTTAATTCCCGACCATGGGGCTTTGCGGGCGGTTCCTCTTTTTTCTCGATTTTAGGCGGAGCCGTTTTCTCCTCGAACTTTGGAGGAATCGGGGCCGCAATCCCTCCCGAATAATTCAGCGTAGCCTTTATCTTGTCTATTTTCTTGAGCTCGCTCAATATCTCCGAGTAGGACATTTCAGCATAAGCAGGTATGGACACTGCCACATCCTCTGTTGATTTTTTTGGTTCCCCGTAGGAAGGCTTCGGCTCAAATTGCGGGAGCTGTTCAAGGTCTCGCGCCTCTCTCACAAGCTCCATGAAAGGCACTTCCCTCTCCAGCTGCACCGAGGCCTTCAAACCTGGCTTCCCATCCTTCTTTTCATCCGCCATCTTCCCACCTACCCTTTCAGAGGTATGTCCTTCTGAACCAGGCCGAGCACATAGTCCGGGTCTTCGTAGTAGAACCCCATTATCATGCCGACTGTGTTGACATCGTCAAGGCCGTGCTTCACCGCCCAGTCGAATATCGACATCTTCTCAGTCAGGTCCTTCTTTATCTCCTTCGGCGTCATCCCTCCGTAGAGCGCGAGGGTATCGGAGAGAGAAGTCATCTGGTTTATCTCCCTGAGCTTGTCGGTCCTCTGGTCCCATCTCTGGAGCACGTTGGCCTCTCCGCTCCTGAGCAATTCTGCGAACTCGAGCGTCCTCCTAATCCCCGTTCTCCGATGCCTGAACTGCACGACGATTCCCGAGAGCGAGCCCAGCATGTTCACAGGGATATTGAGCGGCGGATTCGTGAGCCTAGAAATGGTCTCATCGGAGTTATCTGCGTGGAGCGTCGCATACACCGAGTGCCCGGTGTGCATGGCCTCGAAAAGCACCTCGGCCTCCCGCTGCTTCCTTATTTCGCCGACAACAATCCTGTCCGGCCTCATCCTCAGAGCGTTCACCATGAGGTCGAGCATGGTTATCTCACCTTTCCCCTCGGCGTTTGGCTCTCTGGTGCTCATGGGCACCCACTGGAGGAATGAGGGGAGCGTGAGCTCCCGCGTGTCCTCGATGCTGATTATTCTCTCGGTGGGCGGGAAGAGGCACGCAAGGGCGTTGAGGAAGGAGGTCTTGCCGCTCCCGGTCCCCCCGGCCACCAGGAGCGAGAGCTCGTTCTGGACGCAGAGCCAGATGAGCGCAGCAGTCTCGGAGCTGAGGCACTTGGAGCGGATGAGATTCGGGATAGTCCACGGATTCTTCGAGAACTTCCTTATGGTCAGCGTGTTCCCGCAGGTGGATACTGGGAAGAGGGTCGCGTTGGCCCTGTCCCCCCCCGGCAGGTGCGCGTCCATGAGCGGGTCGAGCGAGTTTATCTGCCTGCCGACCCTCCTGCCGATTATGGATGCGTACTCGTAAACGGACTCGTCGTCTGGAAGATTTATGTTGGTCTTGCACCAGCCGTATTTCTTGTGGTAAACCCAGACCGGCTCCCGCGAGCCGTTGATGGCTATCTCCTCAAGCTTCTCGTCGTACATCGGTGCCTCGAGGTCCCCGAGGCCGAGGGTGTTCTGGAGAAGGTAGGATGACAGCACTCCCCTGGTTTCATCGCTTATGGTCGGGAAGTGCCTTTTCAGCAGGCTTAGCGATTTCTCCTCGAACTTCTTCCTCACGAGCTGGGCCTTCTTAGGGTCGACTATCTCGCTAACCTCGAGCTTCACTTCGGTGACCAGTTCGCCCTTGAGGGTGCTGAGCAGTATCTTGGTCCCCTGCCCGAGCCCTGGTATGGCAATCATGTAGTAAGGGACGAACTCCTCCTTCTTCACAATTTTAACATCGACAGGCATGCCTCCTGCGTTATATGAATAGGCCTCGAGCACTTCGCCCGCGCTCCCGTCCGCCGCCTTCTTCCCCTCGGCCATGCGATCACCTACTTTTTACCCTTTTTCTCCCTCTCGCTCCCGAGCATCTTCTCAATCATGTTCCTGAGCTCCAGCCTTCTTTTATCGAACTCCGCCTGGTCGCGCCTCACGGTCTCGACCTTGGTCATGAGTTCGTCGACCTTGAGGTCCTTCTTTGGCGAGCCAGCTGGAGCGGCCTGGATGTTTATGAGGTCTATCTCCTTCGATATGAGCGTGAGCTGCTGGAAGAGCGTCCTTCTCTCGTCTTGCATGTCCTCTATCCTCGAGCAAACATCGTCGAGCTCCCTCTTCTTCTCGGAGATTCCCTCGAACGCCCGGGTCAGCTCCTTCATCTCGGAGAGCTGCTTCTCGAGCTCGCCCTTGGCCTTCGCAATGTCCGACATGGCCTTCGAGTCGAGGGAGTTCACCTCCTTGAGGTCCTCCTTGGTCTTCTCCTTTATCTCGCCAATCCTCTGCAGGTAATCCTCAAGCGGCGTCGCCCTTGTTCCTTCGAGCTTCTTGACCTCCCTGAACCTTCCCTCTAGCTCGTCTATCACCCTGAGGACCGAGCCGGCCTTCTGAAGCACTTCCTTGCCCTCCCTGTTCACCGCCTCATGGAGCTGTTCCAGCCGCGCCCTCTCCTTCTGGAACTCCTCTATCTTGCCCCTCATGCCCTCGAGAGCCTCCTGGGCCCTCTTCTGCTCCTGGGCCTCCCTGGAAACCGTATCCAGGGTCTTTACGAGCTCCTGTATCTCGGCCCCTATCCTGCCGACCCGCTGTTCCATCTCCCCGAGCGCGTTCCTCCTCGCCTTCAGGTCTTTCGAGATGAGGTCGAGGTTCTGGAGCTGCTCCCTGTGTGCTGAAAGCGCATCCGAAATCTCCCTTGCCTGAACCGAGAGCTTGTTCACCAGGTCGGAGATTCCCCTTTTCATCGGCCCGAGGGCCTCGAGCTCAGGTTCAATCTTCTCGATGCCCACCTGTATCTCCCGCACCCGGTCCCACATCTCCCGCGTTCTCGCCTCGTCTGTTCCCAGCGTTTCATTGAGCTTCCTGTATTCATCCTTCGCCTTCTCCATCCTCTGGACATGGGAATCGAAAATGCTGTCCTTCTCCCTCTCGATTTCGCGGAGCGCGTCCAGTCGCCTCTTGAGGCCCCCGAATTTCGGGTCCAGCAGCTCGGAGATTTTCTTGAACTCCCCCTCGAGCTTGTCCAGCTCCTCCCCATGCGCCTCGAGCTTCCCAACCATGTTTTCGATGTCGCGCGAGAGCTCGGCCTTCTTGTCAGCGAGCTGCTCCGATTTCCTCGCGAGCTCCTTGGGGCTGGTTCCGACCCAGACTAAATAGATTTTCGTGAGCTGGTAATCGAGCTTTATGAGGCCCTCCTCCTCAAGCACGCGGGCCCATTCCTCAACTGAGGCTGAGGAGAGCCCCAGATGCCTGGCAGCTTCCTTGAGCTCGATTCTCCCCGCATCGTGGACTAGCCTAATCAGGTTGTCCACTCCCGTGCTGATAAGTAGATCCTCGACAGCCATATAACTCCTGATTGGCTTGAGAGTAATATAAATATATGGTCGAGAAAACAAGCGGGAAAAAACAAATAAACGAGACCCAAGCCCCTCGGGGGGCAAACTCGGGTTTCGGCTTTTATTCGTTGGTTAGTAAGTGTAAACCCCGAGGTCGAGGTCAATCCATCTCCACTTATCCCCATTTTTTATCCAGAGCACAACGTCGACGTTGAATTTGCCCAAATCGACAAGGGAGAGCATTATGCCCTCCCCGCAGCGAAAGTCAGCGTAAGATGGGAAAGTGGCCCCAGTATCGTTGACAGTTTGGGCGTGGAAGTGGAACGGAAAAAGCATGTCGCGTGGGATGTTTGGCTCGGAGTAATAGCTGTTATCGAACTGTCTTGGGTTGATGGCGGCTTCCAGTTCGAGTTCGAGTTTCTCACTCGGACTCACGATACTTACCAACGGGTTGCTAGGTACAAAGTCAAACCAAACGCCGCTTTTGCTCAGGTGGCTCATGCCCCCCCATTCCCCGGTTTGGTCATACCTGTCTGCCTCGAGGTTTCGGCCCATTTGTTTTCTTGTTGTTGAGTCGGAAAGCGCTTCCATGAGATAGTATATTTTCACGAGCTGGTGCCTCTCAAGCTGTTTGAGTTCCTCGGCTGTTGGGGATGTCCAGATAGTGACTTCAAAACCGTTGGTTAACGCTTTCAGCAACTCGGGGGCTGGGTTCATGTGCTCTAGCTTGCTGAGTCTGTCTGAAAGCATCTGGGGGAGGGACTTCACGCGGGGAGCGAGTTTTTTGTCTTTTTTTGCAAAGTCTACTACGTAGGATTTGTTTCTGTCCAGCATTCTCAGAAACACTTCTCGTTCGATGGTGAGGAGCGAGTCGTATATCCTGGCGGTTTTGGCGGAATCAGGAGCTGTTTGCGCCTTCGCCTCTGAAACTCGGGGTGGTTGAAGAATTGGCTCGGCGATGGGCAAAAAGTTCATTGACGCTATCAGGAGCGAGGTGAAAACCATTCTCGGAAAAGCGCTTTTCGGCTTTTCCCTTTGAACTGGCGTTCCCATTTCCATGCTAGTCTATTTTAACCGAGCAAGAATATAATTATATATAGTATCCGAGCAATAAGCATCTCACTCAGTGATTCAATTGGCAGAGGAAGACCTAATCGGGCTCATCCCGAAAAAAATCAACGTAGACGCTGTTCACCGCTTCAAGGAGGAGCAGACGCTCTACGAGAAGTTCGGCAAGGAAGGGATGGCGCTCTACATGAAGATAGACGGCCAGAGGACGCTTGCGGAAATTCTCACATCAACTGGCATGGACGAGGGCAGGATGATGGAGATGATTGGCGACATGGAGAAGCTCGGCATGGTCAAGATATTCACTGTTTTTGAGCTCGAGGCGGAGGAGGATGAAAAGAAGTAATCGCGTTGTTTTTGAGTTGCGAGAACGATAGAGTTATATACTTATTAGGGTATAAACTTATGCGTGGTCAGCATGAACCGAGGAACCAAGACCGAAGTGGTCCATTACCCTACTCTCAAAACAGTCATGGCAATAGAGGAAGCTATAAAAAATTCTGACGTCGCCATCAGCCGGAATAAGATTCTTGGCAAGCTTCCTACAAAAGTTATGAGGTCCACACTCAATGTCACGCTTGACTACCTAGAGAAAAGAGGGATGGTCCTCGAGACGAGAAACGGATTCGTCTGGACCTTCAACCCTAGCCGAAAATTGGCTAAAGCCGAGGAAGACGGACTGGACGTGTGAATATGGCGGAAAAGCGCGTAAGCGTCAAACTGCTCGGCGAGGCCAAGGAAGAATACCTGGAGCTTCGGGAAACCGTGAAAAAGGAGCGCGAGAAAGGCATCGAAAGTTCTTTCCATCAGACACTTTTTAAGTCAATCGAGTCGAAGATAATTGTCCTTAAGGCCCATTACGATTACGGAGTTCAAATACCGAAGAGACTCATTCCGCGAAAATATCTCGACGAATACGAGGTCACGAATCTTTGGAAAATCGATCTCTCAGGCTACTGGCGGATGATTTACACTCTCAAGCAGCCGCAAAGAGAGGGGACAAGCATCGAGGTCATCTCCATATGGCTGGATGTTCTCGACATAATCGACCATGAGAAGTATGACAAAACATTCGGCTACAGGAAGAGATAGGTGAGGAAATGAGCGCTTCGAGTGAATCTGTTCCCTCCTTAGCCCTTCTTTTTGCAGTCCTCCTTTGGGGAACTACATTTGTTTTAGTGAAAGAGACTCTCGTCTCAACCGATGCCCTGAGCCTTGTCGCAGTCCGGTTCGCCATCGCGTCGGCAATCCTGTTCGGGTTTTTTCTCTTAAAAAAGGAAAAATTTGACCGGGAAACCATTCGCGATGGTTTTTCCCTAGGGGTTCTCCTGTTCCTCGGATTTTCCACCCAGACAATCGGCCTCAACTACACCACGCCTTCGAAAAGCGCGTTCATCACAGGCCTTTGTGTTGTATTCGTTCCCATCCTCATGACTTTTCTCGGGAAAAGGATACGGGTCCGGGATTGGGCTGCAGCGCTGGTTGCCTTTGCGGGGCTCGCATTGCTAACCTACAAACCCGACTTTGCTTTCAACCCCGGGGACCTGCTCACCCTCGCCTGCGCGGTGTTCTTCGGGCTTCACATACTGTTCACCGGCGAGTTCGTTAAGAAAAGGGATTTCCTCAAACTAACGGCTGTCCAGCTCGGGGCAGTCGCGGTTCTCGCGATTCCGCTCGCGGTTTTTTCTGGCCCCAGGGTTGGCTCCGAATCTTTTCCCGCAATCCTTTTTCTCGCCCTCTTCCCGACTCTCCTCTCCTACCTGATTATGCCCTGGGCGCAGAAGAGGATTTCGCAGGTTCGGACAGGAGTGATAATGTCCATAGAGCCGGTTTTTGCAGCCGTATTCTCCTACATCATAATCGGGGAGCAGTTCTCGCTGATTCAACTCTTCGGGAGCGGCCTCATCTTCGGGGCTATTTTGATGGTTTCGGCGAAGATAAAGTCAGCAGGGGCAGGATGCCTCGGGGAGAACGGTCAGCCGACTGCTAAATCCCTTCATAATCTCTGAGAAATCCAGCGCGCAACATGCAAGTTGGCGTAGTCCTATCATCTTCCGGGTCTCGCCAAGCTGAAGTATTTTTTCTTCTGATTCTTCTCATAAATAAACATGCCGTAGTCGTTTATGCTTTCGCCGAATCTCTTACCAAACGCCTCCAAGAACGCGCGCACCTCGGAAGTCGATCTGCACATTACGTCAACCTCAAAATCCGCAAACGCGATCGTCTTGTTTACGTATATGGTGTTGGGATGCGAGAGAGCGAACTGCAGCATCTGTTCGTAGTTCCCAACGCCCTTCAGGTAAAAGTAGAACTTGTAATATGTGTATCCCAGCATTTCCGTGTCGAATATGGTTCCGAATCCCCTGATGACGCCCAATGACGTGAGGCGTTTGAGAACCCCTTTCACCCCCGATTCCGAAAGCCCCGTCTTCTTTGCCAGTTCGATCGTAGGGATCCTTGCGCTCTCAGCAAGAACATCCAGGAGCAGAAGCTCCTTTTTTGACAGCTTCACCGCGTCGGCGCTCCCTATGACCTGGTAAGGCCGGTCCTCCACATTTTCCGGGGAGAGAAACGCATACGAGCAGTCCCACATTTTGGAGTAGATCGCGACGACGCGCCTGTGGATGTATCTCTGGTATTTGTCCATGAGCTCGAACCAGAACTTCTCGAATTCCGAAAAGTGCGAGACCCAGACGACCATCGCGAGTGACCACTCGCCGCTTATCGTCCCGACCCACCAAACGTTCGAGTTGTCAATTATGAAGTCCACGATTTCCCTCTCCTTTTCAGGGCTCACGAAACCCCACTTCAGGTAGGCCCTGATCGCGATGTTACCGAGTTTGTATCCGTCGATCACAGTGAAGTACCCCCTGATTATCCCACGCTCCTCAAGGCGCCTGATGCGGTAATTAACAAAGTTCTTCCCGATTTTCAGCTTCTTCGCTATCTTTGAATTCGATTGTCTGGAATTGCAGTCCAGCGCGTACATTATCCTCCTATCCCATTTATCTACTCCGACGGAGGAGAAGTTGTCGTTCTTTGGCATATTATTCATTATGGTTATTTTAACTTAAAAAACTATTGTTTTGACCAAAAAAAATGCCGCAGGTTATAATAAAAAGAAAGTGCAAATGGAAGGACAGGGCCAAAATAGGTTTTGAGCCAGGCGCATGCGCCGGCCTTTGGCCCAGAAAAAACGGTTTTCGGGCAGGCTACGCAAGGCCAGTGGAAACGCTGGATTGTTGCTAGCGGAAGTTTGGTCAGCGGGAGCTCTGCGGTTTGGTGAGCGAAAGCGGGCTCTTTTGCTAGCGGAAGCCATGACCGAAGCCGAAAAATGGAGGGGAGGGTTTGACAAATCCAGTGACGTTGTCAGCACAATCCGGTTTCAGACCGCTCGATTCAAAGGCCATAAAAAAGACGAACTGCATGCTTTCGGGCTTGCAAAAATTCCAAGGAATTAAGCTCGTAGACGTCGTGAGAGCTACCGACTATCGAATAAGCTGCAAAAGCGAGAATGGGAAACTGCGGACAGCCGTGGTTTCCCTTCCAACCTATCTCGACTGGGGAACGCCCATCAACATACGCGAAGCTGAAAATCACAACAACAAGCCAGACAGATACGTAGCTGTGATCGAGCACACCAAACTCATAATGGAATTAAGGAAAGCGAACGTGGACGTAGTGCTGATTAACCCGGGTGCGGATAAGCCCGAGGGAGTATATACTCGAGACATAGGCATCACCATAGGCGATAAGCTGATCCAAGCGAATCTGGTTGCGCTCCCCCGGCAGGCTGAGGAGAAAACAGTGGAAGGCGGCATAAAACCTCCGAAGGAAGCTGAACTCGAGGGCGGGAATGTGATACTGGAAGGCAGTAAAAACCTGATGCTCGTGGGGGTTGGACGCAGAACCAACGATGATGCAATCAAATGGCTTCAGGAGATAGTCGGAACCGAGTTCGAAGTGAAAGCGATAAGGCTCAACTCGGACATACTGCACTTAGACTGCATCTTTAGCCCGATAGAGGTTAAAAGTAACCATGCCGGAGGTGCAGGACTGGTCTACCCCAACGGTTTCGAGGATAAACGGGACCTGGAGTTTCTCGTTTCCATCTACGGAAGACTCTTCGAGATAGGCCAGGACGAGTGCTGCAAGCTCGGGGCGAACACGCTTGCACTGGACCCTAAAACCAGGATAGTTAATCCTAATTGCACCCAAGTCATCTCGTTCCTGAAGGGAATTGGACAGAACGTCGTGCCCGTGAGATTGGACGAGATCGTGAAGGGAGAGGGGTACGCCCGATGTTCGGTGATGCCCCTAGAGAGGGAGTGATGTTGTGGCTTTTTATAGCCGTTTTACCATATATTAGTCCCTATGTCTAGGATAGCCTTTGCCCTTGAGGATTTCAGGCAAAAATACTCAAACGCGAAGGTGGGCGAAAAGCACGTCGATATTACAGACGTTTTCTTTAACACCAAATGCAGAAACATAAAGACTGGACTGGATTCAGGCGAAAGAGTCTACGCTCTGCCGGTCCGCAGTGGAAAGGGAATGTTTGGTAAGTGGAAACTAGAACCAGACAAAACGTTAAAGAGGGAGAACGGAGCCCCTGTGATTGATACGGAAAATGTTGTTCCATTTCTTTTATGCTCTCCGGGTACTCGCTTTATTGGAAGCGACGAGATTTTCATTGACAAAGAGCCTGGGGCGATTCAGGGGGTTAAGAAGCGGGAAGCGAGGGCTGTTTTTGAGAAGTTAGGGCTGGACCCCGCAAAGGATGCTTATGCACTGTTCGCGAGGGTTCCGGATGAGATAAGAAACATTGTGGAAACTTTTAAGGAAAGGTTGAACGGAATTCTGGAACTTGGGGGGAGATGGAGGCCATATTTTGACGTAAAGTCTGCTGAAAGAATATTGGATGGAATGGGGCGAGAGATTAGGAAAAATGTTAAGGGATTTGATATTCGGCGTATAGAAGAGGGTATTCTCAAACCATATCGTATGCAGTTTGAAGGAATTTTTAATCGCCTTAGGAGTCAATACATTGAAAGAGTTATTGGAGAACTGCTAGTTCAAATCGAATGCAACATCCATCCGTTGATAAAAGAGGAACTGGCTAACTCTTTAGCCCTGAAAGACTTGATGAATCGAGTTCTAACTTACGTTATTTTTGAAGCGGTTGATCGAACTTTGCGCCATATGAAGGAGACAGTCGATAGTGGAGTAAGGGTTTCTGCCAAAGCAAAAAAGCATCTTCTAGAACTGGGAGAAACTATTCGAATTTTAAGTTTCGATAAACCAATAGCTTGGGGTATAGGGTGGGATGAGGATTCGGCTGACATGGGGTTACAGTTGCATGATACTAACTATCTATCGGCGCTTCGAAGCATTAATGGTGTATTCCGTGCAATTTCCAATAAAGAAATGACAGTTCTTTTTTTACAAAATCCTAAGCGGGTCATAGACTCTTTTTCAGAAATAGCAAATGCAATGACGAGTCTACACGATGTGGGTTTGGCATTCTGTGACCTAGCTGATGATAAATTAGCAACGCTCTTTGCTAAAGACCAAACGCCATTCATAGAACTAGCCAAAGCTTCAGGCAACAGTCGCGCATTTGAGGTTTTGACTAACGAGAACGTGATTGCTCTGTTTGTGAAAAACCCGGATTCAGTAGTTCTTCTTACAAAAAAATTGGGTAAAAACACTGCGTATGTGCTTGAACAACTGGGGGAGGACAAACGTGGTAAAATGACGGCTTTTTTTGAACAGAACACAACACTCTTTGCAGAATCCTTTGCAAAAATCTTTTCGGAATTCGAAGGAGAGAGGTTCTATGACGTTTTTCAATTGATGCCTGTGCTTTTTGGTCCAGCTGCGAATGATTTTGTGAACGACCCAGACGCCATTGTAAAAAAAATAAAAACGAGTGGATGGCGTAAGGTGTGCAAGATATATGGACGTTAGAGAATCCCAATAACAGTGCCTGTCAATGGTTAGTGTGCGAAACATCTACGCCCAGAGGCACAAATAGTTAGCCGTTGGCTGTTGGCGATAAACGAGAATCGCAAAGTCAATAGCATTTGGGATGTAAAAGTAACGAAGAGAGGGAAAAGAACTTGGGGGATACGATTTTAAAATTAGAGGAATCCTTCCTTAGCTCCTTACTGGAGAATCAGGACG